>JAFSXC010000066.1 GCA_017450105.1 Lachnospiraceae bacterium | reverse complement strand
TGACGATGACCGACGGTACCGGTATCGTCCATCAGGCGCCGGCTTTTGGTGAGGACGATGCGCGGGTAGGGCGCAAATATGATCTGCCGCTTGTTCAGTTTGTGAACGAAAAGGGCGAGCTTACGAAGGAAACCGGTTATGAGGGGATCTTCGTAAAGAAGGCGGATCCGATGATCATAAAACAGCTTTCGGAGGAAGGAAAGCTCTTTGACGCGCCGAAATTTGAACACGACTATCCCCATTGCTGGCGCTGTGATACGCCGCTTCTGTATTATGCAAGGGAATCCTGGTTTATCAAGATGACCGAGGTCCGGGATGAGCTTGTGGAGAACAATCATACCGTCCACTGGATCCCGTCCTCGATCGGAGAGGGCCGCTTCGGAAACTGGCTGGAAAATATCCAGGACTGGGGGATCTCCCGGAACCGTTATTGGGGAACGCCCTTAAATATCTGGGAATGTGAGGACTGCAAAAAGCAGATCGCGATCGGGAGCCGGAAGGAGCTTGCCGAGCTTTCCGGAAATAAGGACGCCGAAACCGTTGAGCTGCACCGCCCCTATATTGACGCGGTTACCTGTACCTGCCCGGACTGCGGGAAGACCATGAAACGGGTTCCCGAGGTCATCGACTGCTGGTTTGACTCCGGCGCGATGCCCTTTGCGCAGCACCATTATCCGTTTGAAAATAAGGACCTTTTCGAAGCGCAGTTCCCCGCAGCCTTTATTTCCGAGGCGGTGGACCAGACCAGAGGCTGGTTTTATTCGCTGATGGCGGAGAGTACGCTTTTATTCCACCGCTCGCCCTACGAAAACGTGATCGTTCTCGGCCATGTCCAGGATGAGAACGGACAGAAGATGAGCAAGAGCAAGGGCAATGCCGTGGACCCGTTTGAAACGCTGAAAAAACACGGCGCTGACGCGATCCGCTGGTATTTTTACATCAACTCCGCGCCCTGGCTTCCGAACCGCTACCACGATAAGGCTGTGACCGAGGGGCAGAACAAGTTCTTAAATACGCTTTGGAATACCTATTCCTTCTTCGTGCTCTATGCGAATATCGACTCGTTTGATCCGACAAAGACAAAGGCGGATCCGGCGACTCTTACCGTTATGGATAAATGGCTCCTTTCCAGGCTGAATACGGTCGTAAAGAGGGTGGATGAGGACCTGGCCGAATACCGGATCCCCGAGGCTGCCCGCGCGATGGACCAGTTCGTGGATGAAATGAGTAACTGGTACGTCCGGCGGTGCCGTGATCGCTTCTGGGCAAAGGGGATGGAGCAGGACAAGATCAACGCCTACCAGACCCTGTATACGGCGCTTGTTACCTTCGCAAAAACAGCGGCGCCGATGATCCCCTTTATGACCGAGGAGATCTATCAGAACCTTGTCGGGAGCGTGGATAAGGATGCGCCGGAGAGCGTCCATTTATGCGACTTCCCGACCGCGGACGAAACGCTGATCGATACGGAGCTCGAGGGCTATATGGACGAGGTCTTAAAGGTCAAAACCTACGGCAGCGCCTGCCGGAACAACGCGAAGATCAAGACCCGCCAGCCGATCGGAAAAATGTATGTTTCGTCGGAAACGGAGCTTCCTTCCTTCTACCGGGAGATCCTTCTCGACGAGCTGAACGTAAAGGAACTGGAGTATACAAAGGACGTGTCCTCTTATACCACCTACCGCTTCAAACCGCAGCTCAGGACCGTCGGACCGAAATACGGAAAGTTCCTCGGACAGATCCAGAAGGCGCTTTCGGAGCTGGATGGAAATAAGGCGTATCGCGAACTGAAGGAGCAGGGGGTCTTAAAGCTTCCGGAGGTGGATGAGAGCGTAGCGCTTGCCGAAGAGGATCTTCTGATCGAGTCGGTACAGACCGAGGGCTATGCGGCCGCCGGAGACGATACCGTGACCGTTGTTCTGGATTGTTCTCTGACCGGGGAGCTGATCAGCGAGGGCTATATGCGGGAGCTTGTGAGCAAGATCCAGACCATGCGCCGGGAGGCCGGGTTTGAGGTTATGGACCGGATTAAGGTAACCTGGCAGGGCTCCGAGGTGATCCGGAACGTGTTCAAGGCCTTGAAGCCTCGATAAAAAAAGACGTTCTGGCGGACTCCATCGAAGAGGGAGCGCTTGACGGTTATCAAAAGGAATGGGACATCAACGGCCAGAAAACGACGCTGGCTGTGAAGAAAAACTAAGGGAATCAATTTCAAAGGAGGATAAAACGTGTCAAAGAGCAAAATGTTCGAAAAGAAGACTTTCCAGAATGCGGTGAAGGAGAACGTCAAGGACCTGTTCCGGAAGAATATGGAGGAGGCCAATGACCAGGAGATCTACCAGGCGGTTTCGATGGCCGTAAAGGACGTGATTATCGATAACTGGCTGGATACCCAGAAGGTCATGAACGAGACCCAGGCCAAGACCGTGTATTATATGTCCATGGAGTTTCTGATGGGCCGTGCGCTCGGGAACAACCTGATCAATCTTTCGGCTTATCAGGACGTTAAGGAGGCTCTGGACGAGCTTGGCGTCGACATCAATACCGTCGAGGACCAGGAGCCCGATCCGGCGCTCGGAAACGGAGGTCTGGGACGGCTGGCTGCCTGCTTCCTGGAATCCTTATCCACCCTCGGCTATCCCGCCTACGGCTGCGGTATCCGCTACCATTACGGTATGTTCAAACAGAAGATCAAGGACGGCTTCCAGGTCGAGGTGCCGGATAACTGGTTAAAGAACGGCTATCCCTTCGAGCTGAAGCGCCCGGAATATACCTATGAGGTGAAATTCGGCGGCTATGTCCGCTCCGAGGATGTCGGAAACGGAAAGCTGAAATTCATCCATGAAAACTATCAGTCGGTCAATGCGGTTGCCTACGATATGCCCATCGTCGGCTACAACAACAATATGGTTAATACGCTGATCATCTGGGATTCCGAGCCCCGGAACGAGTTCGAGCTGGATTCCTTCGACAAGGGCGATTACAAGAAGGCGATGGAGGAGGAAAACCTGGCCAAGAACCTCGTAAACGTCCTGTATCCGAACGACAACCATATCTCCGGCAAGGAGCTCCGCTTAAAGCAGCAGTACTTTTTCGTTTCCGCTTCGGTGCAGCGTGCGCTGGAGAAGTTTAAGAAATACAATTCCGATATCCGTAAGCTCCCGGAGAAGGTGGCCTTCCAGTTGAACGATACTCATCCCACCGTGGCCGTGGCCGAGCTTATGCGGATCCTGATGGACGAGGAAGGTCTCGAATGGGACGACGCCTGGGATATTACTACGGCGACCTGTGCCTATACGAACCATACGATCATGTCCGAGGCTCTGGAAAAATGGCCGATCGAGATCTTCTCGCGTCTGCTTCCCCGGATCTATCAGATCGTAGAGGAGATCAACCGCCGGTTTTTGCTTCAGATCCAGCTCAAATTTGCGAACAACGACGAGATGATCCGCAAAATGGCCATTATCTACGACGGCCAGGTAAAGATGGCGCATCTGGCCATCGCTGCCGGACATTCGGTAAACGGTGTGGCGAGACTCCATACGGAGATCCTGAAAAATACCGTGCTCCACGAGTTCTACCGGATGTTCCCGAACAAGTTCAACAACAAGACCAACGGCATTACCCAGCGCCGCTTCCTGCTCCACGGGAACCCGCTGCTTTCCGCCTGGGTTACCGGCTACATCGGGGACGACTGGGTCACAAACCTCTCCCACATGGAGAAGCTGGCGTTATACGCCGAGGACGAAAAGGCGCAGCACGAGTTCATGAACATCAAGTACCAGAACAAGGTGCGTCTTGCGAAATACATTAAAGACCACAACGGGATCGAGGTGGATCCGCGGTCGATCTTCGACGTACAGGTAAAGCGTCTGCACGAGTACAAGAGACAGCTCCTGAACATCCTTCATGTAATGTATCTGTACAACAAGATCAAAGAGAATCCGACGATGAACTTCTATCCGCATACCTACATCTTCGGAGCCAAGGCGGCGGCCGGTTATGTAACGGCGAAGCTCATTATCAAGCTCATCAATTCCGTGGCCGACGTCATCAACAACGACGCCTCCATTAACGGAAAGATCAAGGTCGTCTTCATCGAGGACTACAAGGTCAGCAACGCGGAGTGGATCTTCGCCGCGGCGGATATTTCCGAACAGATCTCTACCGCCAGCAAGGAAGCCTCCGGAACCGGCTGCATGAAGTTCATGCTGAACGGGGCACTGACGCTCGGAACCATGGACGGAGCGAATGTGGAAATGTGCGAGGAGATGGGCGAAGAGAATATGTTCATCTTCGGTATGAGCGCCGATGAGGTCATCGAGCATGAAAAGAACCGGGATTATGATCCGATGGCGATCTTCAACTCCGACCAGGATATCCGGCAGGTCCTGACGCAGCTCATCAACGGCTTCTACTATCCGCAGGATTCCGAGATCTTCCGGCCGCTTTACAACTCGCTTCTGAATACGCAGAACTCGGATGTGGCTGACCGCTACTTTATCCTTAAGGATTTCCGGTCTTACGCGGAGGCGCAGGAGCGGGCCATGAAGGCCTATGAGGACGAGAAGAGCTGGGCGAAGATGGCGATCCTGAACGTGGCTCATGTCGGAAAGTTCTCCTCGGACCGTACGATCGAGGAGTATGTACAGGACATCTGGCATCTCGAAAAGATTACCGTAAGATAATTCATTTTCTTGTATTCTCCTTCCTCCGGGGCAGGGCTTTGCCCCGGAGGAAGCTTATCTTTTTTCTTTGGCTTTTCGCCGGGTTATCTTTTTTTACTATTGTTCACAACTGGCGGGACCGCGGGTTTTGACGCCGGCCGCTGCCGCAAGGGGTTACTGATCGCACCGCAGGGGTTACTGTTCACACTACATATCGGCGGCGCTTTGGTAAGCCATCTCCCAGACTTAAGTGCGCTGGGGCCCCGCGAAAGAAGTGCCCTCCCGGAAAAGCATCGTCCCCCCCCCGTGCTCGGTCCGGGGCCCTATTACTCGCGCTCGAGGAAATATATGGGCTTAAGTTACTGGCATTGGGGTGTGAACAGTAACCCGCAGGGGGTGCGGGATAATTACTGCGTTCATGGGACTTGACAAGGATTATATCGTTTGCTATGATAGAAAAAACAAAAAAAGATATCATTGATTATTTAAAAAAACTGAAGGAGCTGGTAAGGAAGGGGAGCTTTCGGATCGAGATGAACATGAGGCGCGGTGAGAATCTGGCTCTGTTTCGGATGTACGCTCTGAAACGCCGGGATATTGACCGGATTCTGCTTTCTCTTTTGCCGGGAGAGTTCGTAAAGGCGGTGGAGAACGAGCATGAGGCGTTCCGGGAAGAGGAGCTTTATGTGTTCGGGCCGAAGAGGGTGCTTCTGAACCGCCGCAAGGGGATCGAAGAAACGGTGCAGCTCTATCTGAAAACGAACCTTCTTGAGAATAAAATGGTAATTGTCGTGTCCTGCCATAAGGCGAAGTATCCGCTAAAGCCGTATTTTACGGAGGAACCGTAGAGTGATGCAAAGGGGGGAGAGATGAGCGAAGAGAAGACCTGGGTTCGGGCCGGAGAGGACTTTTGTACAAACTGCCGCGAGGTGCGTCCGTTTTATCGTAAAATGGAGGAGGAAACGGTGGAGGAGGAGGGAGAGGAGCCCTTTACGTTTCTGCGGACGGTGACCCGTTGCTTTGTCTGTGATTCGGAAATGGAGACAGAGGGGCTTGTGGATTTAAATACCGAAGAATACCTGGATGCCCGCTGTGAGGCGCTCGGACTGATCCAAAGGAGAGATCTCTGCCGCCTTATGGAGCTGTATGAGATCGGGAAGGCGCCCCTGTCCCTGGCTCTCGGCTTTGGTGAGATTACGGTGACCCGGTGGCTTACGGGGTGCTTCCCCTCGAAGGAATATTCGGATATCTGCAAAAGGGCTTTAAAGGATCCTTCTTTTATGAGAAAATGCTTAAAGGAGAACCGGGAGAAGCTGACGAGAGTCTGCTTTGAAAAGGCGGACCGGGCGGCTGCGCGGCTGGAAAAGAGCGCTTCGCTTTCGAAGGAGCTTCTGGCGGCGGTTCGTGAGACCTTCCGCCTCATGGGGGAGATTACCCCGCTGGCGCTGCAGAAGCTGCTCTACTTTATGCAGGGTCTGTCCTATGCCCTGTTAAACGCTCCCTTTTACCCGGAGGACTGCGAGGCCTGGGCCCATGGACCGGTGGTGCGCCCGGTGTATGAGCTGTTAAGGGATTTTTGCTTTGACCCGACGGAGGATCCCCGCTTCTCGGTGCTGGAGGGAGGGGAGGCGCTTGCGGAGGATAAACAGAAGATCCTGCTGCTTACGCTGAAGGGCTTCGGCCGGTATAATCCCCGGGTTTTAGAGCTGCTGACCCATCGGGAAAGTCCCTGGAGGAAGGCCCGGGAGGGGCTTCTGCCCGGAGATCCGGGATACCGGTATCTCCGAAAGGAGGACATCAGGGAGTGCTTTCTGGAATTAAATAAGCAATATGATCTCTCCACGCCGGCCGGGATCCGGCGGTATGTGGAGGATGCGTTAAAGGACCGGGAGGGAGGAATTTGAAGGCTGAGAAAAAGGATCCAAGGGCCCAAAATCCGGTGGAGGTGACGCTCATACGCTCGCGCCGGAAAACCGTAGGAATCCGGGTGAATCCGGACCTTACGGTTACGGTCAGGGCTCCTCTTCGGATAAGCAAAAGAGAGATCGAACGGATTTTGGAGGAGAAGAGTGCCTGGATACAGAAATCCATCGATGAGCTGAAGACATATAAGGAAAAAAATGAGGAAGAAGAGTATAATAAGCTGAACGCGGAAGAGATTAAGGAGCTCTCCGCCAGAGCCCACAGGGTGATCCCGGAAAGAGTGGCCTATTACGCAAAGCAAATTGGCGTGGACTACGGGAGGATTACCATCCGCCATCAGAAAACGAGATGGGGAAGCTGCAGCGCGAAGGGAAACTTGAATTTTAACTGCCTGCTGATGCTCTCCCCGACGGAGGTCCTGGATTATGTGATTGTCCACGAGCTGTGCCACAGAAAGGAAATGAACCATTCCAAACGCTTCTGGGCCGAGGTGGAAAAGGCATATCCCGCGTATAAAGAGGCGAGGCTGTGGCTGAAAAAGAACGGACAGAGACTGGGCTGCAGGGTGTAGTCGGCCGGACTACCGGATGAAGAGACGCCGGATCGAAATGCAATCTGAAACAGGTTGAGAGGATAGGAGGGTGAAAAGAAGATGAAACCATATGTGCATACCGTTCAATATTATGAGACGGACAAAATGGGGATTACCCACCATTCGAACTACATCCGCTGGATGGAGGAGGCGAGGGTCGACTTCCTGAAGCAGGAGGGCCTGGACTATGCCGGTCTGGAGGAGGAAGGGATCGTCTCTCCGACCATAGAGGTGAACTGCAAATATAAAAAGAGTACCACATTTCCGGATACCGTTCAGATCACGGTTCATGTCAGGGCGTTTAACGGGGTAAAGCTCTTTCTCGTATACGAAATGAAGACAGACGACCAGAAGACCGTGGCCGAAGCTGAGTCCGTACACTGCTTTCTGAATAAGGAGGGGAAGCCTGTGCGGATGGAGAAGGAGTATCCCGCTCTTTATAATAAGCTTAGGAGCCTGGTGGAGGAGACCGCTTAACCGGTACGCCTCATTCGCTCATTCGCGGGATGACATCTTCCAGACAATATAGTCGAACTATTATAACAGGATCAGAAAGGGAAAACCTATGCGCACAGCGGGAATTTTACTTCATATATCGTCGCTGCCGTCTCCTTACGGGATCGGTACCCTCGGAAGGGAAGCCCGGGATTTTGTTGATTTCCTGAAAAGGGCGGGACAGAAGTGGTGGCAGGTGCTGCCGGTGGGAACGACGAGCTACGGGGACTCTCCCTACCAGTCCTTTTCCGCCTTCGCCGGGAACCCCTATTTTATCGATCCGCTGATCCTTGCGGAGGAGGGGCTTCTGAAAAGGGAGGAGATCGAGAGCTTTTCCTGGGGAGAGGATCCGCAAAGAGCGGACTACGGGCTGCTGTACCAAAACCGCTATGCGCTCTTACGGAAGGCCTATGAGCGCTTCCGGGGACAGGAACCGAAGGAGTATGAGGCCTTTGCGGAGAAAAATAAGGACTGGCTCCCGGATTATGCCCTGTTTATGGCGCTAAAGGATGCCGGAGGAGGGATGGAGTGGCGGAGATTTCCTCAGGCCTTGAAATTTCGAAAGCCGGAGGCGCTTAAGGCGGCTGAAGAATCTTATGCCGATGGAATCGCCTTTCATGAAATGCTGCAGTTTCTCTTCTTCTCCCAGTGGAGGGAGCTGAAGAAATACGCCAATGAAAACGGGATCGGCCTGATCGGAGATATGCCGATCTATGTGGCCTCCGACAGTGCGGACGTCTGGACGGATCCGGAGGAATTCTTTCTGGATAGAAACCTGGATATGATCGAGGTGGCCGGCTGCCCTCCCGATGCGTTTAGCGAGGATGGCCAGCTATGGGGAAATCCTCTGTACCGGTGGGATGTGATGAAGAAGAACGGATACCGGTGGTGGGTGAGGCGGCTGAAGGCCGTTGCGGAGCTGTTTGACCTGATCCGGATCGACCATTTCCGGGGCTTTGAGTCCTATTATGCGATCCCGGCAAAGAACGAGACCGCGCGGAAAGGTGTCTGGCGAAAGGGACCGGGAGCGGCGCTGTTCTCGTGCCTGAAGGAGGCTCTGGGAGAGCTTCCGATCATTGCGGAAAACCTGGGCTTCCTTACGGAAGAGGTCCAGGAGATGCTGAAGGAGACGGGCTTCCCCGGGATGAAGGTGCTCCAGTTTGCCTTTGACGGCAACGGAACGAACTGGTATCTGCCCCACCATTACGAGAAAAATACGGTGTGCTATACCGGAACCCATGATAACGAAACAACGGAGGGATGGTTTACTAAAGCCTCGGAAAAGGAGCTTGAGACGGCAAGGATCTATGGCGGCCTGAACAAAGAGGAGGGCTATAGCTGGGGGATGATGCGGCTGGCCTGGACGAGCGTGTCCGATCTGGCCGTAGTTCCGATGCAGGATGTACTCTCCCTTGGCTCCGAAGCCAGAATGAATACCCCCTCTACCCGGGAGAACAACTGGCAGTGGCGGATGAAGGCGGGAAGTCTGGCGACGAAGGAAACAGAAGCGCTGGCCGCCAGGCTGGCCGCGTGGATGGAACTGAGCGGAAGGAGCTGAACGCGGTGCCGGTCCTTACGACAGGAAAACCGTCGCCCGGTAACGACAGAAAGCGGCGCACCGGGTGGTATGGCCAGGCGGCTGACATGGGGGTGTGAACAGCAACATGGCCAAAGCTTCCCGGAGGAAGAACGCCTTGCGAAAGAACGCCCCGCGGAAGAAAGCCTGTTGGAAGAAGGCCTGTGGAGGAAGCCCTGCGGTCAGATCGTCTCCGAACGGACAGAAGCATAGACGAGACCGATCGGGGAAAGCGCGGCATGGAATAAGGACTGCGGCCCTTACCCCTCCAGAAATTCAAATAGCGAGCGCTTTGTATCCTTAAAATCCGTCAGGGCCGTTTCGTAGATCCCCTGGAGAACAGCGGGATCCTTGGTATAGGTTCCTACGGGAAGAGGCTCCTTCGGCGCCAGGATAAAGGCTCTCCGTTCGGCCTCCAGCTTCCTCGCGAAGAGCAGGGAGTCGTTATAGTACTTATGCCGGTAACGGATGGCCTCCTGGATATCCGGGTATTTCCGGATCAGACGGTTGATCAGGAAAAGGCGCTTCTGCTGGGAACGAATCGTATTCCTTGGCCGGCAGAGAAGGATCAGAAGCCTGTCACAGCCGTCCATCAGGGCATGCTTTACCGGGAGCGGATCGGAAACGCCGCCGTCGAAATAGAGGTTCCCGTTGATCTCGACCGGCTTACAGGCGGCCGGGATCGCGCTGGAGGCCATGAAAACGCGGTAGTCGTCCCTGGGGATATCGTCCCGGGAGAAGTAATGGGCGCTGCCGGTAGCGGCATCCGTAGCCACCACAAAGAACTCCGTCGGATTGCTCTGCAGGGCCTCATAGTCGAGAGGGTCCGCGCCGTCGGAGTTGGCGAGCTCCTTATAGATATATTCCAGACCGAAATAGTTTCCGGTTTTCCGGTAGTTCGAGAACCCGATGTATTGAGGATCCAGAACGTGCTCCACAAAAAATCTCCGGTTCCGGTCCTCCTGACCGGCCAGAAACGAGGCCATACATGCAGCGCCGGCGGAAACGCCGATGGCATAGGAGAACTGGATCCCGTTTTCCATCAGACAGTCCAGAATTCCCGCTGTATAAGCGCATTTCATACCGCCGCCTTCGATTACGATTCCTGTTTTCATTCGCTTTGCTCCCTTATTATCTCTTAATCAGCACAGACCATGATAGCACAAACCGGCCGATCGTGCTATCATATTATTCGAAAATGGATGGAAAGCATAGAACCGGGTTACTGTTCACACCTGGCGGGACCTCCCCCTGCGGTGTGTCTGAAAAAAATTCCCCCAGCCCCCATGTTTCTTGTCTATGGTATCCAACCTTTACACGGTTCATCATGCTGGTATCACGACAGGGGGAATTTTTTCAGACACACTCTCCGTTCGCGGCCCGAGGAAGAGTATGGCCATCTCTTGGGGTGTGAACAGTAACGAACCGGAACGAGGTAGCAGCATGTCATTCGTACATCTTCACGTCCACACGGAATACAGCCTTCTGGACGGATCGAATAAGATAAAGGAATATGTGAAAAGGGTGAAGGAGCTCGGGATGAACGCCGCGGCTATTACGGACCACGGAGTCATGTACGGCGTCATCGACTTCTACCGTGCCGCGAAGGAGGAGGGGATCCGGCCGATTCTGGGCTGCGAGGTCTATGTCGCGCCGGGGTCGCGCCTTGACCGGGAAAAGGGAAACGACGAGGACCGGTACTTCCATCTGATCCTTCTGGCGGAGAACAATACCGGGTATCAGAACCTGATGAAGATCGTCTCGATCGGCTTTGTGGAGGGGTATTATTACAAGCCCCGGGTGGACCGGGAGGTCCTGGAAAAATACCACGAGGGCCTGATCTGCCTCTCGGCCTGTCTGGCCGGGGAGGTCCAGAAAAACCTGGTCCGTGGCTTCTACGAGGAGGCGAAGGAAACCGCCCTGTGGTATGAAAAAACCTTCGGAAAGGGGAACTACTTCCTGGAGCTTCAGGACCACGGGATCTCGGAGCAGGAGACGGTGAACCAGGGCCTGATGCGGCTGCACGCGGATACGGGTATCCCGCTGGTCGCTACGAACGACTGCCACTATACCTATGCCGGCGACGCGGAGGCCCACGATATCCTTCTGTGCATCCAGACCGGGAAAAAGGTGGCGGATGAAAACCGGATGCGCTATTCCGGCGGCCAGTATTATATCAAATCCGAAGGGGAGATGAGAGCGCTTTTTCCCTATGCGGCCGAGGCGCTGGACAATACCCAGAAGATTGCCGACCGCTGTGAGGTCGAGATCCGGTTTAATGAGTATAAGATCCCGAAATACGAGGTGCCGGAGGGCTTTGCCGATTCCTATGCCTATCTGCAGTCCCTGTGTGAGGAGGGATTGTGGAAGCGCTATGACCGGGAAAAGCTCGATGAGGAGGAGAAAAGGGCGCTGAACGAACGCCTGTCCTACGAGCTGTCCGTGATAAAGAAGATGGGCTATGTGGACTATTTCCTGATCGTCTGGGACTATATCAACTTCGCCCGGACAAACGATATCCCGGTGGGGCCGGGGCGGGGCAGCGCGGCCGGGTCGCTGGTGTCTTATTCCATCGGGATTACAAATATCGACCCGATTAAATACAACCTGATCTTTGAACGGTTTCTGAACCCGGAGCGTGTGTCGATGCCCGATATTGACGTGGACTTCTGCTATGAACGGCGGGGCGAGGTCATCGACTATGTCGTGGAAAAATACGGGAAGGACTGTGTGACCCAGATCGTGACCTTCGGAACGATGCTGGCCCGCGGGGTGATCCGGGACGTAGGAAGGGTTTTGGATCTCCCCTATGCCCTGTGCGATAAGATCGCGAAGATGATCCCGAACGAGCTCGGGATTACGATCGACGAGGCGTTGAAGAAGAACCAGGAGCTTCGGGAACTGTACGGGGAGGATGAAACGATCCGGCGGCTGATCGATATGGCCAGACGCCTTGAGGGCCTGCCCCGACATACCTCGACCCACGCGGCCGGGGTTGTGATCTCGCCGGAGCCGATGATGAATTTCGTGCCGCTGTCCCGAGGTACCGATGACTGCATAACCACCCAGTTTACAATGACCACGATCGAGCAGCTCGGACTTCTGAAAATGGATTTCCTGGGGCTGCGTACGCTGACCGTGATAAGGGATGCGGTAAGACTTGCGGAAAAATCACAGGGGGTGAAGATCGATATCGACCGGATCGATATGGAGGACGAAGCGGTTTATAAAAGCCTTTCCACGGGACGGACCGAGGGGATCTTCCAACTGGAGTCCGCGGGGATGCGTTCGTTTATGAAGGAGCTGAAGCCCGGAAACCTGGAGGATGTGATCGCCGGGATCTCGCTGTATCGTCCCGGCCCCATGGATTTTATCCCCGACTATATAAAGGGGAAGAATACGACGGGGGAGATACAGTACGAGTGTGAGGCCCTGCGGCCGATTTTGTCCTCCACCTACGGCTGCATCGTCTATCAGGAGCAGGTCATGCAGATCGTCCGCGATCTGGCGGGCTATACCTGGGGAAGATCAGACGAGGTGCGCCGTGCCATGAGTAAGAAAAAACAGGCGGTCATGGAGCGCGAGCGCCAGAACTTTGTCTACGGAAACGAAGAGGCAAATATCCGGGGCTGTATTGCCGGGGGGATCGATGAGAAAACGGCGAACCATATCTATGATGAGATGATGGACTTCGCCAAGTATGCCTTTAATAAGTCCCATGCGGCGGCCTATGCGGTCGTTGCGTACCAGACCGCCTGGCTGAAGGTGTACTATCCCGTGGAATTTATGGCGGCTCTGATGACCTCGGTGCTGGATGTGTCCGCAAAGGTGGCGGAGTATATCCGCGTGGCGAAGGATATGGGGATCTCGGTGCTTCCGCCGGATGTAAACGAGGGAGCCGGCCAGTTTTCCGTCTGCAAAAATAATATCCGCTACGGGATGACGGCCATCAAGGCGGTGGGCCGGACCGTGATCGATTCCATTGTACGGGAACGGGAGGAGGGCGGCCCCTATTCGACGCTTACGGATTTCCTTACGCGGGTGCGCGGGAGAGAGGTGACGAAGCGGACCGTGGAAAGCCTGATCCATGCGGGAGCGCTGGACTGCCTCCCCGGGAACCGGAGACAGAAGGCCATCGCCTTTCCCCGGATCATGGACCGGCTGAACGACGAGGCGAAAAAGGAGGTGGCCGGCCAGCTCTCCCTCTTTGACATGGAAGGGGCAGAGGACGAACGAAGAGAAACGCTGCCGGAGATCGAGGAATACGATAAGGAAACGCTGCTTGCCCTGGAAAAGGAGGTGCTGGGGATCTACACCAGCGGCCATCCGCTGGAGAAGTACGAGGCACTGATCAAAAAGCATGCCGATACGGATTCCTTCGGATTTTTGCCGGATGAGGAGACAAAGGAGCCGGCGCTTGCGGACGGGTCTCTTCATACGATCGGCGGCATGATAACGGAAATAACGCCGAAATATACGAAAAACAACCAGACCATGGCCTTTGTTACGCTGGAGGATCTGGTGGGGACGGTGGAGGTCATCGTCTTCCCGAAGACCTACGAAAGGGTAAAGGAGCTGCTGGTAAAGGATCAGAAGGTCTTTATCTACGGACGGGTCCAGGCCGAGGAGGAAAAAACGGCGAAGCTGATCGCGGAACGGATCCGCAGCTTCAAGGAGCTTCCGAAGGAGCTGTGGATCCGGTTTGATACCAAGGAAGACTATACGGAAAAGGAAAAGACCGTCAACGCTTATCTGTCGAAATACCCGGGGGAGGACACGGTCGTTATCTATATTTCTTCCCTCAAAGCCTTGAAAAGGCTGCCGAAAAGTCGTAATATTAAGTCTGATCCTGCGCTCCTGGAGGCGCTGGAAAAGGAATTCGGAAAAGCAAACATAAAACTGGTGGAGAAATAAAAATGGAAAAAGAGATTAATACCATCGGTGTTCTGACCAGCGGCGGAGACGCGCCCGGTATGAACGCGGCGATCCGTGCGGTTGTCCGGGAAGCGCATGCAAGAGGAAAAAAGGTGAAGGGGATAAGAAGAGGGTATTCGGGCCTTCTTTCCGAAGAGATCGAGGACATGATCTCCACCTCGGTTTCCGATATTATCCAGAAGGGCGGAACGATCCTGCAGACGGCAAGATGTATGGAGTTTACGACCGAAGAGGGCCAGGCTCTCGGGGCCGAGATGTGCAGAAAGCACGGGATCGATGCCGTGGTGGTAATCGGCGGAGACGGGTCCTTCCGGGGCGCCCAGAAGCTTGCGGCGCATGGAATTAATACCGTCGGTATCCCCGGAACCATCGACCTGGATATTGCCTGTACGGATTATACCATCGGTTTTGATACGGCGGTAAATACGGCGATGGAGGCCATCGACAAGATCCGGGATACGAGCTCCTCCCATGAACGGTGCTCGATTATTGAGGTTATGGGACGGGGCGCCGGCTACATCGCTCTGTGGTGCGGGATCGCCAACGGGGCGGAGGATATCCTTCTTCCCGAGAAGTATGATTACGACGAGCAGAAGCTCGTGAACCATATTATCGAAAACCGGAAAAAGGGAAAGGCCCACCACATAATCATCAACGCCGAGGGTATCGGCCATTCCACAAGTATGGCCAAGCGGATCGAGGCGGCGACGGGTGTGGAGACGAGGGCGACGATCCTCGGCCACATGCAGCGCGGCGGAAGCCCGACCTGTAAGGACCGGGTCTATGCCTCTACGATGGGGTGCCTGGCCGTGGACCTTCTGATCGAGGGAAAGAGTAACCGCGTCGTGGCCTATAAGGGAGGCCAGTTTACGGACTTCGATATCGACGAGGCGCTGGCTATGCAGAAGCATATTTCGGATTATGAATTCGACATAACCTTCCACCTCGCGAGATAAGGAAATGGAATCGATACAACGAATTACCAGTACAAAAAACGAACGTGTCAAGCAGGTAAAACAATTGATTAGCAGCGCAAAGGCCCGGCGAGAATCCGGGCTTTTTGTTGCCGAAGGAAGAAGGATCTGTTCTGAAGCAGATCTAAAATTATTAAAAGAAGTTTTTATTTCTGAAGAATTTCAGGCAGACGCTTCCTTTGAAACAGACCGCGTCTTCTGCGTGAAGGAGGAGGTCTTTTCCTCGATGACGGATACGAAGACTCCGCAGGGGATCCTGATGGTGCTGACGCAGCCGGTTTATCCGAAGGAAGGTTTTTTCCGGAAGGGAGGGCTCTACCTCTTTCTGGAAACGCTCCAGGACCCCGGGAATCTCGGAACGATCTTCCGCACGGCGGAGGCGGCCGGAGCGGCGGGGATCGTGATGAACCGGGAATGCGCGGACCTCTTTTCGCCAAAGACGATCCGGTCCACGATGGGGAGTATCTTCCGCCTGCCGTTTCTGGTAACGGAGGACCTTCTTGCGGCCATGAGGGAGGCAAAGGCGGCCGGGATCCGTCTGTTTGCGGGGGACCTTTCGGGAACAAAAGAATATACAGAAGCGGATTATTCGGGAGGTACGGGCTTCCTGATCGGAAACGAGGGGAACGGCCTGTCCGAGGAGGCAAAAAAGGAAGCAGAAAACCGTATCCGCATTCCCCTGGAGGGAAGGGTGGATTCGCTGAACGCAGGCATCGCCGCAGCCGTTCTTCTATTTGAAGCAAAGCGGCAGAGAGGAAACGTATAGATGGAAAAATTTAAGGCATTTCTGAAACGGAAAAACATCGAGATTTCGTTGAAAAAATACGCGATCGAGACCATGGGTGCGATGGCGCAGGGCCTGTTTGCAACGCTGCTGATCGGAACGATCATCTCCACCATCGGCGAGCAGACGGGCTGGGAGGTCCTCGTAAAGATCGGGGGCTTTGCGAAGGCGGCGACAGGCCCCGGTATGGCTGTGGCCATCGGCTATTCGCTGTCGGCTCCGCCACTGGTCCTTTTCTCGCTGGCGGCAGTCGGCGCGGCGGCGAATGAGCTGGGCGGCGCGGGAGGACCTCTCGCGGTCCTTATTATCGCCATCATTGCCTGCGAATTCGGAAAAGCGGTGTCAAAGGAAACGAAGATCGATATTCTGGTTACGCCCTTTGTGACGATCATGATCGGCGCTCTGCTTTCGATCGGCATGGCCCCCTGGATCGGCTGGGTGGCCAGCAAGGTCGGAAACGCCATTATGCTGGCGACGGAGCTGGCTCCCTTCCTGATGGGAATTACGGTATCCGTGCTTGTCGGCATCGCCCTTACCCTTCCGATCAGCTCGGCTGCGATCTGCGCGGCGCTGTCTCTGACCGGGCTTGCCGGCGGTGCGGCGGTGGCCGGCTGCTGCGCCCAGATGGTTGGCTTTGCGGTGCTTTCCTTCCGTGAGAACCGGTGGGGCGGGCTGGTGGCCCAGGGCCTCGGGACCTCGATGCTTCAGATGGGAAATATCGTGAAGAATCCGAGGATCTGGCTCCCGGCGATTATAACGAGCGCCATTACCGGTCCCATTGCGACCTGCGTCTTCTCGCTCCGTATGGACGGGGCGGCGGTGTCGTCCGGGATGGGAACCTGCGGGATGGTCGGCCCCATCGGCGTGGTGACGGGCTGGGCGGATCAGGTCGCACAGGGCCTGAAACCGGCCATTACAGCCATGGACTGGGTCGGACTGCTTCTGATCGCGATCGTGCTTCCGGCGGTGCTTTGCCCGCTGATCGGCCTTCTCTTCCGGAAGATCGGCTGGATCAAGGAGGGCGACCTGAAACTGGACTTATAAAGAATTACCAAAGAAATTGTAAATTTTTTAAATTTTTTGTTAAAATAGTACAAGAACCTCTCGACTTCGCCATGGGCTTGTGGTACGATAGTATTGTGCAGTTGATTTAGGCATACAAGGGTACCCATGAAGAACGGAGGTGGTGGTATCCATGGCGGACCCGACATTATTCAGCGAGGATATCGATGGCTGGAATACGGTGATGTTTCTTTATCATTCGGCCCTGAAGGAAGTAGGTACGAAGCTTGAAATATTAAACGACGAATTTCGGCATGTACACCACTACAACCCCATCGAATACATAAAATCCCGGGTAAAGGAACCGGAGAGTATTGTTAAAAAACTGAAGCGCCACGGCTATGAAACAAGTACCGAAAATATGGTAAACTTTGTGAACGACGTGGCCGGAATACGGATCGTCTGCAGCTTTACCTCCGATATCTATAAGCTCGCGGAGATGATCGGACGCCAGTCGGATCTGACGGTGGTATCGGTCAAGGACTATATCCGTCATCCCAAGGAAAGCGGCTACAAGAGCTACCATATGCTTGTGACCGTGCCGATCTTTATGACGGACCGCGTGGTGGATACGAAGGTGGAGATCCAGATCAGGACCATTGCCATGGATTTTTGGGCGAGTCTGGAGCATAAGATCTATTATAAATTCGAGGGCAATGCGCCTGAATATATCAGCCGCGACCTGCGGGAGTGCGCCGGTATCGTTTCGATGCTGGATGACAAGATGCTTCAGCTCAATAACGCAGTTGCGGATGCAAAGGAAGCATAAGGAGGAGAAAAATCAGATGAGCGACAAACCCGTTATCGTGATCGAGATGGAGGACGGCGGTATTATGAAGGCCGAGCTCTATCCGGAGATCGCGCCGAAGACCGTTGAGAATTTCCTGTCCCTGATCGACAAGGGCTTTTACAACGGCCTGATCTTCCATCGGGTGATCCCTGGCTTTATGATCCAGGGCGGTGACCCGGACGGGACCGGAGCCGGCGGCCCGGGCTATGAGATCTTCGGAGAATTTACTTCCAACGGCTTTGAAAACAACTTAAAGCACGAGCGCGGGGTGCTTTCGATGGCCAGAACGATGGACCCGAATTCCGCCGGAAGCCAGTTCTTCATCATGCACAGGAACAGCCCCCATCTGGACGGGGAATACGCGGCCTTCGGGAAGCTGATCGAGGGCTTTGAGGTTTTGGACCGGATCGCGGAAACAACGACAGCGCCGGATGACCGTCCGTACGAAAACCAGACCATGAAGGCCGTCTACAGGGAGTAGGAAATGCTTTTCGGAGAACCCCACGAATGCTGGGAGATGTTTGAAACAGAAAGAACGCTGGTGCGGGAGATCAAAGAGGACGATCTTCCCGCACTCTTTGCGTTATATGAAAAGAAGGGCGCGGCGGATTATATTGAGGCTCTGTATCCTTACGAGGAGGAGCTGGAGTATACCCGGGATTATATCCATAAGATTTACGGCTTTTACGGCTACGGCATGTGGGTGATCATTCAGAAAAGCACGGGAAAGCTCATGGGCCGGGTGGGCCTGGAGGACAGGACCTCGCCCCAAACCGGCCGGATCCTTGAGCTCGGCTACATCATCGACCCCGATCTATGGCGGCAGGGCTACGGTACGGAGGTCTGTGTGCCGACGATCAAATATGCGTTTGAGGAGCTGGATGAGGAGGCGGTCTCCTGCCTGATCCACCCAAAAAACCTGGCATCCATCGCCTTTATCCGTACTCTCGGCTTCCGTTTTCGGAAGGAGGTCCATGTCGAGGGAAAGGATTATGAATGGTGGGAGAGGTTAAGGGAAGAAAATGATTTGCCATCAAAGAAGGATTAGTGTATAATCGTTGCAAAGGCCGTTTCGGGCCCTGGTGATTAAAGGAGGTTGGAGTATGGCTTGTTTTTTGGTATCCGCAGCGGAAGCAGCAGTTGTGAAGGTTGTGGAAAGAGCTGAGGCAAAGAAAGAGGAAGGAAAGCAGGAAAAGTCGCTTAAGGTACCGCTCAGCCGGAAGCTGAAATGGCTTACCTGGATGCTTACGGGCGGCGCGGTCCTTCTTTTGTTCGAGCACATCTGGCATGGAGAGGTGGTACCGTGGTTCCCGTTTTTGACCGCGATGAACAGTGCCGAGGATACGTCGGCGATGCTGCATGAGATGGCGACGACGGGTGTCTGCATGGCGGCGGTTGTGACGGTTGCCTGGATCGTGATGTGTGTGTGCGCGGATGCGATCGTGAAGCGCCGTGCTGTGGAGGGAAGTGCCGAATGACTTTATTGATTACTGTTTTTGCCGCAGTGATCGCAACGGTAAAGTGGTATACTAGGAAGAATGATGACATGCGGCTCGGCATCCTGTGCTTCATGTTTTGGGGTGCTTCGCTGATGTGGCTTGTGGATGCGATCTTCGAATTTGCTGAGCTCGGGTCGGCCTACTTTACGCCGGAGCCCGCGGATATGCTGAATGACGCGTTCCTCGGACTTTCGGTGGTGGCTCTCGGACTTGTGATCTGGGTGGTAAGACTTCTGATCCTGGATCCGAAGGGAGTTATTCGAAAAGCGCTTAAGAAGAATGAGACAAAAGGAAAGGAGAAAAACGCAAATGAAGCATATTAAGGCTGTTGCAAAGAAGAGAATGAACCGTGACCTGAAGAAGTCCGGCTGCATGGAATGCCAGACCTCCTGCCAATCCGCCTGCAAGACGAGCTGCACGGTAGGAAACCAGGTTTGCGAGAAGAATAAGTAAGACTGCTTTAGGAAGAAACGGGAACGGCCGTCGGTGGGACGGTCGTTTCTTTTTGTCAGAGGATGTCAAGGGAGAGAATAAGGATCAATGAAAGAGCTGGTACACGTATTTCAAAACAACGGCATGTTTCTTGCGCTGGACATCGAAAGCGGGAGCGTCTATGCGCTGGATGAGGTGATGTATGAGATCCTGCGACGCTGCCCGGAGGCGCCGGATAAGAAGGCTAAGCAGGAGCTTTCGGACCGGTTTTCGCCGGAGGAGCTTTCGGAGGCCTGGGAGGAGATCGAGGAGCTGGTAAACGAGGGAGCGCTCTATACCCCGCCGGCGGACGACGGGTTTCAGAAGGCGCTTCTGAACCGCAGGCCCGTGGTCAAGGCCCTGTGTCTTCACATCGCCCACGACTGTAATCTTGCCTGTAAATACTGCTTCGCCGGGGAGGGGGAGTATCATGGAAAGCGGTCTCTGATGTCCGCGGAGGTCGGAAGGGCGGCTCTGGATTTTCTCGTAAAAAGCTCCGGCGCGCGGAAAAATCTCGAGGTGGATTTTTTCGGCGGAGAGCCGACCTTGAATTTCGAGGTCGTAAAGGAGCTTGTGGCTTACGGCCGGGAGCTGGAAAAGACATATCCGAAGCATTTCCGCTTTACGCTCACCACCAACGGCGTGCTGCTGGATGAGGAGATCATGGAGTTTGCAAACCGCGAGATGGACAACGTGGTCCTGTCCATCGACGGCAGGAAGGAAACGCATGACCGTATGCGGCCAAACCGGGGAGGCGGCGGATCCTACGATACCGTTTTGCCGAAATTTAAGAAAATGGCTGCCCTGCGGGAGCAGGACCGCTATTACGTCCGCGGCACCTTTACGAGAAACAATCCGGATTTCGCCGAGGATGTTCTGCATCTTGCGGACCTCGGCTTCAAGAGGATCTCCGTGGAGCCGGTGGTGGCGCCGGAGAGCGCTCCCTACAGTCTGAGGGAGGAGGACGTACCGGGGATCCTTAAGGAATATGACCGGCTGGCGGCCGAGATGAAAAAGCGGATCGGGACCGAGAAGGAATTTTTGTTCTTCCATTTTATGATCGATCTGGAGGGCGGGCCCTGCGCCCTGAAGCGTTTGTCCGGCTGCGGCTCCGGTACGGATTACCTGGCGGTGACGCCGGAGGGGGAGCTTTACCCCTGCCATCAGTTCGTAGGGATCGATGGGTTTCGGATGGGAGACGTCCGAAACGGGGTCGAAAAGCCGGAAATAGCTGATAAATTCGCAGAGGTCAACGTTTTCTCCAAGGAGGAATGTGCGTCCTGCTTTGCCCGGTACTATTGCAGCGGGGGCTGCGCTGCCAATGCCTGGAATTGTTCCGGAGATATTAAAGGTACATATAATATCGGATGCGAGCTTGAGAAAAAGCGGGTTGAATGTGCCCTTATGCTCAAGGCGGCCGAGGCAGGTTTGTAAAAAAATTTTAAAAAGTACGACATATAAATTGAAATTTTGTCCGAACATAAGTATAATGGTAATACTTTTGTGATTAGGAAAGAGGGATAGAAAAATGAAAACCATGAAGAAATGGCAGGGATTTGTGGTATTGCTGATCATCCTGGCGTGCCTCGCGGGCCTTGTCTGGTATTCCTACGGGATCATCATGAACACGGTGAACAAGACAGGCTCCGGGGACATCAAGCTCGGTCTTGACTTGTCCGGCGGTGTGTCCGTGACCTATGAGATCGTAGACGAAAATCCGACGAAGGAAGAGATCGACGATACCATCAAAAAGATGGAAGAGCGTGCCGCTTCCTACAACAGTGAGTACTCGGTGCATACGGAAGGGGAAAACCGGATTACAGTGGAGATCCCCGGTGTGACCGATGCGGAGGCCGTTCTGGCGGATCTCGGATCGCCGGGCTCTCTGTACTTTATTAAACAGACCGACGCGGACGGAAATGAGAATTATTCCTTTGATTCCGCGACCGGAGAGTATGTTCTGAACGGAACCATCGAGGAGATGGAGGCGAAGGGCGCTGTCGTTATGGACGGCAATTCGGTGGCAGAGGCGGCCGCCAGATACCAGCAGGATTCCCAGCTCGGAAATGAGGAGCCGGTCGTTGCCCTGACGCTGACCAGCGAGGGTGCGAAGGCCTTTGGTGATGCGACCTCGGAGGCCTACACCAAGGGAGAAACCATCGGTATCTATTATGACGACCACTTTATCAGCGTGCCGAGGGTACAGGCCGCGATTACGGACGGACAGGCTGTGATCACCGGTATGGAGGACTATGAGGCGGCGCAGAATCTGGCCACCTTTATCCGGGTCGGAGCCATTAACCTGACGCTTGCGGAGCTGCAGCATCAGGTGGTGGGAGCGTCTCTCGGAACCCAGGCGCTGTCGACCTCTCTTCTGGCGGCCGGCATCGGTATTCTGATCGTCATGGTCTTTATGATCATTGTTTACGGAGTCATGGGCGTTGCGGCTTCGGTAGCGCTCGGCTTATATACCGGAATTGTGGTATCTCTGATCTATCTGTTCCGGCCGGCTCCCGACCAGCCCGGTATCGTGCTTACCCTGCCCGGTATCGCCGGTGTGATCCTCGGAATCGGTATGGCGGTGGACGCCAACGTCATCATCTTTGCCCGTATCCGTGAGGAAACGGCCAAGGGCGCGACGGTCCATACCGCGATCCGGACCGGTTATAAAAAGGCCCTTTCCGCCATCGTCGACGGAAACGTGACCACCTTCATCGCCGCCGTTGTGCTGCATTTCCTCGGCTCCGGCGCGGTGGTAGGCTTTGCGGATACATTGATGATCTCCATTCTGGTGTCCATGTTTACGGCCCTTGTCGTGGCGCGGCTGGTGAATTACAGCATTTTCGCGATGGGCGTACAGGATGTGAAGTTCTACGGAAAGGCGAAGGAGAGAAAGCCGATCCGGTTCATCGAAAAGCGAAAGGTTCTGCTTTCGATCTCTCTGATCGTGATTCTGGCCGGTTTTGCCGGTATGATCGGCTTCGGCGCCAGCGGGAACAAGCCTTTGAATTACGGCATTGACTTCCAGGGAGGTACCGCCGTCCAGGGCGATCTCGGACGGGATATTACCGTCGAAGAGATCGATACCAGCATCAAGCCGAAGGTGGCCGAGATCATCGGCAGCAGCGACATCCAGGCGACGACGATTACCGGAACGACCGAGATCTCCATCCGGACCCAGTCCCTTACATCGGAGCAGGCGGATGCGGTTACGGATATGCTGATCAGCGATTTCGGTGTGGATGAGAACTCCATCGAGGTACAGACCATCGGCTCCACGATATCCGGAGAAATGCGGTCGCGCGCGATCATCGCCGTTATCGTGGCCTGCATCTGTATGCTGATCTACATCTGGTTCCGCTTCCGCGATCTCCGGATGGCGACCAGCTCGATTTTGGCTTTGGTACACGACGTGCTGGTGGTTCTGACGGCCTATGCCCTGATCCGGATTACGGTCGGCAATACCTTCATAGCCTGTATGCTGACCATCGTCGGATACTCGATCAACGACACGATCGTTATCTTCGACCGTATCCGCGAGAACCTGAAGTCGGTCCGTACCCAGACGAGAGAGTCGCTGCGCGAATGCGCGAACCTCTCCCTGACCCAGACGATCGGGAGGTCCTTAAATACGTCGATAACGACCTTTATCATGGTCCTGATGCTTTACATCCTCGGCGTACCGGCGATCCGGGACTTCTCCCTGCCGCTGATGGTCGGCTTCATCTCCGGTACCTACTCCTCCATCTGTATCGCGGTAAACCTCTGGTACATAATGAAGACGAGAAAGATGCCGAAGGAAGCGAAGACAGCAAAATAAAGAGATTTTTCAGCCCGGCTGCGGAGGTTTATGCAGCCGGGTTTTTTTGGCTGCGCGGACGGGAATCGTGTGTCGGCACGGCGAGATCATTTCGCCGCAGGACCGCTCTCGCTACCGGGAAAAGCGCAGCGGTACTAAACGGAATCGCCGTCAGAGCCGACGATTCCGTTAAGTGCCGGCGTTTTCCAGGTTCCTGCGTCAAAACGATCACACCATGCCGCCACCCGATTCCCTGACGGAGAAAACTTGAAAAAGAACCGCCGTATATTCTGCCACAATCAGTTACTGTTCACATCGCAATGTCAGTAACTTAAGCCCAAGACCTACCTCGGAGCGCGAGTAAGAGGGCCCCGGACCGAGCACGGGGGGACCGTTGTTTCCCGGGAGGCCGTAATTAACGCGGGGCCCCCGCGCACAGAGTCTGGGAGATGGCTTACGGAAGCG
>JAFSXC010000065.1 GCA_017450105.1 Lachnospiraceae bacterium | reverse complement strand
TACATGGTCGATATGAATAAATACTGGGATAAAGCAGGTGAAACTTTCGATAGTCTTGCCTGCGAGATCATGACAAAGGCAGGCCTCGCCGATCTGGTTAAAGACCCATATTATAAGCCGGAAAAGGACCCAAGAATTATTGATGAAGTAGAAAAGCTCAGGAAGTGCAAGTCCATAGGAGGTTCCCACAATGAATAGTCCTGAAATTAAAAGCGATGGCACATATATTTATCGTGATTCAAATGGCTCTGTCATCCTAGCATTAAAAGATTTCTCGGTTTATGACAAGGATACGCAGGAAATCATTGGTTATGAAACTGTCGGTACAAATTATAACGCAAAAGAGTAAACATGAAGAGCAAATATTAATGGGCTGAAAGCTCCGCAACTGGAGCAGACAGCCTGTTTTTATTTTTTCGACTTACCCGCACCCATACATGTCATGTTGCACCCTCTGCGTCCAATAGGTGTTAATCGTTGAGGGGGCATTATACAGTGCTGTAAGAAGGTATGCTTTAATATCACGTATCTCGGAAGTTGTATTATTAAGGCTCTCTATCACATATTCCAGATGATTACTATCAAGCTTAAGAAAACGTGATTTAACTACTTCGTACGGATAATCCGTTTTCCCAATATGAACTGTCTTACGCCTCACACAAACAATGTCGCAGATAAGCTCGTACAATTCCTGATAGAGCTCTTTATCTCTGATACCACCATACTTCATGTGGTGATCATACTCGATATTATCCCTAATAAGCTGTTTGTAAGAATCAATCTCATCCATCCCATCAGAAAGGGGAGTAGCTGTACTCTCGCAGGATAGATTGAAGGATTCAGTATTACTAAACTCAATATGTTTAATATCTGTATTATTTGCTTTCAAATTCTGAAAGCCCGCAGTTTCATCACTTGCAACTTCTGACTTATCAACAGAAAAAGTCTTGACTTGCAAATTTTGTAAGTCTTCTGTTCCCGCACTTTTCGAAGGCTCGTTTTCTTTTTCACCGATTAACTTTAGGAAATTCTTCACATAGATAATGTCCGGCTTTCCAAGACCCTGCTTCTTCCTCTCAATGAGTCCGATGCCTTTCTTATCATCAAGCTCCTGCATGATCTTAACGCACTTGCCGGATGAATACCCGAGATCTTCCATGATATTTTCCAATGTATAATGGATAAATACCCTGTTGTCATCATCCAGCCATCCGTTTTTCATGGAAAGAGAAAGTCTTTCCAATAGTAATCCGTATAAAACCTTTGCTTCCAGGCTCAGCCCTTTAAATCTTTCTTCTGTGAACAATACCTTCGGAATTCTTAAGAATGTGAATTGTTCCGCCTCAATCCCATAATAATAATCAAATACCATCTCCTGCCTCCTCACTTCTCAAGACAGAATCCTTGGTTTTTTGAATATCATTCTTTGTGTCAACCGTCTCCACTTCGAAAGCGACAACCACGGAAATCCTATGTATCAGATTCTTTTCTTTGTGATTATCACCGATCTTATCGAAGGAATAAAATCAACAAAAGTGCGTAAATTCAAGGATTTCTAGGTATCGCTTCTTTGTAGCAACACCGCAGTCTCCACATGCCCCGAAAAAGGAAACATATCCACACACCGCATCTTCACGATCTCATATCCGGCGTGGGCGAACATGGGCATTTCGGACGCGAGGCTTTCGGGCTTGCAGGAGATGTAGAGGATGTTTTCGACGCCGTAGGACAGGAGCTTCTTCAGCGCCTTCGGGTGGACGCCGCTGCGGGGCGGGTCCAGGACGAGAGCGTCCGGCGTTTCTTCGATCCGATCCAGCTCCTCCAGAACGTCTCCGGCCAGGAACCGGCAGTTTGTGATCCCGTTCGCCAATGCGTTTTCTCTGGCCGCTTCCACAGCCTCCGGAACGATCTCGACACCGACCACAAGGGAGGCGTTCGGAGAGAGAAGCTGTGCGATGGTACCGGTCCCGCTGTATAAGTCGAAGATCACCTTTCCGGTGGGATCAAAAACCGAGCTCAGGAAATCACGTCCGGTGGCATAAAGCACCTCCGCTCCCCCGGAGTTCGTCTGGAAGAAGGAAAAGGGCGTGATCTTAAATTTCAGTCCCAGAAGCGTCTCGGTAAAGAAGCCCTTCCCGTAAAGGATCTCGGTCCCCTCGTCCACCACCGCGTCCGCCAGCCGGTCATTTCTGGTATGGAGGATCCCCGCGAAGCTCCCCTCCAGAGAGAGCCCGAGCATCCTGTCCACCCAGCCCATAAGCAAGCCCTCCTCCTGCGGCTCCGAAGTAGTCACGATGCAGACCAGGATCTCCTTTGTCTTCTCCGCCTTTCGCACAAGCAGATGTCTTAAATATCCGGTGTGGCGCTTTCTGTGATAAAACGAGGTCTGATGCTCTCTAAAATAATTCATTGTAGATTTAACAATTAAGTCAAAATCCTCGTCACAAATTTTGCAGTTTACCACCGGCAGGATATTGTGGAAGCTCCTTTTCTGGTGGAGGCCCAGGGTCAGCGGCCCGTCCTTTGATTCATTCCCGAAGGTATACTCCATCCGGTTCCGATAGCCCTGCTCCCGCGGAGACCGCAGCGGAGGCAGAAAGCCCCCTTCCGGAAGATACTCCGAAAAAAGCTGCTCCGTTTCCCTGGCCTTCTTTTCAAGCTGTTCCTCATAGGTCAGATCCCGATAAGCGCAGCCCCCGCAAAGGGCCGCATATTCACAATCATATTCTCTCATAATACGAAACGCCGCAGGCATCCGTCTGCGGCGCGTTCCTTTCGTTTATTCTGTTTCTAAAGCAATTACGCTTCCAGATCCTCCAGATCCTCAGCATCATCATCAAAGAAATCATCGTCAAAATCGTCATCCAGATCATCCTCAAAATCATCCAGATAATCCGGCGCGAAGAAGCGATAAAGCACGTAGATTACGATCGCGACCACCGCGATAACCCCGATCACCGCCAAAACGCCTTTAACAATGGATTTTTTCTTCTCGTCCTCCTGCCTTGCAAGAGAGTT
The DNA here is from genome assembly GCA_017450105.1 of Lachnospiraceae bacterium. Classification (GTDB taxonomy): domain Bacteria; phylum Bacillota; class Clostridia; order Lachnospirales; family Lachnospiraceae; genus RUG12461. The sequence continues at coordinate 21,226 of JAFSXC010000065.1, read as the reverse complement.
TGAACGCATTGCATCGCTCATTTTGTTGATGTTCGCCTTCAAAAGATCCTTCAGTTCTTCTAATTTATTCATTTTATCCGCTCCTTTACAATAAAGCCTTCTCACTTCACACAGTATAACACAGTTTTTTTAATTGGCATAGCCCAAATTCAAATTTTATACTTTTTCCAGCCGGGCAAAGGCCGCAAACATTTTTTTGACCCCGACCTCATCAAAATCCACAGTCACCTCGTAGTCCCTGCCGCCCTCCACGATCGAGCGTACGGTCCCTTCTCCGAAGCGGCCGTGGCTGACCCGGTCCCCGACCCCGTAGTCCAGACCGGCCTTTGCCTTCTCTCCGGGGAAATTCTTCGGCGCCGGGCTTTGAAGCGCGAAAGGAAGCGTCGGAGCGGCCCTTTTCGGAGCACGCCTGGCCGGGAAGGCCTCACGCATCTCCTCCGTTCTCTTTTTCTTCACCGCCTCCGTCAGAAGCTCGGGCGGGATCTCGTTCAGGAACCGCGATACCGTATGTGCCTGCGTTTCCCCGCGCACCATCCGGTTTCTGGCGTAGGTCAGCGTCAGATGGCGCTTTGCCCTCGTGATCCCCACATAACACAGCCTCCGCTCCTCCTCCAGCTCATCCGTGGGGTTTTCGGCCATGATCGACATGATCCCCGGGAAGACACCGTCCTCCATTCCGGTCAGGTAAACGCTGTGAAACTCCAGTCCCTTTGCCCCATGCATCGTCATCAGCACGACATAGTCCTCGCTCTCATCCAGCGAGTCGATATCGGCCACAAGCGCCACCTCTTCGAGGAAGGCCGACAGTCTCCCTCCCGGCTGCTCCGCTTCCGTGCCGGATCTTTCGTCGAAGGCCGCTGCCTTATTGATCAGCTCCTCGATGTTTTCAATCCGCTCCTCTGCTTCTTCCGTATCCTCCGTCTCCAGTTCCGCAAGATATCCGGTCTCCTCAAGGAGTGCGCGGATCAGCTCGGCCACAGACTCCACTGCCTTCGATCTGGAGCGTAACACAAGGATCTGATTCGTAAAGCCCCGGATCTTTTCCGCTGTACGGCCCAGCCCCGGGATCCGATCCGCGTCCAGCAGAGCATCGAATAAGCTGATGTCATTTTCGACGGCATAGTCCGCCAGTTTTCCCAAAGTGGTAAGACCGATCCCCCGACGGGGGACATTTATGATCCTGCGAAGCGAAAGATCGTCCCGCCCGCTTTCGATGGTCTTCAGATAGGCCAGAACGTCCTTGATCTCCTTTCTGGCGTAGAAATTCACACCTCCGATGAGCTTGTACGGGACTCCCCTTCGTACCAGTTTTTCTTCAAATAAGCGAGACTGGGCATTTGTCCGGTACAAAACCGCCTGATCGTTATACCGTTCCTTCCCTTCGTCCACCTTTCGTTCGATGTCGGAGATCACATAGTCCGCCTCCTCGACGGCGGTTTCGAAGCTTCGGAAAACGATCCTCTCGCCCTCACCGTTCTCGGTCCATAGCCGTTTCGATTTTCTCCCGCGGTTGTTCTGGATCACGGCGTTCGCCGCATCGAGGATGGTCTGGGTCGATCGGTAGTTCTGCTCGAGCTTAACCACCCTGGCTCCGGGAAAATGATGCTCAAAATTCAGGATATTCGTAATATCGGCTCCCCTAAACCGGTAGATCGACTGGTCATCATCCCCGACCACACATAAATTATGATGCGAGGAGGACAAAAGACGCACCAGCTCAAACTGCGCGGTATTCGTATCCTGATACTCATCCACCATAATATAACGGAACCGGTCCTGGTAGCAGGCAAGCACCTCCTTATCCGTGCGGAAGAGCTCGACGGTCTTCATGATCAGATCATCAAAGTCAAACGCATTGTTCTTTTCCAGCGTCTTCTCATAAAGCTCATACATTTCCGCTGTTCTCTGGCGGCGGAAGTCGCCGGTCGTTCCCGCGGCATACTCAGCGCATGAGATCAGCTCGTTTTTCGCAGCAGAGATCTCGTTTAAGAAGGTTCTCTCCTTAAACATCTTCGCATCCAGATTTTTCTGCTTGATCAGGCTCCGCATCAGCGTTTTCTGGTCATCACTGTCATAAATGGTAAAATCATTCGGTCTGCCGATCCGGTCCGCATACCGTCTCAGAATACGGACGCAGGTGGAATGGAAGGTGGCGACCCACATCGCCTCCGAGCCGTGGCCCACCAGGGAAGAGATCCTCTCCCGCATCTCGCCGGCCGCCTTGTTCGTAAAGGTCACCGCCAGAATATGCCAGGGCTCTACCCCCTTTTCCGCGATCAGATACGCCGCCCGATGCGTCAGCACCCTCGTTTTTCCCGAGCCGGCCCCTGCAATAATAAGAAGCGGTCCCTCCGTGGTACGGACCGCCTCCGCCTGCTCCTTATTTAAGCCTTCCAATAAATCCATAGTTTTTACGCGTCTCCCGAATATTTAAATCTTAAAACAACAAAATTTCTACATTTTATCGTCGCCCAAAAGTTAATTCTACCCTCAATTATGCCCTGCAATCACCTTGTTTCAAAATTAAAGTTGTATTGTATTATCTTGTTTGAGCTACTGCAGCAGCTCAAACCGATATCCCTGTGCCTGTGCTGCATCGATCAGATCGCCCAGGATCGCCGCATTGGTGGCCGAAATTCCGTGGAGAAGGTAGATCGCGCCGGGATGCAGGGCGTTGATCGCCTTTGTTCTGGCCTCGCCGACGTCCGGCTGGTCCTCCGGGACCCAGTCATGATGCGCAAAGCTCCAGAAGACCGAGCGGTAGTTGCAGTTGTTCACGATGGCAAGTCCCTGCTCCGAGAATTTCCCTTCGGGATAACGCCAGAGATGCATTTCATAGCCGTATTTGGCCAGCGCCGCTTCATGCACATCCATCAGCTCCCGGGTCTGTTCCTCGACGGATTTCGCCGGAATGTTCGTATGGCTCACACTGTGATTTCCAAGCTCATGTCCCTCGTTAATGATCCGGGTCACGATCTCCGTATCCTCGTTCACCACGGGGAGCGTCGCGAAGAAGACGCCCTTGACCCCCTTCTCCTTCAGGGTATCGAGGATGCTTGTCGTATATTCATTGGTATATCCGATGTCAAAGGTCAGGTAGATGACCTTGTCGGTTTCGTCCTCCAGCGGTGCGATAAAGTAAGCCGAAAGATGGCCGTATTTCTCCTGATCGATAATGCAGCCGTCCGGACGGTTCAGGCTGTCCACCGGGCCGCCGGAGCCCCATTCCACGAGAGAGCTGCTGTAGGAGGAGACATCGAGCTGCGGATTTTCTATATGAATGGAGGTTTCGCTGCTGTTTACGGGTACGCCTTCCTCCGTTCCTTCCGTTTCCGGTGGCAGATTCAGCTCCTTCCAGGTATCCACGATCCCATGGGCAATCGCCTCGGCATAGCCTTCCAGATTCTGGTCAAACAGCGCATTGTCTTCCCCGTAGTTCATAAAGCCCATCTCGATCAGGCAGGAATTCATCTGCGTTTCACGATTCACCAGAAGGTTTTCCTGGCTGGAGCCCTGGGAGCCCTTTTTCACCCCGCGGTTTCTGGTTACACCCACGTCTTCAAGGCCGGCCATAATGGCTTCGCCGTATTTGAGCTGCTCACCGCCCTCCTCCGAGGCGCTGTGGACCCAGACCTCAACGCCGTTTCCTTCTCCGGTATTTCTGTGGATTGAAACGAAATAATCGGCACCCGCCTCATTGGCGAAGACCGCCCGCTCGGAAAGCCCGACAAAAGTATCGTCCTCACGTGTCATGATCACGTTCGCGCCGAGGGAAACGAGCGCATCCCGCACGGCAAGACTGAGCCTTAAATTATCATCCTTTTCATAGCGGCCCATTCCATCGTCGGCACCTCCATCCTCCCCGCCATGGCCGGGATCAACACAGACCAAAAGATCCAGACCCTTTGGTTCGGTCTCCGTCTCCGTCTCGGATTCCGTTTCCGTCTCTGTAACTTCCTCGGTTTCGGTCATGATTTCCGTCTCCGCTTCCGACTCCGAGGCCTTTACCTGGCCCAGGCCGAAGTCCACCAGCTTTTCCAGTCCCGTCATCCCGAGCATGACGATCGCCAGCGATAGAGCACAAATGACGGCGCGGATCGCTCCGATTTTTCTTTTTCTGCGTTTTCTGCTGTCGTTCAATCCCTTCTCCTCTATAAATGCCAGTTTCTATCTGACTTAATCCGGTCGGATGCGAATCCCGTAAACGGCCAAAGAATGCCCGCTAACGGAATTCCGCTCCTTTGTCAAACCATGCCGGGTCAAAAATGTTCAATCCGAAAGCTGATAAGCCGCAAACGCTCCCACGGCCAGAAGGCCGGCCCCCACCAGCGCTGATGCGACGGTAATCGTCCCGAAGGAGGAAAGCCGGATGATCCCGATCGGCGAGGCCGCGATGAGACCGATGATCGCCCAATACGCATACTGAGGGAAACGTTTAAAAATCCATTCGATCAGCTTCGCAAAGAGGACGATTCCGACCAGAACACCGATCCCGAAGGGGATCAGGATCTTTAGGTCGGAAACAAGAGCCTCTGTATCGTGCGCCTTGACCGCCGCCATAAAATCCCGGATCGTCTTCAGGATCGGATTGTAATATCCCATAATGAGCAGGACCATGGAGCCGGAGACTCCGGGTACCACCATTGTACCGGCCGCCACGATTCCAACCAGAAATAATACCAGCATAGTAGAAACTGTCGGCGTAAGGTCCGCCGTATAACCCGACGTTCCGGAGACAAAGGACAGCCCTACCACCAATGCAAAAAAGATCGCGCAGATAAGAAAATGGCCGAAGTGCTTCTTTTCTGAGCGGACCTTCTTCCATATTAAAGGAAATCCTCCGAGGATCAGGCCGATAAAGGCCATGGTCGTCGGAAACGGGAAGCGGTCAAACAGCCAGGTGATGACCACCGAGCCTCCGAGGATGGCGATCGCCATACCGATCAGCAGCGCCAGAAGGAAGAAGAAATGCTCCTTCATCTTCGAGAAGAAGTGGCTCACCGCGCTGATCAGCCGGTCATAAATCCCCATGGAGACCATCATGGTCCCGCCGGAGACACCGGGGACCACATTTGCGATACCGACAACGATACCCTTGATCACATTCCTTAAGAAATCCAGAAGCTTACTCATGCCCTATGCTCCCCCGCAAAAGTCTCTATGGCTTTGATCAGTTCATCCATTTCCTCCTCCGTTCCGATGGTGATCCGAAGATAGGGAACGATTCGTTCGGGCTTTTGAAAATGCCGGACAAAGATTCCCCGTTCGCGGAGGTAATCAAACAGCTCCGTGATCGGAAGCGATGGATGTGTAACGAACAAAAAATTAGTTTTAGATTTAAAAAACTCAAATCCGAGGTTTTGAAGCCGTTCCCCGGTGCGCTCCCTTTCCCGGATGATCCGATCGACGGTTTTCTCAAAATACTCCTGGTCCCGGCAGGCTTCCACCCCGGCCAGGATCGTCGCACGGTTGATCGTATAGGAATTAAACGAAAATTTAATGTCGGATAAATATTTAATCAGTTTTTCATTTCCTATTGCATAGCCTAATCGCATTCCTGCGAGCGATCTGGATTTGGAAAAGGTCCGAACGATGAGAAGCTGATCATATTTATCCAGGAGAGGCTGCACGCTTCGGGCGCCGAAGTCCACATAGGCTTCGTCTACGATCACAACCACATCCTTATGGGCCTCGATGATCTCCTCCAGCTCCTCCTGCGCAAGCTCCACCCCCGTCGGGGCGTTCGGATTCGCCAGCACGATTCCCCCGCAGGGCTTACAATAATCCTCTTTGCGGATCCGGAAATCCGGGTCGAGCGGTATCCGCTCATAGGGGATTCCATAGAGCTCGGCCCAGACGTCATAAAAGGAATAGGTAATATCCGGGAACAGGATCGGCTTTTCCCCGTTAAAAAAGGTTAAAAACGCAAGCGCCAGAACCTCATCCGAGCCGACACCGAGAAAGATTTTCTCCTTGGATACACCACAGAGCCCGGCGATCGCAGACCGCAGAGGCTCTCCGTTCGGATCCGGATAGCGCCGCAGCAGATCGGCATCGATATTTTTTAACGCCTGCTCCACCCCCGGAGCCGGGGGATACGGATTCTCATTCGTATTTAACTTGATATTTCTTTTCCCCGCAGGCTGTTCCCCAGGAGTATATGGCGTCACTTTACGGACATTTTCCTCCCATAAACACATTCCCTTATCCATGAAGCCCCACTTCCTCCGCCAGCTTGCGAAAGCTCTCCATCGAACGCAGGATCATATCATGGGAAACGCAATAGGCAATCCGTACATAACCGCCGCAGCCGAAGGTCGAGCCGGGAACCAGAAGCAGGCGATGCTTCTTCGCTGTTTCCACAAACTCCTTCTCATTCTCCAGCGGGCTCTTTAACCACAGATAAAAGGCGCCTTCCGGGAGGAAGGGCGAAAAGCCGAGCTCCTTCAGCCCGTCATACAGAGTACGGCGGTTCCGGTCGTAGAAGGCGACGTCCGTCTTCTCCTCCACGCACAAAGCCACGGCCTTCTGGATCAGCGAGGGCGCATTCACAAAGCCGAGGATCCGGTTGCATAAGCTGATCCCGGCCACCAGGTCGTCATGGGGTCTGGCCGCCTTCGGGACCGCGACATAGCCGATCCGCTCCCCCGGAAGGGACAGGGACTTGGAAAACGAATACCCGACCAGCGTATTTTCATAGTATCTGGTCAGAAAATCCGGTTCCTTTCCGTCATAGCGAAGCTCCCGGTAGGGCTCGTCCGAGATCAGATAAATATCCGTTCCGAACCGCTTTTCAGCCTCCGTAAGGATCTCCCCGATTCTGGTCAACGTTTCGGGCGAATAGATCACTCCGGTGGGGTTGTTCGGTGTGTTGATGATCACGGCCTTTGTTTTTTTGCTCAGCTTTCTTTCGAAATCGGCAAGATCGGGCTGGAACGTTTCCTTATCCGGCTCCGTCTCCACCAGAACACCGTCAAAATTCTGAACATAATTCTTATATTCCCCGAAGTAGGGAGAAAAAACGATTACCTCCTCCCCGGGGTTCAGGATCGCCTTAAGCGTAATATTCAAGCCCCCGGCCGCTCCCACAGTCATAATAAGATCGTTTTCATCAAATTCCGTCTGAAACCTGCGATTCAGGTTCTCCGCCAGAGCGCGGCGGACCTCCGGGAAGCCGGCATTGTTCATATAACCGTGCAAAATTACCGGATCTTCGTTTTTTATTTCATTTATTAATATTTCCTTTAATTTTTCAGGAGCCGGTGTGGCAGGATTGCCCAGACTGTAATCATAGACATTTTCGGGTCCGTACTTCTCCGCCATGATCTTTCCTTCCACGAACATGGCCCGGATCGCCGACCCGTTTTTTATTCCCAAAGCAGTTTTTTCAGAAAGCATCCCCTTTTCTCCCTTTTTCATCCTGTGCGGCGGCCGCCGCCCACCCTTTGCTCCGGTACAGAAGCCCGGTCGAACAGCGCAAAGCCCAATAAACTACTATAAATTTTACCAGATTCATAGGGGATTGCAAGAAAAAACCCGCCGCAGAAAACCCACGGCGGGCATATTCTTCCTTCAAAAGACTTCAGGTAGTCGAATCGTAGGACGAACCGGCGATCGCGAAGAAGTTGTAGTTTCCGGTACCGGTATAGCTGTTCGCCTTTCCGATCTCGTTCTGCGCATAGTAGCTGATCATCGAGGCCTTGGCGGAGACCTGGTAGCCGTAACTTCCCTGGGAATTAAACATCGCCTTGGCGGTATTCATATCCGCCTTTTTGAAGTCGTCCTCGTTGATCTTCAGCTTATAGTCATCATCAATCGAGATCCCGATGGAATTCAGAAGACCTTCGTTCGTCTTGGTAAGGTTAATCATTCCGGCAGCCGCCGTCGCGATATTCGTCGTATTCGTAGAAACCACGTTATTGATCATGGAGTTATACGAATCCACAAAGCCCTTAACCGACTTATAGATCTTATCCGTATCGTATTTTCCGTCGTCGTATTCTTTTCCGTTACTGTCCTTGGTTTTTCCGGTAGCAAATACGGATTTGGAGCCACCCTGGAGAAGCTTTGTCGCGCTTTCGGTCAGCTCCTTGGAGGAGGTCTGCATCCTCGCCAGAGCGTTTGTACTGTCCTTTCCGGAAATGGTCGTCTGGCTGTTTACGATGCCGTTCTTCTTCAGCGCTTCCTTTCCGTTTTCTGAATTATAATAAGCCTTCAGCGCCTTCCCATAGCTTCCGTTCCGAATCGACGCGTAGGTCGAAAGGTCCAGGCCGGTCTGGTTGGTCCCGTTGGAATTTCCGTAGATCGCACCGAACATAGAGGTATTAAAATCTCCGATGCCGCTCATATTCATCACTCCTTTGATTTTTCTCTTCGACGTCCCTGTCGAAGGCTATTAGGATAGTATACTACAAGAATAGTATACGCCCCTCATGCCCGTTTTTCAAGTCTTTTAGTAAAATTATCTGACAATAATGAATGTCAGGGTCACTGTTCACATCCAATGTCAGTAACCTAAGCCCATATATTTCCTCGGAGCGCGAGTAAGAGGGCCCCGGACCGGGCACAGGGGGACCGATGCTTTTCCGGGAGGACTTATTTTTCGCGGGGCCCCCGCGCACTTAAGTCTGGGAGATGGCTTACGGGGGCGACGCCAATACGTGAATTTGCTTAAGTTACTGACATTGGGTGTGAACAGTAACAAGCCAGGTTACTGATACACTTGGCGGTGAGCACAGGCATTCGGCAACAGCCGGCTTCAAAAGCGCGGCCGTGTCTTGTGCAATCTCCACAACAACCCCCCGTTTTTTGTCTCCCCGTTTAGATATTCTTTACAAAGTGTTCAGCTTATGTTCATAATTTATTCATACCTGTCTGTTAGTATGTTTTTAGTCGCAGGAACAAAGTAATTCCTCCTTTAAAACGAACTGCAGGCAAATTTTTTCATAATACGGGGCTGTTGCTTATGCATCAGCCCCACTCCTCTTTTTATCGGTTTTTTCCGTCTGTTATACGTCCTCAATCTGCCAGTCGATCGGCCGGATCCCGTGTTCTGTCAAAAATTCGTTTGTTCTGGAAAAATGCCGGCACCCGAAGAACCCGCGGTAGGCGGATAAGGGGCTCGGATGCGGCGCCTTCAGGATCAGATGCTTCGGATTGTTTAAGACCGCCCCTTTTTCCTGGGCGCTCTTCCCCCAAAGGAGAAAGACAATGGGCCGGTCCTCCTCGTTCAGGATCCGTACCACAGCGTCCGTAAAGGTCTCCCACCCCTTTCCCTTGTGCGAAAAGGCCGCATGCGCACGCACCGTAAGCAGGGAATTCAAAAGCAGAACGCCCTCCCGCGCCCATTTTGTAAGGGAGCCGTTGTTCGGGATCCGAAAGCCGATATCCTCGTGAAGCTCCTGGTAGATATTTTCGAGCGACGGCGGCAGAGGCACCCCGGGCTTTACGGAAAAGCATAAGCCCTCCGCCTGTCCGGGCTCATGATAAGGATCCTGCCCCAGGATCACCGCCTTGACCGAGGAAATCGGTGTAAGATGAAAGGCGTTGAAGATATCCCCGGATGGAGGATAGATCACCGCCTCATGATATTCCTTCTTCAAAAATTCATACAGGGTCCGGTAGTAGGGCTTCTTAAATTCCCCGGAAAGCCTGTCCTTCCAATCGTTTTCGATGGCGCCCATAATCAGTCCTCCTCTATAAACGCCGGTTTCTGTCTGATTTAATCCGGTCGGATGCGAATCACGTAGGCGGCCAAAGAACGCCCGCTAACGGTATTCCGCTACCAGGTCCTTCGGACAGCGATCCCCCTGTCCAGAAGATAACGCTTCAGCTTTTCGATCTCCAGCTCCTTATAATGGAACAGGGAGGCCGCCAGCGCCGCCTCGGCGCCTCCGGCTGTCAGCGCCTCGTAAAAATCCTCTTCCTTTCCCGCACCGCCGGAGGCGATAACGGGGATCTTCACGGTATCCGTGATCGCTTTTGTCAGCGGAATATCGTAGCCCTCCTTCGTCCCGTCCCGGTCCATGCTCGTAAGCAGAATCTCTCCGGCGCCGAGCCGCTCCGCTCTGGCCGCCCATTCTACGGCATCGAGCCCGCAGTCCACACGCCCTCCGTGCTTATAGATATTCCAGCCGCTTCCGTCCGCACGGCGTTTCGCGTCGATCGCCACAACCACACATTGGCTTCCGAACTTCTCCGCCGCCTCATGGATCAGCTCCGGCCGCTCAATGGCGGCGGAATTGACGGCCACCTTGTCAGCGCCCTCCCGCAGAACCTTTTTAAAATCCGAGACGCTTCGGATCCCGCCTCCCACCGTAAAGGGGATGAAGACCTGCTCCGCCACCCGGCGAACAAGCTCAGTCACCGTATCCCGGCCGTCGGAGCTTGCCGTAATATCCAGAAACACCACCTCATCCGCGCCCTCTCTGTCATAGGCAGCGGCAACAGACGCCGGATCCCCGGCGTCCTTTAGATTCACAAAATTTACTCCCTTCACCACCCGGCCGTTGTCCACGTCCAGACAGGGAATGATCCGTTTTGTATGCATAGATAAACCTCAATGGGCGCAGAGCCCGCAAAAATTACCAAGGATCGAAAGTCCCACCGTACTGCTTTTCTCCGGATGGAACTGGCAGGCGAACAGGTTCTCCTTTTCCACTGCTGCGTCAATCGAAACGCCGTACTCGGTCCGCGCTGCCACGACCGCCTCCTCCTCGGCCTTCAGATAAAAGCTGTGGACAAAATAGACATAGGCGTCCTCATGGATTCCCTGAAACAGGCGGCTTTTCCGCGGAAAGCGAAGAGAATTCCAGCCGATATGCGGAACAGGAAGCGCTGTCTCTTCGGGGATCCTGAGGATCCTCCCCTTCAAAAGGGATAGCCCCTCAACGCCCCCGCTTTCCTCGCTCCCTTCAAAAAGGAGCTGGAGTCCCAGACAGATCCCGAGGAAGGGCTTCCTTTCCTCATTCACAGCCTTATGGATCACACTGACAAGACCGTATTTTTTAAGCCTTGCGCAGGCATCTCCGAAGGCGCCGACCCCCGGCAGGATCACGCCGTCCGCCTTCAGGATCTCTTTTTCGTCCCGTGTGACAACGGCCTCCTGCTTCAGAAACTGCAGGGCCTTTTCCACACTTTTGATATTTCCGGCATCATAGTCGATTACTGCGATCATCAGAGCTTCTCCTCTTTCTCCAGACCAAGGCTTCGGATGATCCGTTCTATAGCCACGGAATATTCCTCCCGGTCGTCCAGACTGTATATGGCCGCCGCGTCCTCCGCGGACATCCCGAAGTCACGCGCCAGGAGCTCTGCAAACTGGTCCCGCAGAAACGCCAGCTCCGTCGTTACCCCATAGGCATCCGCCATTTCGTAATAATTGGAGCATCTTCCGATCCCGCGGATCAGGCAATCCAGGGCCATGGCATTTTCATAGGCAGACCTAAGCGGCTGATAGGAAACATATTCCTCCTGTATAGGAGAAAGGATCGCCAGCTTCTGATAGTACTCCGCCTCATTATCCTTCAGCTTCAAGCCTGCGAGCTCACGATAGGCGGTAATGTAGTCGCCCTCCTGGTAAGCAGCGCGGGAGGAGGCCATCAGCCTGTCCTTGCCCAGGAATTTCGAAGCCATCACAACAAAGACAAGGATGGAGATCGCAAAGATGAAGGTAACAACGACCCGCTTCTTCGGCAGAGGCGGGGTATTGTCCACGACCTTCTCCTTCGGCTTCTTTTCCTTCTTCGGCTTTTTCGGCTTCGGCTCCTTCTTTGGCTTCGGCTCTTTCTTCGGCTTTTCCTTCTTTTCCTTCTTTTTCTTCTTTTTATCGGCCTTGCCCTTCGGCGCGATATCGCCCTCGCCGGCCTCGTCCAGTTCCTTCAGGATCGCAAGGTTTTCATCCGATGCGTTGTTGGCGTTTTCGATATCCGCCAGCGTAACCGGTTCCTTTTCATCCTCATCCGGCCCGAAGAGAGCCTCGGCGAGACGCGCGAAAAAGCCCTTCTTTTCTCCCTTGGGAGCCTTTTCCTTCTTTTCCTTTTTCCCCCGGTGCTTTCGTTTTCCGCCCTTGGAGGTATCTTCCTCTTCGCTGCCCGAAGCCCCCAGGCCCTCGGCAGCCGCGTTGTTCTTTACTTCCTCCTCGGACAGGTTCTCCACACCGGCCGCATCCTTCTGGAGCATATCCCCGATCTCGGAAAGCTCACCCTCCTCGTCCTCGAGGCCGTTTAGGATCGACAGAAGATCCTCATCCGAGCCCTCTGCCGCAGCGTTTTCATCCTGGATCCCGCTTTCCGCGGCAGCGGCCTTCGCCACCTCGGCCGGGTCTAAGGCTGCCGCTTCCTCCGTAAGCTCCGGGTTCCCCGCCTCCGGTTCCGCCGCTTCCGTCACAGCGCCCTCCTCTGCAGAAGCGCCTTCGGCCGCCGTTTCCTCCGCGCCCGCCGGCCCGGCAGCGTTCTCCTCCATCCTGGACTGCTCCAGAAGCTGGTCCAGGTCGGAAACCATAAGCTCCTCCGGTACACCGGCGGATGCGGCACCTACCGATGCATCATTGCCCGATGCTATACCAGCCGATGCGTCAGCGGCTGCCGCAGGCGCAGGCTCCGCTGCCGGCTCTGCCGCCTTCTCCTCCGCCGGCGGCAGTATTCCCTTCGCCTCCTCATCAATGGAGGTCACCAGCTTTTCCTCAGATTCCGCCAGCCGCTCCGCTTCCGAGGCCAGCATCCGGTCCAGGCGCTCCTCCGAGGAATGGCCGCTTAAAAGCTCTTCCTCGGACACGGGAATCTCCGGTTCCTCCGGTCTTGACTCGAAATAATCCGTGCTGAAGTTCTCTTCTCCGCGCTTTTTCATCGGATTAAAGACCAGAGGCTCCTCTGTCGAGGTTCCCAGCTCGTTCTCCAGCTCCTGAAGGAAGCTGTCGGTCTTTTCGGCATCCTTAAATTCCTCCAGGATCGAAGAGTCAAATTCCTGCAGGAATTCCTCCTCGCTGAAGGTATCCAGATCGTCCAGGCCGCTGCTGTCCACGCCCTTTAATAAATTGTCCAGATAATCTTCCGAATTGCTCATAATCAGAAAAGGGATGTGATGAGGCTTTCATCACATCCCAGCATCCTTTCCTAGTTACGCTATTGCGGTACTGTTATCGATCAGCTCATCCACAGCGGAAACCAGCTTTCCGATCTCCGGCTTGGTCAACTGGGCATCCGCCCCGAGAGCCTCGCCCTTTCTCCTCATTTCCTCGTTCACAAGGGAGGAGAAGATAACCAGCGGGATCTTCTTCAGCACATCGTCCGTCTTCACAAGCTTCGTCAGGCGATGGCCGTCCATCAGCGGCATTTCGATATCGGTAATGATGCAATGGACCTTTTCATATACGTTTCCGGCCTCTTTATACTCCTGGAGCTTATCCCAGGCCTCCTTGCCGTTCGAGTTTACGATCAGCGTCGTATATCCGGCCTTTGTCAGGCACTCCGTAATCATCTTGCTAAGCAGAGCAGAGTCCTCGGCGATCAGGATCGGCGAATCGGAGCGGGACCGCTCGCCCAGCTTATCGATATCCGAAACCTTAAGTCCGGTCTCCGGGCTGATATCCGTAACGATCTTTTCAAAGTCCAGGATTACCACCAGCTTTCCGTCGATCCGTACCACACCGGTGGAGACGCCCTCTTCCTCTGTATTCATGGTGGCGTTGGGGGTTATGATATCCGCCCAGGACAGGCGGTGGATCCCGATCACCTGGTCCACATGGAAAGCAACGTTCAGACTGTTAAAGTTGGTAATGATAAAAAGCCCTTCATTTTCCGTTTCGGGAATACCCAGACATCTCTTCAGGCTGATCACCGAGATCATCGTATCTCTCGGCATAAAGATACCTTCGATGTTGGGATGCGCGTTCGGCACAGGCGTAATCGGCTGATATGTAAGAATCTCGCGGATCTTCGCGACGTTAATCCCGTAATGGTTCTCGTTCAGCGTAAACTCCAGAACCTCAAGCTCGTTTGTACCATTTTCCAATAAGATGTTTGTTTCCATAGGATTACTTTCCTCCACCTGATAATAGTACCTAACGTACGGAATTATTATAGCACGAAATCGTCGAATTGCACAATATAAAATGATGAATTATTTTTTTCATCCATCAGTCTTTGTAACGCGCCCCGTCTGGCCGTTTAAGGTTACATCCAGCGCGTACCGATCCTCCGGCGTAATCCTGTCGAGGGCCCTCTGAAAAAAGATCTGGGTCTCGACGGTCTCTCCCGGCCCGATCGTTCCCCTATAGGTCGAGAAATCCGTCGGTACGATGGTCAGCGAGGACTTCTGCTTTTCCCGGCCGTTTGTCCACAGCATAAACTGCGGCGACAGGGACAGAATATCCATTTCCTTCGGCTCCGCCCCCTCATTCGTCACCTTTATGGTCAGAACCACATAGGCAAAGCCGTTCGAAGCGGTAAAGGACATGGCGTCATTGCTTACATAGCTCTGGGTCACCTCCGTATGCGTCCACCTCATCTTTAACGTATCGTAGCCGAGGAACTCACCCAGCTCCACGTCCGGGACATCCTCGCTGCCCGCAAACTCCGGCTTCTCCTCGGGCGCATTTTCCTCCTTCGGCTCATCGGGGTTTTTCTCCTCCTCCGAAGAGGCCTCCGTTTCCCTGGGCTCCTCAGACGCTTCCTCAGGCTCCTCAGACGTTTCTTCCGTTTCCTCTGTTTCTTCCTCCGGCATAAAGACGCGGACGACGCCGTCGGGCTGTCTCTTATTATATTTTGATACGATATGGGATCCGTAGGCAACGATCACAGCCTCCTCCTCCGGCGTCAGATCCGCCAGCGCCTCCCCGCAGCCGGAGAGAGCAAAGGAAAGAAGCAGCGCGGTCACCGCGATCCCGATTTTTCCATGTTTTTTCATCTTTTTTATCTTATCATTTTTCGATGCAGGCTTCAACCGGTAGTCCTGTCATGACGCCGCCTCCAGCGTAAAATAAAACTCCACCCCATAGGGAAGGTTTCTCGCCCCGCAGGTCTGGTTCATCGCGTCCATGATCGCCTTCACGATGGAGAGCCCGATCCCGCTCCCACCGTACTCGCGGGTTCTGGCCTTGTCTACCTTGTAAAATTTAATCCAGATTTTATCTATTTCCTCCTCGGGAATATTGCGCCCCGTATTCGAAACAGCAACACGGACCCGTCCGTTTTCCCGCGTAAAGGAAACCCGGATCTGCTTCTCCCCTTCGCAGAAATGGACCGCGTTTGTCAGATAGTTGGTCAGGACCTCGTCAATGCCGAACTCATCCCCATAGACAAAGCACGCCTTTGTCTCGGAAAACTCTGTCCTTATCCCCTTCTGTTCAAAGGTAAGCTTATGGCGGTCCAGGATCTGCGCGGTCAGAGCGGTCAGGTCAAACCGCTTCATCTCGATCTTGTCCCGCCCGAACTCGATGTTATTCAGCGTCAGCAGCGCCTTCACCATCCGGTTCATCCGCTCGGTCTCATCGATGATCACGTCCAGATAGTAATCCCGGCTCTCCGGGTCCTCTGCGATACCCTCCTTCAGCCCCTCCGCATAGCCCAGAATGAGCGCAAGCGGCGTCTTCAGCTCGTGAGAAACGTTGGAGAGGAATTCCTTTCGCATCTCATCGATCTCGGTCTTCTGCCGGATATCCTGTTCGAGCTTATTATTCGCGGTCTTCAGCTCCTCGATCGTCTTCAGAAGGGCCTCGGACAGCTCGTTCATATGCATCCCGAGCTCGTCCACCTCCCTCGAGGACCGTCCCTCGTAGCGGACGTTAAAATCCAGCTTCGTCATCTGGCGGGAGATATCGGTGAGCCGTTTGATCGGCGCCGTCAGCCGCTTTGTAAGCACATAGACAACAAAGAGAAGCGCCAGGATCACCAGGCCCCCGGTCAGAATGAGGAAGCGGTTGCTTATCGCCGCCGCGTCCCGAATGCTTTCCAGAGCGCTCCTTATCAGAACGAAATTCCCGTCCGAAAGCACCCCCCACAGGGAAAGATAATCCGAGGACAGCCGCTCATCCGTCTGTCTCCTCAGAACATAGCTTTCGGTTTCCTTAACGATCTTTTCCGGGTCCGCACCCTGCATAAAGACAGCGTTCAGAAACTGCTCGCGAAGCTCCTGGCTGCTCGCCGCGGAGGATTTGATGACCAGACCGTCGGGACGGAGGATCATGATATCCAGATTATCCGTAGCGCACAGGGAGTCAAAGACCACGGCGAACTCGTCCGAGCCAAGCGCACCCTCGGCGCTGGCCTTTTCCACAACGGAAAAAGCCGATATCAGCGATTTTTCCTTCTGGGAAACGTAATAGTTTTCCAGGAAAAAGGTATTTAAGAGCCAGCACACAAGGACTGTGCCGACCAGGAGGCAGGCCATGGCAAAGGTTACCTGGAAGGAGAAGGAGCGCTTTTTCATGGCCCTACTCCGCCTCGAATTTATAGCCCAGTCCCCAGATGGTCTTGATCTGATCACCGGCAGGGCCGAGCTTGGCACGCAGCTTTTTTACATGCGTATCAATCGTTCTGGCATCCCCGTAATAGTCGTAATCCCAGACCGCGTTCAAGATCTTCTCCCGGGGCAGGGCCTTCCCGACATTGTCCATAAAATAAGCGAGCAGCTCGAATTCCTTAAAGCTCAATTCGATCTCTTCACCCGCAACCGTTACATTCCGCCCGCTCTTGTCCAGACGGATCCCGGCCATCTCCAGCACCGTTTCTTCCTCGCTCTTCACCCGGCGAAGGACCGCCTCGACCCTCGCCACCAGGATCTTCGGGCTGAAGGGCTTGCTGATGTATTCGTCGGCCCCCGCCTCGAATCCGGTAAGCTCGTCGCTCTCCTCCCCGCGGGCCGTCAGCATGATCACCGGGACCCTGCTGGTTTCCCGGATCTCCCGAAGCACCATGAAGCCGTTCTGCTTCGGCATCATAACGTCCAGGATCACAAGAGCGATCTCCTTATCGGCATAGAAGAGGTTCAGCGCCTCCTCTCCGTCCGCCGCCTCCAGGATCTCATAGCCCTGGCGGGAAAGAAAATCCTTTACCAGCTTTCTCATGCGGCTTTCATCATCCGCCACAAGGATCTTGTTATGCTCCATTTACCGCCCCTCCGTCTCCGAAAGCGCCATCTCCTTTTCCCGGATGACCCGCTCCCGTTCCGTAAGCTCCTGTTCCCAGTCCTCATATTTGTCAATAATGGCGTTTTCGTAATTCAGGATCGTAACATTGTCCCGGCTCAGCCAGGCGATGACCAGCATGCCGATCAGCGATGCCAGCAAAACAAAAACAAAAAACAGCGCGGTATGAAACCGTTTCTTTGTCTTTTCAAGCTCCGCCGTGAGCTTTCCGTCCGGCACACTCTCCTTCGATCCGCCGCGCCGTCTCTCCGCCTTTTTTGCAGGGACCTCGATGCTGTGGATCTCCTCCTTCGGGATCGTATTCGTTCCCTCGAGATAGTCCTTAAGCTCCTTTAAAAAGGAAAAGCCGACCGGCGTTTCAAACAGCTTCTGGTCCACGGCGTGGTTATAGACCGCCAGCACATAGTCCGGATTGTTCCGGTCCAGCTTGGACCGGAGGTAGCGAACGCCCTCCGCCTCCTTTCTGGCCTGGGCGATCTCCCTCGGATCCTGAAAAAGGAATCCGTCAATTTCTTCGTCAATCCTGGTTTCATCGGCCATTTGCGTATTCCTCAAGAAGTACGGTCTTCCCTTCGGCAAGCGACGAGCGCACATCGATGATCCGCTGGTTTTCGGACCCGCGGAAGGCAAGAGACAGGTTCTTTTTGTCCTCGACAAATTCCCCGTCCACCAGCACATCGATCAGCGACAGCATTTCCTCCGTCACCTCACACCTGGCCCGGCTTTCCTTCAACAGCTCCTCATCGAAAAGATAACCGCTGTAGCACCAGATACTTTTTGGCGGGCGCAGCTCTCTTACTCTTCGAAGAAGGCCCACCAGTTCCCTCTGGTTTTCCGGTTCAAACGGCTCTCCGCCGAGAAGCGTAAGCCCTGTTATATAGTCCTTCGACAACAGGGAAAGGAGGCGGTTCTCCGTTTCCTTCGTATAGGGCTCCCCATAGGTAAAATCCCAGGTCTGGGGCTGGAAGCAGCCCCTGCAGTGGTGGGTACAGCCGGAAACAAAAAGACTGACCCGGACCCCCGGGCCGTCTGCGATATCCACTTCCTTGATATTTCCGTAATACATCTCAACCTTCTCCTCTATAAACGCCTGTTTATATCTGACTTAATCCGGTCGGATGCGAATCCCGTAAGCGACCGAAGAACGCCCGCTAACGTTATTCAGCTCCCTGATACAGGAGCTTTTCTATCTCATGCATGACAAACTGCTGGATCTTCAGGTCCGTCTGGACGTCCCCGGTCTCCAGGGAATGGTTTGCGTCCGCGATCAGATGGAGCGGCAGCCGCACCGCTTCGGCCAGTTCACGGATCTCCTCCGTAACCGCCAGCGGGTCCTTTGTCCCGTGGAATACGATTCCCCGAACGTTCTTCCTGCTTTCCTGCGCCGACAGAAAGGTTTCCTTAAGCGGCGTAAGCAAAATCTGGAGCGGGTCGATCGAAAGCTCCGCGGCAAGACGCATGGCCGCAACCGTCCCGATGCTCTTCGATACAAAGACCAGGTCTGCTTCCGGCGTGAGCTTCCCCGCGAGCTGTTCCTTTGCCTGGTCTAAAGCATGAACATATCCCTCTTCCCTTTTATCGAGATTTCCTTTTATATCCGAAGGAAAACCCGCAAAGGAAAGAGGGACAACCTCAAATCCGTATTTTTCTCCCAGCCGTCTGGAATAATACAGAAGCGGCTTATCGCAATGGTACCCGACGCCTGGGAAGAGGATCATTCGTTTCATTCAACGCCGCCCCGGATCATATTCTGCGACTGGTCGGGCAGAAGCTCCATCCAGTTATTCACACCGGTCAGCTTCTTCTTTTTCAGGATCGCGTCCACATCCTTGGAGAAGCCCTCCCCTTCATCTCCGAGGCTCTCGCGGAAGGTCTTGATCTGCTCATAAACCTTCTTCTCTTCCTCGGTCTGGGGCTCCGAATTCTTCTCCAAGTAAGCATCGCAGGCGTTTCTCGCCTTCACCATACCCTCGCCGATATGCTTCGCCTGGAGCTCACGTTCCTTTGTATCCTCCGCCAGCGGCATCGACAGCGCATTCCGAAGGATCTCCATCTGATGCTTCGCCATCTGCTCCTCCGGGGAGATAACGCCCCTTGCCTTGTTTCCCCTCTGGATCTTGGCCCGTTCATTTACGATCTTTTCCCTCAGGGTTTTCGGCATATTATGGCTGACCCTTAAACGCACCTGCTCGAGGGCCTTCTGTTCGGTCAGCTCACCCTCCTCCTGCAGACCTTCCCTCTGTTTTCTCTGGTCAATCTGTTCTTCCTGGGTCTCGGTCTTGTACTGTTCAATCTCGTATAGCTTGTGCTGTTCCAGGTCCTTGTAAAGATCACTCATCGTCTTCTCCTCCTCCGTATACACCTAACAGTTCTTCCTCCGGCACAAGATCCGGCATCAGTTCACGCATCAAATCCTCCGACTCCTCCGAGCGGCAGAAGAAACGCACCAGATCGTCCGTCCCGCAGGACAGCTTCGCGGCCTTCGCACTTCTGGCCACAAGCATGAGGCAACCCCGCATCGCATCCTTTCCCATCGTCCGAAGCAGCACCGGCTCGATCCGTCCGGAGGGATACCGCTTCACAAGGAACAGGCCGCTTCCGTCCGTTGTGGCGTAATAGCTGCACAGACCGGGGTCGTAATCCGTAACCCTCCTCTCGAAGTCCGAAGCCAGCTCCTCCGGCGAAGCATTTTCCAGCTTGGCAAGCACCGTCCGAAACTGGATCTGGGACATACCCTGCAGCGACTTTACATAGGGCTCCACCTTTTCCTTCAGGACCTGATCCACAAGGATCTTCGCCAGCGGCTCGGAATAAACGAACACACCACCCGCGCGGAACTCGAAGCCATAATCCTCCAGGAAGCTCTTCATCCCGACAAAGGAGCCGTCACCCGGCATTACGAAGACACGGTAGTTTATCCCGCTGGACTCCAGGATCCGGTCCATCTCCATCAGAAGCAGCGTTCCTACTCCGCTCCGTCGGAAATTTTTGTCCACGTACATGTAGGTAATGGTCGCTTCGAAGGTATTCTTCCTATTCGTCGGCCCGATGTAGAATTGCAGAACTCCGGCAGCGAAGTTTCCGGTTTCCAGAGCGCCGATCGTATAATAGCCGCTCTTCTGTATCTGCCACCGGATATCCTTGGGCACCATATAGGCAAAATACTGCATGTCGGATTGCGTAAGCGTATAGTACGTCATGGGTTTCCTCTCTCTTACTTACGGGATTATATACGAATGACTGAGATAACGGTGTCATTTAATCTATAATAATATAACATAAATCGATCTGTTCAACCACCCTTTTTTGCGAAACCTCTCTCGTTGCGTCCTCCCGCCTCTCCGTGCTATGATGAAATCCGGTACTCATTTCAAAATCAGGAGGCGTAAATCATGTATCTTAAGGAAACCGAGCTTGACCCGTTCCGGGGGACAGGCGAAAGAAACGAAAAGGGAGAGACTCTCGAGGAATTTCTGGAAAACTATGACCCGAAGAAGTACGACTGTCCCTGCAATACCGTGGATATGCTGATCTTTTGCAAGGGAGAGCCGCTACGGCTTCTTCTGATAAAAAGGCGGAACCACCCGAGCATCGGCGACTGGGCCGTCCCGGGCGGCTTTGTGGACATCGGCGAAGATCTTTATGATGCGGCAAAGCGGGAGCTTTGGGAGGAAACGAATATCTCCGATGTACCGCTGATCCAGCTCCGCACCTGGGGCGAGCCGAAGCGGGATCCGAGGTGGCGCGTTATCACCACAGCCTATCTGGCCTATATTGACTACGATCCCGGAGCGAAGGCCGGGGATGATGCGAAGGAGGCTTTGTGGTTCGATGTCGGGCTGACGCCTGAGGAGCCGGCCGGGGAAGGGGTCTTAAGTCTTACACTCAAAAACAAAGCTGCCGGGATAACGCTCTCAGCCGAAATCGATTATCGAAAGCGCCCTGCCGGGGCCCTCCTTTCAGAGCCTTCCTACCGGATCCTGCATAAAACGGGCCTGGCCTCCGACCACTGTCTGCTTATCGCAGATGCCTTGCTGAAGCTTCGTTCGCTCTTATAAAAGGTTTTTGGCACCGGCCGTTGCC
>JAFSXC010000064.1 GCA_017450105.1 Lachnospiraceae bacterium | reverse complement strand
TCAATCTTTAACCGCTGATGATCTTAACCATATGTGAATTGTCAAGGTGCTCCGGTTTCATATGAGGCCGGGGTATATTAATGGGCATTTGCCCTTGTACCTGAGTAAAGTGCTTTACCGCTGTATAATTGAGCGCTTACGTTTTTCAGCCCCCGGTCAGCTTCCGGATGGCGTCAAAGGCTCCGCCGAGCTGGTCGGCGGAGAGCTTGGCTTTGATGCCGCTGATCACGCCGTCCAGCATACCGTCGGGGATGTCGATCCCGGCGGCGGATTCGAGGGCCTTTTCGGGGTTCTCCTCGAAGGACTTTTTGAAATTCGGGTCGCTTTTGATCTTCCCGAGAACTTCTTCGATCTTTGCTTTGATGTCCATATTTTTCTCCTTATGCTTATCAGCTTTGAACAGCGGCTGCGTGGTCCGTCCGTGCAGCCGCTGCGTTTCTTTGAAGGTTAGGAACAGTCCGGAAACAACCCGCGCATATGACTTGTTCCTTACATGATCACTTCGACCTGTACCTCGTCCTTGCCGTCCTGAAGCGGGATCCGGTTTCCATCCACCTTCTCGCCGTCCACGGTCATACTCTTTACGCCCTTTTCGGAGCCGCTTTCGTTCTTTACGGTAATAACGTAGGTCGTGCCTCGGAAATCACGCTTCGCGGTAAAGCCCTTTAAGTCGGAGGGGATGCAAGGGTCAACGACCAGACCGTCATAGTCCGGACGGATCCCGAGGATGTACTGGGAGACGTTTAAGAAGGTCCAGGCGGCCGTTCCGGTCAGCCAGGAGTTCTTGGCCTCGCCGAAGTTCGGCGCGTCCTTGCCGGCGATCATCTGGGAGTACACATAGGGCTCGGTCCGATGGATCTCCGAAATATCCTCGATATAGGCGGGACAGGTTCTCGTATAGACCTGCCAGGCCCGGTTTCCTCTTCCGACGACGGTCTCGGCGATCGAGATCCAGGGATTGTTGTGGCAGAAGATTCCGGCGTTTTCCTTGTATCCGGGCGGATAGGAGCTGATCTCGCCGAGCTCCACATGATATTTCCGGTACGGCGGCTGTAAGAGCACGATCCCGTATTTCGTATCCAGAAGTCTTTCAACGGATTCCAGCGCGGCCAGACACTTGCCCTCGTCCTTGCCGATCTCGGCCATGACGCAGAAGCCCTGGGGCTCGATGAAGATCTTTCCTTCGTCGCAGTCGTGAGAGCCGACCTTGTTTCCGTAATGATCATAGGCACGGATGTACCATTCGCCGTCCCAGCCGGCATGCTTCACGGCCGCATCCATTTTCGCGACCTCGGACAGCGCAGCGTCGGCTTCCTCATTTAAGCCTCTGTGGCGAAGAATTTCGGCCCAGTCCTTCCCGTATTTTACGAACATACCCGCGATAAAGACGGATTCCGCGTTGGGCCCTTCCGAGGGACCGAAGGTCTGGAAGGATTCGCCGGGCTCCTCAGAGAAGCAGTTTAGGTTCAGACAGTCGTTCCAGTCCGCTCTGCCGATCAGCGGCAGACCGTGGGGACCGATATGGTTCACGGTATAGTTAAAGGAGCGGCGCAGATGCTCCATGAAATCCGAAACATTTTCGGGATCGGAATCCCAGGGAGTCTTCTCGTCGAGGATCGTATAGTCGCCGGTTTCCTTTATGTAGGCAGCGGCGCCCGCGATGAGCCACAGGGGGTCGTCGTTAAAGCCGGAGCCGATATCCGAATTCCCCTTTTTGGTCAGCGGCTGGTACTGGTGGTACGCGGAGCCGTCGGGGAACTGGGTCGCCGCGATATCCAGGATCCGCTCTCTTGCGCGCTCCGGGATCAGATGGACGAAGCCGAAGAGATCCTGGCAGGAATCACGGAAGCCCATGCCGCGGCCGATGCCGGATTCATAGTAGGAGGCGGAGCGGGACATATTAAAGGTCACCATACACTGGTACTGATGCCAGATATTTACCATACGGTCAAGCTTCTCGTCCTCGGACTTTACGGTAAAGTGGGATAAGAGCTCGTCCCAGTGCTTCGTCAGGGCAAGGAAGGCCTCCGTCACCTTTTCCTCGGTATCGTAGCGCTTCCGCATCTCATCGGCCCGCTTCCAGTTTACCTTTCCGTCTTCGGGAGCGCCGATCCACTTTTCCGAAACCGGATTTTCGATATAGCCCAGCACGAAAACATAGGTCTTTCTTTCGCCGGCCGCAAGTGTCACCTTTAAGTGGTGGGAGCCGATTGGACGCCACCCTGAGGCCACGGAGTTTTTCGAAACACCGTTCTTGACAACCTCGGGGCAACTGTTTTCGCCATAGGCGCCGAGGAAGCTCTCCTGGTCTGTATCAAACCCTTCCACAGGGGCGTTTACTACATAAGTAGCGAAATGGTTTCGACGCTCTCTGTACTCGGTTTTGTGGAAGATCTCCTGGCCGTTGTCATGGATCTCAACTTCGCCGGTGCTGTAGTTTCGCTGGAAATTCGTCATGTCGTCCATGGCGTTCCAGAGACAGAACTCAACATAAGAGAAAAGATCAACGGTTTTTTCGTGGTCACTTTCGTTCTTTAAGGAAACCTGGTTCACTTCGCAGGTATCGCCGTAGGGAACAAAGGAAAGAACGGAAGCCTCTAAACCGTTCTTCTTTCCGGTAATCCTGGTATAGCCGCAGCCGTGGCGGCATTCGTAAAAGTCAAGCTCCGTTTTCGAGGGGCTCCAGCCCGGGTTCCAGATCGTGTCCCCGTCCTTAACATAGTAATAATGGCCATTGGAATCCTGCGGGACGTTATTATAACGGTAACGGGTCAGACGCAGGAGCTTCGCGTCCCGGTAGAAGCTGTAGCCGCCGCCGGTGTTGCTGATCAGGGAAAAGAAGTCCTCGCTGCCGAGATAGTTGATCCAGGGCAGGGGAGTTTTGGGAGAGGTGATGACATACTCCCGCGCTTCGTCGTCAAAATGGCCGAATTTCATAGTTTTCCTCCTTTGAAACATCGTAACGAAACAGGTAGACGTAAACGATTTAGTTAAAATTGAGTATAAAGCCTATCTGCAGAAAAAACAAGGCCGAATCTCTTCGACAGAATGCACAAATTCAAATAGCACATACTGTATTTTTTGACGAATCGATAAAAAACTGTTGCATTTTTGATCAACAGAGGGTAGAGTGTACTTACGAAAACGATTAAGCAACTTTTACAGGACAGGTTCGGCCATGGTCTCTCTGAAAGACATAGCGGAAAAATGCGATGTTTCAGTCGCCACAGTGAGCAAGGCGCTGAATGACCAGAAGGACATCGGGGCCGATACGAAACGCCGAATCCGGACGGCGGCCGATGAGCTTGGGTATTCCCCGAACGCCGCGGCCAGAGCCTTAAAGACCGGCCAGTCCTTTAATCTCGGAGTCCTGTTTAAGGACGATGCCGGAAGCGGGCTGACCCACGAATATTTTTCGGGCGTGCTTAACGGCTTTAAGGAAGAGGCGGAGGCCGTCGGTTACGACATTACCTTTATTAACAACCGTTTCGGAAACCGGAACGCTTCCTATACGGAGCATTGCCGGTCACGAAATTTCGACGGCGTGGTGGTTGTCTGCGCGAGCTGGGATGAACGGGCGGTGAGAGCGCTTCTGGACGACAAGATCCCGAAGGTGACCATCGATTATATCCACCATCGGAGTACGGCGATCTGCTCAAACAACGAAAAGGGGATTGAAGATCTGCTTAAATTCGTGTATGATCGAGGACATCGCGCGATTGCCTACATCCACGGTCAGGATTATTCCTACGTAACCAGGGACCGGATCAAGAGCTTCCTTCGGACTGCCGAAGAGCTGAGGATCCCGATTAAAAAGGAGTATATCCGGGAGGCGAAATATCTGGACGGTGAGGCTGCCGCGATCGAAACAAGGAAGCTTCTCGGCCTGAAGAATCCGCCGACCTGCATCTTTTATCCCGATGATACGTCCCTGATCGGAAGCCTTCCGGCTTTCCGCGAAAAGGGAGTCGAAATCCCGAAGGACGTATCGGTGGTAGGCTATGACGGTACGGGGCTGTCCCAGAGGCTTTCGCCGAGGATCTGTACGATCTGCCAGAATTCGGACGCCATCGGCCGGGAGGCGGCGAAACGCCTGATCCGCCTCATTGAACATCCGAGAACATCTCTCATCGAGAGAGTTGTTATAGAAGGAGCGCTGCTTCCGGGCGACTCGGTTGCAAAGCTCTCTTCGAAAAAGTAACCAAAATGTTTTTGTAAGAAGGAGGAAAAAGAAACATGAAAAAGAAAGTTGTCAGTGCAATGCTCTCTGCAGTAATGGCTGCCGGAATGCTTGCAGGCTGCGGCGAGGCCCAGGTACAGCAGGTCGCCGAAGCGGTGCAGGAGGCTGCTCAGGAGGTTGAGAAGGAAGCACAGGAAACGACTGCGGCTGCTGCGGATACCGCACAGGAAGCGGTCAGCGAGGCTGTGGAAGAAGTCGAGGATGCGGTCGAAGAAGCCTCTGCCGGCGGCGAAGGCCAGGTACTTAACATCTATTGCTGGAATGAAGAGTTCAAGAGCCGCGTAACCGATCATTATCCGGGCTATACCGAAGTCGACGGAACCCACGGAACCATCGGTGACGTACAGGTCGTATGGAACATCACCCCCTCCGATGACAATGCTTATCAGAATAACCTGGATGAGAATCTTCTGAAGCAGGCCGATGCGGCTGCCGACGACAAGATCGACCTTTTCCTGGTAGAAGCTGACTACGCTTTGAAATATGTAGATACCGAGTATGCAATGGCTCTGGCCGATCTGGGAATTACCGATGCGGATGTTGCCGATCAGTATGAATATACCCAGAGCATCGTTACCGACAGCAACGGAAATCTGAAGGGCTCCTCCTGGCAGGCATGCTCCGCTGGTCTGATCTACAACCGTGAAGCTGCGAAGGAAGTCATCGGCTCCGATGATCCGGCAGATGTTCAGGCTGCAGTCGCTGACTGGGCGAAGTTCTCCGAGACCGCGAAGGCCGCGGCCGCCAAGGGCTATAAGATGTGCTCCGTAAACGACACCTATCGTGTATACAGCAACAACGTATCCGGCAAGTGGGTACAGGACGGCGCGGTTGTGATCGACCCGAACATGGAAAACTGGGTAAACGATTCCATGGATCTGGTACAGGCCGGTGCTGAAAATACCTACGAGTTATGGGGCGATGACTGGGCAAAGGGCAAGACTCCGGAAGGCAAGATCTTCTGCTACTTCGGACCTGCATGGTTCTTCAACTTCTGCCTTGACTTCGGCCAGGAAGGCACCATCGCCACCGACGGCGGCTGGGGCTTCTGCGAAGGACCGCAGTCTTACTTCTGGGGCGGCACATGGATCTGCGCAGCAGCAGGTACCGACAATGCTTCTCTCGTAAAGGACATCATCCTTACCATGACCACCGATCCCGCTGTTCTGAAGGAGATCGCCATCGCTGATCAGGACTGCGTAAACTCCAAGACCGTTCTTGCTGAGCTGGCAGCCTCTGATGAAGGCAACATCGAGCTCCTCGGCGGCCAGAACCCCTATGCTGAGCTGGCAGCCGGCGCAGAAGGCATCGATCTTTCAAACCTGTCCTCTTATGACCAGGGCTGCAACGAAGAGTTCCAGGCAGCCATGAAGAACTACTTCGACGGCAATGCTTCCGCCGATGAGGCTCTTGCACAGTTCTACACCGCGATCGGTGAGAAGTATCCTGAACTGACCGTAGGCTAAAGTCTGCAGAATTAAACAGGAAATCCTTTGCCTGTCCGGCCTGGCCGGGCAGGCAAAATTTTCACATAGGAAATGTGAAAAGGACCGGCTGTGTGGGCCGGCGCATAATAAAAAGGGGTAAGGTTTATGAAGAAGAGCAACGTAGTAAAATATAACAAGTGGGGTTATATTTTCCTCATACCGTTTCTGACCGTATACGGAATATTCCAGCTTGTTCCGCTGATCAGCACGGTCTATAACAGCTTCTTTGAGAATTATCGTTCGGGCCTGACACAGATCGGTCCCAATTTCATCGGTGTACAAAACTACATATCGATCTTTTCCACCGGAGATCTGTGGAAGTACTTCGGAAATACCATGATCATGTGGGTCCTGGGCTTTGTTCCCCAGATCCTGATCTCGCTCCTGCTTGGAGCATGGTTCTCGGATCCGTCTCTGAGACTGAAATGCCAGAGATTCTTTAAAACCGTTATTTACATGCCGAATCTGATCATGGCGTCCGCTTTCGCCATGCTGTTCTTTACCTTATTTGCGACCACGGGACCGATCAACTCGATCCTCCAACAGCTTGGCATCATCAGCCAGCCCTACGAATTCATGAACCATGTGGGTTCCGTCCGGGGACTTGTGGCGGCCATGAACTGTCTGATGTGGTTCGGGAACACGACGATCCTTTTGATGGCGGGTATGATGGGTATCGACCCATCGCTGTTTGAAGCGGCCTCCGTGGACGGGGCAACGGCCACGCAGACCTTCTTCAAGATAACGCTGCCGCTGTTGAAACCGATTCTGATCTACGTGATGATCACCTCCCTGATCGGCGGTCTGCAGATGTTCGATGTGCCGCAGATCCTGACCAACGGGACCGGTGATCCGATGCGAACGTCGATGACGCTGATCATGTATCTGAATAAACACCTGTTCAGTAAGAACTACGGTATCGGCGGTGCGTTGTCGGTGTTCCTGTTCATCATTACCGCGATCTTGAGTATTATCATCTTCCGCTTCTCCGGTAACCGGGATGCGGTGCAGAAAAAGGCCAAATAGGAAGGAGGGGGATAGAAAATGCCTGAATCGAAATCGAAAGGGATGGGTGTCGGCGCAAGACGCGTCATCGCCTACATCGTATTAATCATCATATCCTTCTTCTGCCTGATCTGGTTCTATATTCTTCTGGTCAACGCAACAAGAAGTCATACCGAGCTTTCCAGCGGCTTCACGCCGATCCCCAGTACCCATTTCCTGGAGAACTGGAAAAACCTGATGGCCGGAACGCTGCCGATCTTAAACGGCATGCTGAACTCCGTTATCGTTGCGGGCTGCTCCGCAGCCCTGTGCGTGTACTTCAGCACCATGACGGCCTATGCGATCCACGCCTACGACTTTAAGCTGAAAAAGGCCCTGTTTACCTTCATCCTTGCGGTCATGATGATCCCGACCCAGGTTACCGCTCTCGGTTTCCTGCAGCTCATCGACAAGATGAAGATGGACGACACCTTCTGGCCGCTGATCCTGCCTGCGATCGCCGCGCCCGTTACCTTCTTCTATATGAAGCAGTACATGGACTCGACCTTAAGCATCTCCCTGATCGAGGCAGCCCGGATCGACGGAGCCGGAGAATTCAGGACCTTCAATACAATCGTGCTTCCGCTGATGAAGCCCGCCATCGCCGTGCAGGCGATCTTCACCTTCGTATCCAGCTGGAACAATTACTTCACTCCGGCTCTGGTGCTTCACACCGATACGAAGAAGACCCTGCCGATCCTGATCGCGCAGCTTCGTGCAGCCGACTGGCTGAAGTTCGACATGGGGCAGGTGTACGTTATGATCGCCTTCTCCATCTTCCCGGTCATCGTGGTTTACCTCATTATGAGTAAATACATCGTTGCCGGTGTCGCGCTTGGCGGCGTGAAGGAATAAGAATATGCAGTCAAAAAGAGCCTGCCGGCCGGCAGGCTCTTTTTTGTCGCTATTTTGTTTTCAGTCGTCCGCTTCCTCGTCCTCGGTGGTCGAGTAGACATGGCGCTTTCTGGCCATTTCGTCGCTTTCGAGATATTCGTCGTAGGTGGTGATCTTGTCGATCAGCGTACCGCCGGGCAGGATCTCCATGATACGGTTTGCCGTGGTCTGGACGACCTGGTGGTCCCGGCAGGAGAAGAGCAGCACGCCCTTGAACTTCATAAGTCCGTTATTTAGGGCGGTGATCGCTTCCATATCCAGGTGGTCGGTGGGCTCGTCGAGAAGCAGGACATTGCTCCCCTCGATCATCATCCGCGATAAAAGCACACGGACCCTTTCGCCTCCGGACAAAACCTTCATCTTTTTCACACCGTCCTCGCCCGCGAAGAGCATCCGCCCGAGGAAGCCCCGGACATAGGTGGCGTCCTTGATCTCCGAGAACTGGGTCAGCCAGTCCACGATCGTAAGATCCGTATCGAAGATCTTCGTATTGTCCTTCGGGAAATAGGACTGGCTCGTGGTCACACCCCATTTGTAGGAACCGCTGTCGGGCTCCCGTTCCCCCATCAGGATCTGGAACAGAACGCTCTTGGCCCGTTCGTTCCCGCCGACGAAGGCAACCTTATCGTCGTGGCCCAGGATAAAGGACACATGGTCCAGGATCGTCTCACCGTCCTCCACAACGGTCAGATCCTCGACCTGCAAAACCTCGTTTCCGATCTCGCGCTCGGGCCGGAAATCAATGTAGGGATATTTCCGGGAGCTGGGCTTGATCTCCTCGAGCTCGATCTTTTCGAGCGCCCTCTTCCGGGAGGTGGCCTGCTTCGATTTTGAGGCGTTTGCCGAGAACCGGGAGATGAATTCCTGGAGCTCCTTGATCTTTTCCTCCTTCTTCCGGTTCGCTTCCTTCATCTGCTTGATAAGAAGCTGGCTGGATTCGTACCAGAAATCGTAGTTTCCGGCGTACATCTGGATCTTTCCGTAATCAATGTCGGCGATGTTCGTACAGACCTTGTTCAGGAAATACCGGTCGTGGGACACGACGATGACCGTGTTGTCAAAATTGATCAGAAACTCCTCGAGCCAGCCGATGGCGTCCAGATCCAGGTGGTTCGTGGGCTCGTCGAGAAGCAGGATATCCGGGTTTCCGAACAGCGCCTGGGCCAGAAGGATCTTGACCTTCAGCGCGGCAGGCACATCCTTCATGATCGCGGTATGGATCTCCGTCTCGATCCCGAGGCCGTTTAAAAGCGTCGCGGCATCGCTCTCCGCATTCCAGCCGTCCATCTCCGCAAATTCGGTCTCCAGCTCCGAAGCGCGGATCCCGTCCTCATCGGAAAAATCCTCCTTGGCGTAGATCGCTTCCTTTTCCTTCATAATATCATAGAGACGTTTGTTCCCCATGATGACCGTATCCATGACGGAATATTCATCGTATTTAAAATGGTCCTGCTGCAGGAAGGAAAGCCGCTCGCCGGGAGTAATCGATACGTCCCCGTTCGTCGGCTCGAGCTGCCCCGACAGGATTTTCAGGAAGGTGGACTTTCCCGCGCCGTTGGCACCGATTAATCCGGTACAGGTTCCTTCCGTAAATTTAATGTTCACATCCTCGAAGAGGGCTTTTTTGCCCACCCGGAGGGTCACGTTGTTCGCCTGGATCATGATTCTTCTCCTTATATAAAATTCAATTATGTATACCATGAATTCTTTTTTTTTTCAAGCCGGACCCGGGAAAACTCGTTTACAGTGCATAAAAAAAATGATAGAATGGGAACAATGGTATTAAAAATAAGGAGTATAGCAAGGAGGATGAGAAATGCCAAGAAACAAACAATCCATGGACGGTAATACCGCGGCTGCGCATGTAGCCTATGCCTTTACGGAGGTTGCCGGTATTTACCCAATCACACCGTCCAGCCCCATGGCGGATTCCGTAGACCAGTGGTCCGCTTCCGGGTTGAAGAACATTTTCGGGAATACGGTAAAGGTGGTGGAGATGCAGTCCGAAGCCGGTGCGGCCGGTACGGTACACGGATCTCTCGCGGCCGGCGCGCTGACGACGACCTTTACAGCCAGCCAGGGTCTTCTCCTGATGATCCCGAATATGTACAAGATCGCGGCGGAGCAGCTCCCGACGGTGTTCCATGTGTCTGCCCGTACCGTGGCGACCCAGTCTCTGAATATCTTCGGTGACCATTCCGACGTCTACGCCTGCCGCCAGACCGGTTTCGCAATGCTCTGCGAATCCAGCCCCCAGGAGGTTATGGACTTAAGCCCGGTGGCCCATCTTGCCGCCATTGAAGGAAAGGTTCCGTTCATTAACTTCTTCGACGGCTTCCGTACATCCCACGAGATCCAGAAGATCGAGACCTGGGACTTCGAAGACCTGAAGGAAATGACGAATATGGAGGCCGTGGAGGCGTTCCGCGCCCATGCTCTGAATCCGGAGCACCCGGCGATGAGAGGTTCCCACGAAAACGGAGATATCTTCTTCCAGCACAGAGAGGCCTGCAACCCGGTCTACGATGCGCTTCCGGCCGTTGTCGAGAAGTACATGAAGAAGATCAATGAGAAGCTCGGAACGGATTACGATCTGTTTAACTACTACGGCGCTCCGGATGCGGACCGCGTGATTATCGCGATGGGTTCGATCTGCGACGTGGCGGAGGAGGTAATCGATTACCTGACCGCGAAGGGCGAGAAGGTCGGTCTTGTGAAGGTACGTCTGTATCGTCCGTGGAAGAGCGATGCGCTGCTGAAGGTCCTTCCGAAGACCACGAAGAAGATCGCTGTTCTTGACCGGACAAAGGAGCCCGGGTCGCTTGGCGAACCGCTGTATCTTGAGGTGGCGACGACCTTAAGAGAAGCCGGCTGCAACGATGTCGTCCAGACCGGCGGCCGATAAGGTCTCGGCTCGAAGGATACCCCGCCGTCTTCTGTGTTTGCGGTGTACAAGGAGCTCGAAAAGGATGCTCCGAAGCCGCGGTTTACGCTCGGCATCGTGGACGATGTGACGAACCTGTCCCTGCCGGAGGTAAAGCCCGCTCCGATTACCTCAGCGGAAGGTACCGTGGAATGCAAGTTCTGGGGTCTCGGCGGCGACGGAACCGTCGGTGCCAACAAGAACTCCACAAAGATCATCGGCGATCATACCGACAAATTTATCCAGGCTTACTTCCAGTATGACTCGAAGAAGACCGGCGGTATTACGATCAGCCACCTTCGCTTCGGCGATAAGCCCATCAAGAGCCCCTACTATATTAACCAGGCCGACTTCGTTGCCTGCCATAACCCGTCCTATGTGGTGAAGGGCTATAAGATGGTTCAGGACGTAAAGCCCGGCGGAATCTTCATGATCAACTGCCAGTGGTCCGATGAGGAGCTGGATAAGCATATGCCCGCTGCTTCGAAGAAGTACATCGCGGACAACAACATCAAGCTCTATACGATCAACGCCATCGACAAGGCCATCGAGATCGGCATGGGCAAGAGAACGAACACGATCCTCCAGTCCGCCTTCTTCAAGCTGGCGAACGTGATGCCCATCGATACTGCCGTTGACTACATGAAGCAGGCGGCCAAGAAGTCCTACAGCAAGAAGGGCGACGCGGTTGTGGAAATGAACTACAAGGCCATCGATGCCGGTGTGGATGCGGTTCATGAGGTCGCGATCCCGGACAGCTGGAAGAATCCGGCTCCGGATGCTCCGAAGCCCGAAAAGACCGGACGTCCCGCTACCGTAAAGATGGTGAACGAGATCCTGGATCCCGTGGGTCTGATGGATGGCGATTCCCTTCCGGTTTCCATCTTCAAGGATATCGCGGACGGCCAGTTCGAGACCGGTGCTTCCGCATACGAGAAGCGCGGTACCGCCGTTACGGTTCCCGAATGGAATCCCGAGAAGTGTATCCAGTGTAATACCTGTGCCTTTGTCTGCTCTCATGCGACGATCCGTCCCTTCCTCCTTTCCGAGGACGAGCAGAAGGCGGCTCCGTCGAACATCAAGCTCGCGGATATGAAGCCGAAGGCAGGAGAGTACAAGTTTACGATGTCCGTGACTCCTCTGGACTGCATGGGCTGCGGCGAATGTATCACGGTCTGCCCGGTGGGCGCGATCGAGATGAAGCCACAGGAATCCCAGCTCGACCAGCAGCCGGTCTTCGATTATCTGGTTGCGAACGTCGGCAAGAAGGAGACCAGCTTCGCCGATACGACCGTAAAGGGCTCCCAGTTCAATCAGCCGCTGCTTGAGTTCTCCGGCTCCTGCGCAGGCTGCGCCGAGACCTCCTATGCGAGACTGATTACCCAGCTCTTCGGTGAGCATATGTTCATCAGCAACGCCACCGGCTGCTCCTCCATCTGGGGCGGACCTGCGGCTACATCGCCGTTTACGGTGAATAAGGACAGCTTAAAGGGACCGGCCTGGGCCAACTCCCTGTTCGAGGACAACGCGGAGCACGGCTTCGGTATGTACCTTGGCCAGAAGACCATCCGTGACCAGCAGATCGCTGTGATCAAGGAGATCGCTGAGGGCGCGGACGACGAATTCAAGGCTGCCTTTGACAAATTCATGGAAACCAAGGACAAGACCAGAGAGAACGGTCCTGCGGCAGAAGCCCTGATCGCGGCTCTGGAGAAGTCTTCCGATCCGAAGGCAAAGGCTGTTCTTGCCAAGAAGGATTACCTTGCCAAGAAGTCCGTCT
>JAFSXC010000063.1 GCA_017450105.1 Lachnospiraceae bacterium | reverse complement strand
GTCGCCATGGGCTCCCTTCCCGGGTGAGATGTGGATATAGTCCTTATACATTATGGAATGGGGCGTGGACAGCACAATCGTCTCCGGCTTTAACGAAGCCGCAAATCGTGCCGCTTCCTCATAGGCCTCGCTTGTCGCTGCGATCTCCCTTTCCCTTCCTCTTCCCACCTCCGGCAGAATGACCGGCGGATGGGGTACCATGATCCCTCCGACTATACTCATTTTTTCAGCTCCTTTTTTACTGAATCAAGAATCCGGTCTGAACGCGCATCCCAGGTATGTCTGCTTCGTACGATACCGATTCCCCTTTCCAGGATTTCCTGACAAAGCGTATCCGAGGACAGAAGCCTGTCCGCACAGGAAAGCAGCTCCTCCGTTTTTTGATCCCGAAGCTCCTCCAGCGTATAATAACAGACTCCGGAGCCCTCCGGAAGCTCCTCCTTCAAATATTTACTCGGGTCGGATAAAACCACCGCTCCGCAGAGGATCGAATTAAATACCCTGTCATGTGCGCCATCCTTGAAAAACGGCAAAACATTGAATGCTATTTTCGATTCACACAGTGTGTTCAAAACTCCTACGGAATTGGTCTTCGGACTGATCTGCAGGGAACCCGGGTGCTTCAGGGGAAGCTTTTCCCATCCGCAGCCGATAACCCGGACCGGCAGCCCCGCGTCTGCAAGCGTCGCGACCGCAAGCCCCCGGTAAAAATGGCGGACATAAAGGTCGATAAACGCCATGTGATATAACACATTTCGAAGGGGCTTTCTCCCTTCCTCCTTCGTTTCTTTTCTCACCGCCGAAAGCACAATGTCCTCCACAGTTCGATTGGGATGCTGTATATAATCCGAGATGATCCCGCGATAGAAGGCCTCATATTCCTCGTTGATCGCTGTGATCGACTTTTCGAAGTAGGGCAGCTCCGTATAATGGCCCGCCAGGACAATCTCTTTTTTTCTTTTTCCGGGGGGGAGCATCGGTTCCTCCCTCTGGAAGCCGGTCCCCGCCAGCGGAAGAAAGCCGGCACTTTGAAACTCCGGATAATAGCTCTTCAGATACGCTTCATGGTTCCGGTCAATGGAAAAATGATGATAGTATTTTAACAGGCCCGGATGATGCTCTTCGTCCTCCAGAAGATCTGAAAACCGGTTTTCATACCATAAGGGATGGTCCACAGCAATATTATAGACCGGCACCCGGTACTGCTGCCAAAGGTAGCTGTCCCTTAATGTATACAGTCCCTTTTCCCTTTCCAGCCCCTCATAGTTAAAGGTCAGGACAAAGGTTTCTCCTGTTTTTATGAATTTCTTCAGCCTCCGGCTCTCTGCCTCCGCCTCTCGAAGATCCAGCACATAGGTTTTCAGTCCTCTCTCCAAAAAGGCTTTTTCGAGCTGAAGAGAGAAATAGTCCAGCGTTTCCACCCCGCCGGTAAACAGTACCGCTCTCATGCATCCTCCGCCCTGTCCTCATCTGCAAACGGCACCGCTTCCAATATTGCCTCTGCCTCGGGGAAATGCCTAAGGCAGCAATCCAGAAGGCAGTCCGTAAGAGAGAAGGGAAGCTTTTCCATTGAGCGAAAGCGAAAATAGCACAGGCTGTTCATCAGAAATCCCATGAGAAAGCTCCCCGGCTTTGCATACAGGAAATCCGTGCTCCAGCGCAGCTCATTTATATTTTTATGAATCGGTACGCCCTGCTTACGGATTGAGAAGAAGGAAAGCTCAGGAAGCTCTGCCGGTAAAGCACGCGGCAGCAGGCATTCGGTCCCGATCCAGAAGCCTCCGTAGCGATACAGCACCATGGCCCGGATCAGCTCTTTCTGTTCCTCCTCCGAAAGGCAGACAAAATGCTCCGGCAGGTAGGCATAATCACTATAATTTTCGCTGTTTATCCGAATCAGAACCGTATCCGCCGGGAGCACCCCCCGGAGTCTGTCCATCCACTCCTCATCCGCCTTTCCACACAGAAAAACAGGCGTCCTCCCACCGAAGTCCGGTGATGGCCAATCCTCGATCAGGTCCTGCATTTTTTTACCCTGATAAAGGGATACGATATCCATTGCCACGGAATCCGTAAATTTGCGAACGAGCCCCACCTGCTTAAACTCGGCCTCCTGCTCCGCAGGATCCGTTCCCTTGTAGTCGACCTCGATCACCCGGTATTTGTGCATCATCAGCCACATTCGTAAAAGCCGTTCCGAAAGATAGCCGTACAGCCTCGCCTGAAAGGTATCGTAGCCGGAGAGATCCGTTTCCTTTTCCACCGCGAACAAAATGTCAAAGAGCCAACTGCAGTATTCATCAAATATCTGCTTTTTTGTGATGATCATGTTTCCGAGAGAAAACAGATTGCAGTTCATCACATGCTCAAAAGCCTGCTCATACGAAGGATACTTTTTCAGAACAATTTCCTTCGTTTTTTGCATATCCTTTCGTTTATGCTGTTTTTCATAATGGATCCAGAGATTTTTCTCTCCCGTGAAACCCGGAGATGGAAGGATCACATCATATTCCGTCAGAATCTTCTCAGCCTTTTCCTTGGTAAGATAAGCTCCGTTCTCGACAAAATAACGCCGGTAATGGCAGATCCCGACGATATCACAGTCCACGTTTTTCCATACATGGTACAGACCGGTCAGCTCACAAAAGGAGGCATTTTTGGAAGAAATATTGTCTCCCTCATCATCGCGGGCATAGCCCAGATCCTCTCTCATAACGCTTCCGACATGAAGAGGAATATAACCCGGGAGTCCCGGATCCGGAAACGGCTTATGGGTACAGATAAAGATCCTCGTATCCATTATCTGTCCCCCTTTCGATGCAAGGCCAGGAACCGCCGACCTTCGTAGATAAGCTCTTCCCTTTTTCCAAAGGCCTTAAGAAGTCTTTTCTCTTCCGGCATCTCGTCCACCAGAGTTTTATCACACCATGAGGCACACCACAAAAGCACCCGCTCAAGCTCCGTTTCCGGGCAGAGCCCCTTCAGGGCCAGGACAAAACCAACGGAAAAATGCTCCTCCGGGCAGGATAAGGCCGGCAGGATACAGTTATAGACCCCATCGTACACCGGAAAGGAGGGCGCACCCAAAAGATCCACTCCGACCAGTCTTATCTTTTCCGGTATGCCAAGATCCAGCGCTCTCCGCGAAAGGGCGCCCATTCGTTTCAGAAGCATGCCAAAGTCAATCACGGAGGAGATCCCCGCATCCTGAAGGGTCTTAAAATATATAAAAATAAGGTTTCTGTCTGTAATAGCATATTCCATAGGCCAATCATAGCAAGAATCCACGGTTGCGTCAATTCAGACGGCGATGCTATAATGCAAACATGAAAAAACGATTGATTCTGACCGTGGGCGTCCTGGATACACTGGATATCTTCACCTATGCCATGATTCCCGAATTTGAAAAACTGGGATATGAGCTCCTCATTTTCGATACAAGGAAAATGCAGGAGAGCCTTGGAGCGCTTGCACAGTTTGCAGCCCGTCCCGTTACGGCCATGCTGTGCTTTAATAATCTCGGCTTCAATATGGAGCTCGTCCCCGGAAAAAATATATGGGAGGAGCTTTCGATCCCGCCCATCAACATTCTGATGGACCACCCCTATATGCATAAAAAGGCGCTGGACCAGGCGCCGAAAAATGCCATTGTTCTGGTGATCGACCGGAATCACATGAAATATCTGAACCGCTTTTACCCGGAGCTTTCGGCTGTAGGCTTTCTTCCCCACGGAGGCAGCGATGAAGGAATAACGCCTCCTCCCATGAGGGGACGGACCATCCCTCTCCTGTACGCGGGCGGTGTTTCTCTTCCCGGCAGGGCAGCTCCGCTTCCTGATCTTTCCGGCTATGATTTTGACGCAAAGACCGTTTCGGAAAATGCCCTTTCTCTCCTGATCGAGGAGCCCCACCATACGGTAGAGGAGGCTCTGGAGAAGGTGCTTCTGGACCGTGGGATCCGCCTTACGGAGGATGCGCTCTGCAGCGTGATCGCAGATCTCCATTTTATAGACGGCATGGCAGTTTCCCATTTTCGTGAAAAGCTGATACGAACCCTTTCCGAAGCCGGTTTGCCCATTTTTTTATACGGAAACAACTGGCAGCATCTGCCCTGGATTTCCTCTTCCCCCTCTCTTCATTTCGGCGGAAGAGTCAGCTCCTATAAAATTGTGGAAATGATGAGAGATACGAAGATCGTCCTGAATACGATGACCTGGTTTAAGGACGGGACCCACGACCGGATCTTTAACGGTATGCTGGGCGGTGCTGTGGCCATGAGTGACAGTTCTCTTTATATGAAGGAAAGCTTTGAAGACGGGAAGGAGCTGATCCTGTTCGAGCTTGAGGACATTCCCACTCTGCCGGACAAGGTGCGTTCCCTTCTCTCAAACGAAAAGCAGCTCGAAGAGATCGCGAGAACAGGCTACGAAAGAGCCGTTTCCCGGGAATCCTGGCAGGCCAGAGCCCGGGAGCTGGACCGGGATCTCATTTCCCAACTTTCATAGCCTCCCATACGATGGAACAGCCCTGTTCATAGACGGAAAGATTCTCCGACCGCAGGCCCTCTTCCAAAACCCTCCGGAAGCGGTCCTCCGTCCGGAGCCTCTGGCACAAATCCCTCATTACCGCACAGGTAGCAATAAATACGGCCGTTTTTACGTTTTGATCCAGATGCCGGATCCGCATATAGGTCTGGGTAATCAGGCCCAGGAGCTTATCAAAAAGCGGGATTTCCATAGGGATACCGAGCCTTTCGATCGTCTCCAGCATGAGCTCCAGAATCCAGAAGGAATGTACCGCGCGTTTATCAAACTGACTTCTGGCTGTAATTCCGTCCGGATTCATCCGATAGGCATAGACCGAAGCATCGTACTCATAGCTTTTCCTGCTCAACGGCGAAAGCAGAGCATACATGATGGTATCCTCATAGAGATAAGTATCCGGAAAACAGATGTCTTGAAAAAGCGATGAACGCAAAAGGGTCCCTCCGGCATAGCCCGCCGCGTTATAGTGAGAAATCTCCGTAAACGCTCCGGTCTCCGTTTCCGGGCGCAAAATATTCCCCTCCACCACATTGAACATGATCCCGCGAACGGTACATGCCTCGTTTTCCATGGCAAAATCGAGCATAGCCTCCAGCTTTTCCGGAATTACAAAGTCGTCCGCATCCAAGAGAAAAAGGTATCGGCTGTTGCTCTTCCGGATCCCTTCATTTCTCGCTCCGGACAGGCCCTTATTAGACTGATGGATCACCTGCACATTCGGGTATTTCCGATATTCCTCAGCAATCTCCCCGGTCGAATCCGTCGACCCGTCATCCACGAGAATAATGCCAACCTCATGTCTGAATTTATAAAGAGCTACGGAATCCACACATTCCTTCAGATACTTTTCCACATTATAGCAGGGGATCACAATATCCAAATCCCGCTTATCTGTCCGACTCTCCCAATCCGGCGATAGCGCTCCCGTAATCCTCACGTCGGGCTTTTCGCAAAACATCTGCAGATATTCTCTGGCCGTGCGGACATCATCCTCTGTAAACATCTGTATTCTCCCTTTGCTTTTTCAGCCACACAAAGAATTCCGTGTCACGGATATTCCATTTTTCCACCATGCATAACCGATTTTCCCGGATGATGGTATCAATATCCGCCCAGGCAGGCGTAAAGCCCAGAGCGATCTCACTTTTTGTCATGTTGGTCTTACCGGTTTCTTCGAGAATCCGGCACCGGTAAAAGAAGGTATGCCGGACAAAGGTCTTTCCCTTTCGAAATGCATCCTCGCGAAATTCATCGATCTGGCCGATCGGCTCTATATAAGAAGTATCCAGGATAAACCCCATTTCATCCCTGACCTCCCGGATCAACGCATCCTGAAGGCTTTCCCCGGGATCGGGCCCTCCGCCCGGGATCTTGTATTCTCCGAGTTTGTTCCTCTGACAGGCAAAAAGGCCGTCTCTTTCGATGACCGCCCTCACCGTAGTTTTTTCGATCACCGGCCAGTCCTTCTCATAATCCTTCGCGTCAATCACAAACAGCATTTCCATGGGACCCTTCTCCTTTAAAACGCCTCCAGCAGACCGGAAAACCCTTTTTCTTCATAGATTTCTTTATAGTAGGAAACCTCATCCCGGATCAGATCATCGATCACCATCATACCGAGAAGCTCCACCGGAGCCTTGTCATCCGTCAGGATCCGGTCCCCGGCCTCATAAGGGGTCAGTCCCGCCTCCACCAGCTCCATCATGGCCTTCAGGTCCGGCCTTGTTTCCCTTTTATAGGAAGAAACGAAATCCGAAAGCATGGCGGGATTGTTCGAAGCAAACAGCTCCCGGTTGGTGGACCCGGATACATCCACGGTATAAACCTCGGGAAACACCCGGCTTATCGTGTCGGAAAGGTAATCGGTAATGCTGCCCTCCTTCGTTCCCCGCATATTCATATTCACCACCATCACACCGTTCTCGCTCAGATGATCCCTGACCTGAGAGAAAAAATCGATGGATGACATCTGGAACGGGATCGTAATATCCTGATAGGCATCCACCATGATCACATCATAGGTTTCCTTTGACGCATTCAGATAGGCCCTTCCGTCGTAGGTGGACACCTTCGCATCGTCGGGAAGGTCAAAGTATTCATAGGCCAGTCCGGTAATCTTTTCATCGATCTCCACTCCCTCCGCCGAAAGATTGTCAAAATAATTCCGGCACTGGGTAAGATAGGTCCCGGTTCCGTTTCCAAGGATCAGGACCCGGCCTTCCTTTTTTTCGGGAAGACCTGCCATATACGGCGCTGCCAGCGCATAATCATAATACAGCCCGGTAAGCTCCTCCTGCTTCATCCGTACCGACTGAACCCCGAACAGAACATTCGTGGACAGGGCCACCCTTCTCTGATCCTCCTTTACCTGGAGGTAATTATAAACGGACTCGCCCTCATAAGTAATATCACTTTCCCAAAAGGCGAAAGAGCTGTCATGACCGAATACGCAGCAAAGCACAAAGAGGGCTACGGACACCACGACGGTTTTCTTCCGGCTGTGCGTAGATATAAAATAAAGGATCGCAAGAAAAAGAAGGATCCCGGCAAAAAGCAGAAAGCTGATGGCCGTACCGACAGAGGGAATGGTTACGAAGGTCGGGAGGAAGGTACCGAGAATGCTGCCGATGGTATTTATCGCTCCCAGCATACCCACAACCTTTCCGTTTTCCTCCAGATTTTCCGTCGTATACTTCACCAGAGACGGCGTCACGGTTCCCAGAAGGAAAAGCGGGAACACAAAAACAACCATGCAGGATACAAAAGCGGCAATCACAAGAAAGCCCGTATTCACGGTAAAGATCAATAATGCCGAGACGCCGGCGATCACATATTTTCCCAAAACCGGGATCGCGGCGATCCAGATGGCGGCGATCAGGATTCTCTTATAGAGCCTGTCCGGGTTCGGATCCTTATCCGCCCATTTTCCGCCAAAGATATTTCCCAGCGCCATGGCGATCATGATCGTCCCGATGATTATGGTCCAAACGATCTGAGAAGAGCTGAAATACGGCGCCAGCAGACGGCTTGCCCCCAGCTCAACCGCCATAACCGCCATGCCGGAGAAGAATTCCGTCAGATACAGATAGATTTTGTTTCCTAAAATCCCTTTGTTTTTATTCATATTACAGGGAGCTGCCCTATTCTTCCATCATGGCGGCCAGCCCCATGGCTCCCTTTCCGCCATGGCAGGAGATCACACAGCCCGTCATAACATATTCATAGCTCTTGAAGCCGTAGGAAACGGCATTTTCCGCCATTCTTTTCAAAACGTCCTCGGCCAGCCCCTTCGAATACATCAGATACAGACAATCCTTCTGAGGCTTATATTTTTCGATAAATTCCTTCATGAACTGATCCACAATTCCGGCCATGGACCCCCGGAATTTTTTCGTCGCTATCAGGCTTCCGTCTACCATCTCGATCAACGGCTTTAAACGGAGCAGCGTCGCCCCGATGTACTGGGCATTGGAAACCCGGCCGCCGGCCCGCAGGTATTCCAGCGTCCCCGGGATAAAGTGGCAGACAGCCCTCTTCGCCAGCTCCTGCAGCTCTTCGGCAAGCTTCCCGAAGTTCTGAATCCCGCCCTCTTCCTTCCGTTTCTGAATATGATGCCAGGAAGCCACCATATGGGCCGTACAGCCTCCCGAAACGTTCAGCGTATCGATCACATAGACATCCGGCATTTCCTTCGCGGCAAGCACAGCGGACTGGTGGGTCGAGGAAGCCTTTGAGGAATAGGTAAAATGCATGATCACACAGCCGGGATGCTGGTCCTTCAGTTTATTCCAGAACTTATAGTATTCATAATCGTTTACCGCAGAGGTCGTCGGTACCTGTCCTGTTCTGTCATAATACTCATAGACCTTCTCTACCGGGAAGGTCCCGTCATCATAGTTTTTCATATCCATAATGACATGCATGGGGATCACCTTGAAGTCGTATTTTTCAATGAGGTTCGCCGGAAGGTCTGACCCGCTTTCGGTACTGATCACAATTTCTCTCATTCTTTCCTTTCCTTCCAGGATACGCTTTTTTCCGGGCAACGCATTACGCGTATCCTTCAAGCTACTGTTCACAGATAACTGCGCAATTATGCCCAAAATCTGTAGTATCTGCAGCCAATGGGCTGTGTGCAGTAACTCCTTCAAAACATTATACCAGAACAATTATACATGAAACTTGTGGAAAAGGGAAGAATCGGCTATAATACTTTACATGCCTATAATCGTACAAAATGATCTGCCGGCGAAGCAGATCCTGGAATCCGAAAACATATTTGTGATCGATGAGGACCGGGCCACACATCAGGACGTCCGTCCCTTACAGATCCTGATCCTGAATCTCATGCCTCTGAAGGAGGATACGGAGCTGGATCTTCTGCGCTCTTTATCCAATTTCCCGATCCAGACGCAGATCTCCTTTATGAAGCTTGCGTCCCATCAGCCCAGGCATACCAGCGCGAACCATCTGAATCGATTTTACGGAGATTTTTCGGAATTTGAAAATCAGAATTTTGACGGCTTTATCATTACCGGGGCTCCCGTGGAGCAGATGGATTTCGAAGAAGTGAACTATTGGGAAGAGGTGAAAAAGATCCTTCTCTGGACAAAAAGCCATGTCTTTCCTCCTTCCACATCTGCTGGGGAGCGCAGGCCGGTCTTTATGTCCACCACGGGATCCAGAAAAAACTGCTTCCGGAAAAGCTCTCCGGTGTTTATCCGCATACCGTTCTGCATCGGAAAAAGATGCTGATGCGTGGGATGGATGACGTGTTCTATTGTCCGGTTTCCCGCTATACGGGACTGGATGAGGAGGCCGTGG
This sequence comes from Lachnospiraceae bacterium, assembly GCA_017450105.1. Lineage (GTDB taxonomy): Bacteria > Bacillota > Clostridia > Lachnospirales > Lachnospiraceae > RUG12461. The sequence goes on along the minus strand of JAFSXC010000063.1, from coordinate 2,299 downwards.
AGAAAAATCCCGAGCTCTATACCGTGGCTCAGGGGTTGGACCCGATCGTCGGGAGTCTGGTTATTCTGGCATATTCCTCCCGTCAGGTCTTTGTGACCGGCCACAGCGAATATGACCGCTTCGAGCTGGATAAAGAATACAAAAGGGATCTGGCCAAGGGGATCGGCCCGAAGATCCCTGTGAATTATTATCCCGATGATGATCCGAACAAGGAGCCGGTTCTTTCCTGGCGTTCCAGCTCCAACTGTATCTACACCAACTGGCTGAATTTCGTATATCAGACCACGCCCTACGATCTTTCGGCGCTTCCTCCGATCGAAGAGGAAAGCTATCGGCTGAATCCGCCCCAGCCCTGAAAAAGGCTTTTCCGGCGGATTCAGTCCGAAATATCCAGGTCCTGTGTAATATTGATCTGGTAGTCCGGATATTTTTCCTTTACCCTCTTCTGAATATTCTCATATACCTTCTTCCGGTCCGGAGCCGCAAAGTCCACGATAATATCAAAATTCATCTTTTTTTCTTCCTTATCCAGATAAAAGCCGTGCATCTGCAGCACATAGGACTCCTCACTCACCATATTCATGATCTCGTCCCGCACGGTCTCCGCGAAATCCCCGCTGGTATTGTAGGAATAGATCCCCACCGCCTCCATAATGACATGATGCTTAGAATAAACCAGCTCCTGAATCCTGCGGGTCATCGCATCGATCTCGTCCGCCCGCATCGTATCCGCCACCTCGACATGGCAGGAAGCCAGCTTCTTCTCCGGGCCGTAATCATGTAAAAAGAGATCATACACGCCCTGAACCTCGGGAATCTCATTACAGACCGTCCTCTTGATCATCAGTGTCAGACCCGGATCTGCCCGTTCTCCGATGATCTTGCTGATGGTTTCTCTCAGCATATCAATACCGGATTTTATGATCACGATCGAGATCAGGGCACCGAGCCAGGCCTCCAGGCTGACATGGGCGGTCAGGTAGATGATCGCTGCCGCCAGCGTCGCAGCCGAAATCAGTGCATCAAAAAAAGCGTCCTTGCCCGAAGCTGTCAGAGCATCGGAGCGTACCGCATCCCCTATCTTTTTTACAAAGGTTCCGAGTATAAGCTTTGCCACAACGGCCACCGAGATAATTACAAGAGACCACGGGCTGTAGTCCGGCGTTTCCGGGTTCACGATCTTCTTTATGGATTCGATCAGGGAGGTAAGACCTGCATAAAGAACGATCAGCGAAATCAGCGCCGCACTGAAGTATTCCACTCTTCCATGTCCGAGAGGATGCTTTTTATCCGGCTTTTTCGTGGCGATCCGCGCTCCGATGATCGTGATCACCGAGGACAGCGCATCGCTTAAGTTATTCACGGCATCCAGAACGACCGCGATAGAGCTGGCCAGAAAGCCCACAATCGCCTTAAAGACAGCCAGCAGCACATTTACCAGAATACCGATCACACTGGTACGTACGATCACCCGGTCTCTGGCGCCCATTCCGTTTCCCTTTTCCATAAGACTACTCCTTCCAAAGCTGTTATCTGGTATTATAATCCAGATCCCTGTGATATACTATCATTATATCTTTATTCTGTAAAATAAGGGGAACATATGCACGAGCTTGGAGTGACAAAGGCTTTGTTTGACACCATTATGAAGGCCGCAGAAAAGAATCATGCCGAAAAAATCAACGATATCTACCTCGTTCTCGGAAAAAAATCCGGGATCGAAGCGGAATGCGTGGAATACTATTTTTCTCTTCTCTCCGAGGGAACGATGGCTGAAAAAGCCAGACTTCATTTTTCCCCTGAGGAGGAATCCGCCTTCTACATCGACCGTATGGAGATCGAGGAGGAGGATCCCGAACCCGCCGCTAATACAAACGACTAAAAGGGAATCCGAATCAACGGATCCCCTTTCATTCTTCGGTATTAAAGTTATCAAACCTGGCAGAATTCTCTGCCTGCTTCATGAGGTATCCCAGGCCGTTGTAATTATTATCCATCCGGGTCACTCTCCCGTCCGGATTGGAAGGAATATACTCGTCCCGACGTTCCGTATTCTTCGCCGGCTTCTCCTCTTTCCCGTTTTCCTTCCCTTCCTCAGGCCTACGCTCTACGCGGTTTACCTTTCCTACCGCGTCGGTATAGGGATTCCATGAACTTCCGAAAACTGTTCCGATACGACCGATCCGCATCTTCGCCCTTCCTTTCCGGACGTCCTTTTCACATCATTTGCTTCCCTGCTGTTGTTTCAACATTATACCACCGAGGGCCGGATTTTTCAACAAAAAACTCCTGTTTCCGC
>JAFSXC010000062.1 GCA_017450105.1 Lachnospiraceae bacterium | reverse complement strand
AGTACCGCTGCGCTTTTCCCCGCAGCGAGAGCGGTCCAGCGTTGGAATGATCGCACCGTGCCGCCGCCCGATTTCCGTCCGGGTGGCCATCACAAGCCATCCCTACTCCATAATAACCGCCCTCGTTCCGGGTGGTTCGATGACAGTGAGAGGCTCGGTTTCCCCGTCCTTCCATTCCACGACGATGTCCCCCTTCGGCGTAGGAACATGGATCGAAAAAGAGGAAAAGCCCTCCATTTGATCCGGCACCACCGGCTTCACCTCAAAGACTTCATACTCCGGCTCCACCGGCTTCACCCCGGCCAGCTCCCGTGCCATAAGCACCAAAGGTCCCCCCGCCCAGGCATGGTTCGAGGTCCCCTGCCGGTAATTCCAGTATTCCCAGAGCGTGCTCTTCGCATTCTCCCCCTCGACCATCTCCCGGTATCTCTCCTTCATACGCATCAGCGCAACGTCGGGAAACCCCGCAGCAAAGCAGGCCTTTTCGACATAGTATTCCATCAGAGGATAGCAGCTTGTTCCCCCGAAATAAGGGTCGGTGTAGCCTGCGGCAAAAAGCCTTCCGGGAGCGTCATATTCTCCCTCCTCTAAAACCCCGTTTAAAATGGCAAGCGCCTGTACTCTCTCGTCCGTATAAGGAGCGTCCGGCGAGGAAAGATAACCCTCCTCCGTCAGAAAGCTTGTCCTGAGAAGTCTCCCGATCTCCTCCGAGCGGCCGTGAAAGAAAAGGGCATCTTCCTCTTTGTCAAGGACCTCCGCCACCCTTTCCATGACCTGCATGTCCGTCTGATACCATAGGGAAAGGATAAGAGGATAATCCGTCCACTGGGTCGAATCCCCCCATTCCCAGCTTCCCCCGAACGGGTATTTCACGGTGCCGTTCTTTTTCACCTTCCATTTCAGAAGATAGTCCCGGATGGCCCCGTAGGTTTCGTCAAGGAGCTCCCGGTCCCCGGTATAGAGGTAGTAATCATAAAGCCCGGAAAAGCCCATAAGCACCTGCGACGGAATAATGGCCAGTCCGTCGTCGTTCGTCGGAACCACACTCGCAAAGGCTCGGGCCCTCGGAGAATTCACAGTCGTCCGAACCGCCTCGGCGTATAGCCGGAGCGCCTCAGGATCCATGCAGGCCGCCGCCATCTCCATCTCCAGGACCGCATCCGCAAACCACTGGGACCGCTCTCGGTTCGGGCAGTCCATAAAGCTGTCCCGCATGTTCACATAAAGCGTCCTCTGCGCCTTTTCCCAAAGCTTTTCATAGAACGGATCCGAGCAAACGAAGTTCCCCGCGAAGCCCTCCTCGGAAAAATACCCGGTAGGAATAAAGCCGGCGTTTTTAATCCGTATTCCCGGATCAAGCTCCAGGATCACCTCTTCCCCGTTTTGCCAGGCAGGACTCTCAAATTCCTGCAAGCCCTCTTTCGTGTAGTAGCGAAGCATAACGGAATTTCCGTTGTGATCCTCCCAGGCATCCGTCTTCAGGAGGACCTCCTTTTCTGCGGCATCCGCCTCCAGCGTAAAGCAGGGAACAAACTGGATGTTCTTCCTGCCGGGAAGAAAAAGCCGGATCGTAGTTCTTTCCTCTGAACAGTAATCGGTATAGTCGGAGCCGTTCTCAAACTCCGTTTCCTCTCCGAACCAGAACATAGGTACCGGCCGCTCCAGAAGCCTCCCCCAGGGCAGCTCCCCTGCCTTCCCCTTCACCACGGCATCGCTCCATCCGCCATCGTCAAACCCGGGCTCGGTCCACCCCTCCTCAAGAGAGGCGTGATAGTTGATATCGTATTCCGGGAGCCGCGGGTTTGACTCATCATAATGCGAAAAAGCGGGATTCCGTTTCACCTTCCAGGTCCCGTCCGTAGAAAGCTTATGATCCCCCGCGTCAAGTTCCATTAGAAAGGCCGCCTTTTTACTCGTATGATAACCGAAGGCGCCGGACTCTCCGAAGTACCAGGCAAGCACCGCAATGGTGTTCTCCCCTGCAACAAAAGCATCGCTTAAATCCACGCTGTCATAGTAGATGCTGTCCGGGCTCATCCCGCGCTTTATGGCCCCCTCCCGGATAACCGGCGTCCCGTTCACATAGAGCCGGTACTTGGAATCCGCCGCCAGATATCCCCTGACCTCCTTTGCCTCCGCTTCGGAAAGAACAAAGGTTTTCCTCAAGCACATCCAGGTATCTCCGTCATCCGTATCATCCCAGATCCACGAAGTCTCCGGAGAAAAAACATGAGCCGTTTCCATAACCTTCCCGGCCTCAGACCGTTCCACCTCCGTCTCCGCCTCCGGCAAAACCGCCTTCTCCCCGCAGCCCCCCAGCCAAACCACGAAAGCCAGAGCCACCAAAATCCCCGTCCCAGTTTTCTTCATACCCTAACTACCATCTTTTTCGGTCCCTTCCAAAGTCCAGCCGCCCTTACCCTGTAAAGTGTTTTCCGGTCCGTAATAGGATCCGGAAAATGCTTTGCAGGGTAAGGACGGCGTCCCCTTCCAAAGACCCCGTTACTTTAGGCCCCTTCATAGCCAGCCGTCCTTGCCCTGCAAAGTGTTTTCCGGTCCGTATCAGGATCCGGAAAATGCTTTGCAGGGTAAGGACGGCGTCCCCTTCCAAAGACCCCCATATCCCCGGCCCCTGTCAAAACCCTCTAGCTTATCCAAGCCCGGGTATAGCTTCCGCAATCCGCTCCGCAATAAACCGCATAGCCTCATCGTTCGGATGCTCCCCAACGCCTTCCGCCTCGATAACATGGGTAACCCCGTCGGCTCCAAGAACCTCAGCCCCCATCCCGATCCGATACTCCGCCCCGCGAATCTCCGCCAGCGAAATATAAGAAGCCCCAAACTCCTGAGCCAGACTCTGCTTAACGCTGTCCACGATCTCATTCTCCCAGAAGTTCCCGACCACGATCAGCTTCGCATTCGGCGCCTTCTGCCGGATAAAGGCCAGAAGCTCCCGGTAATCCGCATCCATAAGAAGACGGAATTCATCATCCGTAATCTCCTCCGGCCGCTGAATATTCTCCCCGAGCTGGACCGAAACGACATCCAGCTTCTCATTCAGATACCCCGCGAGATAGCAAAGCGCATTCCGTCTCTCGTAGAAGGGTTCCTCCCAGACCGTAAAGTTTAAAGCCTGGCAGACATTGTCCGGATAGAGCTGGCTGATCTTTTCCTTTACACGGTGGTAGTAGTCCGTTTCCTCGGCCGTCGCCGCCATTCCCCAGTCGCCCCACCAATAGCCCCCGTAAACCGGATGCCGCGTAATGGAATTTCCGATGGCAAGATAATCAAAGGTATAGTCGGTCTCCTCCCTCATCCGGTATTCGTCAAACTCCTCCCGGACCTTGTCCGCCTTTTCGGACAATTCCTCGTTCTGGGCGGTCAGATAATCGTTTGCCTTCTGAAGCCGCGTCAGAGACAGGATGTTCACGGTAAGGGCGCCCACGATGACCACACAGATGACGAGGATCAGAACAAGGGCCAGGATGGAACTCTTTCTTTTCGGTTTTTTGCTGTTCATTGGATTCTCCTTGATTTTTTTCCCTGATTTCACTATGATGAAGTCTATGAAAAACGAACGGATTCTGTCTTTTGACTTTATCAGGGCCTTATGCGCCCTGCTGATTGTATTTTATCATATGCTCCGTCTGTTTGAAAGCATACCCGTCTGGAACCATTTTCCGGTTCCCTCCGGCTATGTAAACGGAGACTGGGGACACGGCGCGGTTGTGCCTGTCTTTTTTATGCTTTCCGGAGCCGCGCTCGTTCTGCGCTATCCGGTCCTGAAGAAAACGGATCTGAAAAGCTTTTATTTCAAGCGCTGGAAGAGCCTGTTTCCGGCCTTTTATCTCGTATGGTTCATTTATTACGTCAAGACCGCGTTGATCAACGGAAACCCTCTGTTCATGGGCTGGCCCCAGTGGTTTCTGCCGACGGTCTTCGGGATGGACGGGTATACTCTGTATCTCCACCAGAATTATTACATGGTCGGAGAATGGTTCTTAGGGGCGATCATCCTTCTGTATCTTCTCTATCCCCTTTTGCTGTTTTTCTACCGTAAGCTTTTCTGGGTATCCACCGCGGCGGTGGTTGCTCTTTTCGTACTTACGATCCGGTTCAATCCGTTT
>JAFSXC010000061.1 GCA_017450105.1 Lachnospiraceae bacterium | reverse complement strand
TGATATGATACCCGTTCCCCGCCTTGCCCGGAAGAGGCACCGGCGAAAAATCCGCAGCCAGCCCGTACCGGTCCGCCACGGTGTACACCACCATCTGGAAGGTGGTCATCTGGTCTGCGGCCTTCAGGGGCTTTCCGTAATGAAAATCGATCTCGTTCTGTCCAGGTCCCCGTTCATGATGGGATCTCTCCGGCGTCAGCCCCATCCGTTCAATGGTCAGGCAGATCTCCCTCCGCACGTTTTCACAGCGGTCCGCCGGAGCGATGTCGAGATACCCCGCCTCATCGTAGGGGATCCTCGTCGCATTCCCCTCCTCGTCCTTCCGGAACAGATAAAACTCCGTTTCCGAGCCGAAGCGGAATTCGATTCCCTCCTCCTTCGCCTCACGGATCGCCTCCTTCAGAACAAACCGCGTATCGGACGGATAGGGCTTTTGATCCGCAGTACATACGTCACAGAACATACGGAAGACCCTGCCGCTGTCCGGGCGCCAGGGCAGAACCGTCAGGGTATCCGCATCCGGCTTCAGATAGAGATTTCCCCTCGCGCTCTCCCGAAAGCCCGGGATCTCGCCCGCGTTCACGGGAATCCCGTCCTCGAAAGCCTTTTTCACCTCCCCCGGCATGACCGAAATATTCTTCTGCACCCCGTATGCGTCCCGGAATGCGAGGCGGATGAACTTGGCATCCTCTTCTTCGAATCGCTTTAAGACTTCTTCTACGTTGTAATCCATGGTTTACTCCTTTATTTTTTTAGCTTACTGATGGTGTGTATTATTTGGCCTCCCGGAAGTTACTGTTCACACCGCAATGTCAGTAACTTAAGCAAATCTACGCATTGGCGTCGCTTCCGTAAGCCATCTCCCAGACTCTGTGCGCGGGGGCCCCGCGATCATAACGGCCGCCCGGAATAATAACGGTCCCCCCGTGCTCGGTCCGGGGCCCTCTTACTCGCGCTCCGAGGCAGGTTTTGGGCTTAAGTTACTGACATTGCGGTGTGAACAGTAACTGATAGTGGAAGTATATAAGTTCGTTTTTTCAGGTTTTCCCAGTCAGGGAATCGGGTGACGGCATGGTGTGATCGTTTTGACGCAGGAACCTGGAAAACGCCGGCACTTAACGGAATCGTCGGCTCTGCCGGCGATTGCGTTTAGTACCGCTGCGCTTTTCCCGGTAGCGAGAGCGGTCCTGCGGCGAAATGATCATACCGTGCCGTCACACGATTTCCGTCCGCGAAGCCATATCTACCCGATTCCACATGCTCAAATAGTGGAAATATGCGGAGCGATTTCCTCGAGAACATCGAGAAGAATCCGCACCGTATCCAACGAGGTAAACATAGTCACCCCGTTCATGATAGCACAACTCCGTATCGCCGCACCATCCTCATAATGTACTCCGGAAAGGATAGCGCGTGTGTTGAGGATGTAGCTCACGTAGCCGGCACGGATGGATTCCAGGATCTCATCGCTTCCCTCGCTGATCTTTCCGCGGATCCTTGTCCGGATTCCGTGGTCCTTCAAATACTGCCCGGTCCCGACGGTCGCCTCAATATTGAACCCGAGCTCATAGAACCTTCTGACCAGCGGAAGCGCCTCCTCCTTGTCCTCATCCGCAAGCGTAACGATCACGGTTCCGTAGAGCTTCATTTTGACCCCGGAGGCCTGCAGCGCCTTGTAAAGAGCCCGTTTCAGGCTCCTGTCGTAGCCGATCGCCTCCCCGGTGGACTTCATCTCCGGGGAAAGATAGGCATCCATTCCGTTCAGCTTCTCAAAGGAAAAGGCCGGTGCCTTAACATACCACAGCTCGTCCCTCTGCGGCGCTCTCCCGACTTTTCCCTGGGAGGACAGGCTCTCTCCCAGCATAACCCTGACCGCTATATCCACCAGCGGGATCCCCGTGGACTTAGACAGAAACGGAACGCTCCGTGAAGCTCTGGGATTGACCTCGATCACCGAGACTCTGTCGTTTTTGTCCACGATAAACTGAATGTTGTAAAGTCCCTTTATGCCAAGCCCGAGCCCGAGTCTTTTCGTGTATTCCCAGATCTGGTCCCTGACCTCTTCGGAAATGGAGAAGGGCGGATAAACGCTGGTGCTGTCGCCGGAATGGACACCGGTGCGCTCGACCAGCTCCATGATGCCCGGGAGACAGACATCTGTGCCGTCTGAGATGGCATCCACCTCCACCTCCTTACCGACAATGTACTGGTCCACGAGCACCGGCCGGTCCCTGTCCACCTCGACCGCGGTTTTAAGATAGCGTTCCAGCATCGCCGGATTCGCCACGATCTCCATCGCGCGCCCGCCGAGCACAAAGCTGGGCCGCACAAGGACCGGGTAGCCGATCTCGGAAGCGGCAAGGATCCCCTCCCCGATATCTGTGACCGCCCGCCCCACGGGATGCGCCACCCCGAGACGGTTGATCGCCTCCTCAAAAGCGTCCCGGTCCTCGGCCGCGAAGATCGCCTTCTCATCCGTGCCGATGATCGGTACCCCGCGTTTTGCGAGCGGCTCGGTCAGATTTACCGCCGTCTGTCCGCCGAGGGAGGTGATCACGCCATCCGGCTTTTCCAGATCGATGATGTTGCAGATATCCTCGACGGTCAGAGGCTCAAAGTAAAGCTTGTCCGCCGTGGTATAATCCGTGGATACGGTCTCGGGATTGTTGTTGATCACGATCGCCTCGTACCCGAGCCTGTGGATGGTCCATACCGCGTGAACCGTTGAATAGTCAAACTCCACACCCTGCCCGATCCGGATCGGCCCGGAGCCGAGAACAATGATCTTTTTGCGGTCGGACACAACGGACTCGTTTTCCTCTTCATAGGTGGAATAGAAGTAAGGCACATAGCTTTCAAACTCACCGGCGCAGGTATCGATCATCTTGTAGACGGGCCGAAGCCCAAAGCGCTTCCGAAGCTCCCAGATCTCGTCCTCCTTAACCCCGGTCAGCTCCGCTATATAGGAATCGGAAAAGCCCATGCGCTTTGCGGCAAGAAGAAGGCCGCGATCGATCGGAAAGGAAAGATGCTCCAGCCTTTTTTCAAAGTCCACGATATTTTTGATCTTCGAGAGAAAGAAGAGATCGATCCGGGTCCGGATGTAAATGGCATTCAGATCCGCCCCGAGCCAAAGGAGCTCCGAGATCGCATAGATCCGGTCGTCCGTTCCGTTCTCGATGTATTTTAAGAGCTTCTCGACCGCCTCCTGGCGGTTTTCAGGCGCCGGTCTGTCCGAGAGATTCTTCACATCGAATTTCTCCAGGTGGATGTGATTTTTCCCGTCCTCCAGCGAACGGATCGCCTTCAGAAGACTCTCCTCCATGGTTCTTCCCACGGCCATGGTCTCCCCTGTCGCCTTCATCTGGGTAGAAAGAAGGTTATCCGCGGCGTCAAACTTGTCAAAGGGAAACCGCGGCAGCTTTGTGACCACATAGTCAAGAGCCGGTTCAAAGGCCGCCGGCGTGTTGGCAAGCCGGATCTCCTCCAGGGTCATCCCGACCGCGATCTTTGCGGACACCCGCGCGATCGGATAGCCCGAGGCCTTCGAAGCCAGCGCGGACGACCGGGAAACTCTCGGATTGACCTCGATCACATAATAGGAAAAGGACTCCGGATCCAGAGCAAACTGGACGTTGCAGCCGCCCTTTACCTCGAGAGCGCGGATGATCTTTAACGCGCTGTTTCTCAGCATATGGTATTCCTTGTTGGTCAGGGTCTGGCTGGGTGCGACAACGATGGAGTCTCCGGTGTGGATACCGACGGGATCGAGGTTTTCCATGTCGCAGACCACAATGGCCGTATCGTTTGCATCCCGGATCACCTCGTATTCGATCTCCTTATAGCCTTTGATGCTCTTCTCCACCAGAACCTCCCCGACCGGAGAAAGAGCAAGCGCATGCTCCATCCTGGTTTTCATCTCCGCAGCGTCGCCGGCAAAGCCGCCCCCGGTCCCTCCGAGTGTAAACGCCGGCCTAAGGATCACGGGATAACCGATTTTTTCGGCCGCCTCCAGTCCCTCCTGTACGCTCCGTGCGATCCCGGAGGGCACAACGGGCTCCTGCAGCTCCTCACAGAGCTCCTTAAACAGCTCCCGGTCTTCCGCCCTTTGAATGCTCCCCGCATCCGTTCCGAGGAGCTCAATCTCGCATTCCTTCAGGACCCCCTTCTCATAAAGCTGGAGAGCAAGATTCAGGCCCGTCTGCCCGCCGATCCCGGGAACGATGGCATCCGGCCGCTCGTACCGGCAGATCCTGGCCATGTACTCCAGCGTCAGCGGCTCCATATAGACCTTGTCCGCGATGGCATGATCCGTCATGATGGTGGCGGGATTGGAGTTCGCCAGAATAACCTCGTACCCCTCCTCCTTTAGGGCCAGCGCCCCCTGGGTCCCGGCATAATCAAACTCCGCCGCCTGCCCGATCACAATGGGGCCCGATCCGATGATCAGAATCTTTTTTATGTCTGTTCGTTTAGGCATCCTTCCATCCTTCCATAGTGTCCAGAAATCTCTGAAACAGGTACGTGCTGTCCACGGGTCCGGGCGCGCTCTCCGGATGATACTGTACGGAAAAAACGCTGTCCTCTTCGCAGCAAACGCCCTCCACGGTATTGTCCAGCACATTGACATGGGAAACCCGAAGCCCGGTTCCCCTGAGGCTTTCCTCCTCCACCGCGTAGTTATGATTCTGGCTCGTGATCTCGATACGGCCCGTGGCAAGCTCCTTTACCGGGTGGTTCCCTCCGTGGTGGCCGAATTTCAGCCTTACGGTCCGCGCCCCGAAGGAAAGCGAAAGAAGCTGATGCCCCAGACAGATCCCGAACATCGGCACCTTCCCCCGCAGATTTTTCAGCGTTTCCACCACCTCCGGAACATCCACCGGATCCCCCGGACCGTTCGAGATCAGCACCCCGTCCGGTGCCAGCGCCAGGATCTCTTCTCCCGCGGTATCAAAGGGCACGATCGTCACATTGCATTTAAAACGGTTCAATTCGCGCACAATATTCTTTTTCATTCCGCAGTCGATTACGACCACATTGAACCGCGGATTCGAGGTCCTGCTGTACCACTTTTTTCTGCAGCTCCGCCGCCGCACCGCATCATGAGGCACCTCTGTTTCCAGGATCCGCCGCACGCCCTCCTCCGGCGAAAGCTCCTCCGAAGTAATCAGCGCCCTGCGCGCCCCCGCATCCCGAATACTCTTCACAAGCCTCCTTGTGTCCACACCGCATACTCCTGCCGTTCCCGCCTCCGTAAGCAGCTCATCCAGCGTTCTGGTCCACCGAAAGTTGGACGGGACCTCGTTCAGATCCCTTACGATCAAAGCCGACGGTGCGATAACCCGGCTCTCAAAATCCTCATCCGTGATCCCGTAGTTCCCGATCAGAGGATAGCTCATAACCACCCCCTGATCCGTATAAGAGGGGTCGCTCACGATCTCCTGGTAGCCCGTGACCGAGGTATTGAACACCAGCTCGCAGACTCTGGACCTCGCATCTCCAAAGCCCCGGCCGAAAAAGACGGTGCCGTCTTCAAGGATTATTTTTCTTGCTTCTGTCATATCTGTCTCCTCGATTTTTTCTTGTAAATTAATGGCCTCACGGACGTTACTGTTCACACCGCAATGTCAGTAACTTAAGCAAATTTACGCATTGGCGTCGCTTCCGTAAGCCATCTCCCAGACTCTGTGCGCGGGGGCCCCGCGTTAATTACGGCCTCCCGGGCAAACTACGGTCCCCCCGTGCTCGGTCCGGGGCCCTCTTACTCGCGCTCCGAGGTAGGTTTTGGGCTTAAGTTACTGACATTCCGGTGTGAACAGTAACTGATTGTGGCATAATATAATGTGGTTCTTTTTCAGGTTTCCTCTGTCAGGGAATCGGGTGGCGGCATGGTGTGATCGTTTTGACGCAGGAACCTGGAAAACGCCGGCACTTAACGGAATCGGCGGCTCTGACGGCGATTCCGTTTAGTACCGCTGCGCTTTTCCCGGTAGCGAGAG
>JAFSXC010000060.1 GCA_017450105.1 Lachnospiraceae bacterium | reverse complement strand
CTGTTTCCGCGATATAAAGGAAGCAGGAGTTTCTATATTATATGGTAGTATTTTTATAAACAGACTGTCATTTCCATCGCTCAAAGAGAAGCCAGGCAAGTCTTATTGTGTATCGATCCCCTTGGACTTATAATACTCATCGAACAGTTTATTCGCCGCATCCAGCGTATTCCCGCTGATCTCGGGAAGATCCTTTCCCCAGGTCTTTGTCGCCTGGTCAAAGCCCTTCTGCATAGCATCCTGCATCTTCTTCATCTTCTCAGGATCATCTCCCGCCAGAGCACTGGCAAAATCGAAAAGCCTCTGGGAGGTCTTTTTCACGCCCCAATAGCCATCCTCGGAAATATCCTCCTGGGCCTTGGCCTTTGTCGCAGCATCTACGGTAAAATCACCGCTGGCGAGCTTTTTCCACATATCCTCCGAGGACATACTGATGGCGCCGATCTGGCCGCCGATGGTTTTCTGTACGAGACTTAAAAAGCCTGCCTGCTGTTTTTCCTGATCCGCCTTGAGCTGGGAAACAAGATTCGCTCTGTCCTCGGCGCTCATTTTGTTGATGCTGTAGGTGGCCTTTCCGAAGTTTTCGGACTTTTCATAGGTCACACCCACATCGCCTGCATTCTTTTCCGCTGCCTTTTCCTCTACCTTTGCAGAGGATGTATTGACCGCAGCGGTCTGGTAAGAGTTATAATTTGTGTTGATTTCCATTGACATAATTCGATCCCTCCTTGATCTTTTACTGAATTCCCTTTCAATATCGTCCTGGAAATGGTTACAGGTTACATCTATATCATAGGTTCCCCGGATATCGGAAGACCTTTGTTTTCACCTGTGTATAATTACAAGTTTATTTTATCACGTTTCTCCATGAAAAGCGAGACTTTTCTTGCCTATTTCCGAAAAAATCAATACTTTTTCCAGCAGGACGGCATGAAGAGAATCAGGACCGGGAAGAGCTCGAGACGACCCGCCAGCATATCGAAGATCAGCACGCATTTCGAAAAGATACTGTAGCCCGCGTAGCTCTGGGCAGGTCCCACAGCGGAAAGACCGGGCCCTATGTTGTTCAGCGTGGCGGTGACTGCCGTAAAGTTGGAGGTAAAATCGAAGCCGTCGAGACTGATCAGCAGGACCGAACCGAAAAGCACGATAAAATACACGGCCGTATAGGCATTGGTCGAGCTTAATACTTCTTCGGAAAGTGGCTCCCCTTCAAAATAGATCTTCTTATTCAGATTCGGATGGATCAGCTCCGTCAGCTTCCTCTTTGCCGCCTTGATCAGGATCAGGAACCGGGAGACCTTGAAGCCGCCGCCGGTACTGCCCGCGCAGGCACCAATCAGCATCAGGATCACAAGAATCGTCCTCGACATCTGCGGCCACTGATCAAAATCCGCCGTGGAGTAGCCGGTGCTGGTCATGATCGAGCCGACCTGGAAGAAAGCGTGTCTCAGACGCGCCCCGACGGTTTCATAGAGAGAACGGATGTCATAGGCGATCAGCAGAGAGCTGATTACAATAATAATCAGGTAGCACCGCACCTCCTCCAGGGAGAAGGCCTTCCTGAATTTCCTGGCGAGCAGCAGAAAATAGAGGTTGTAGTTGATCCCGGAAAGGATCATGAAAACCGTGATCATGTTCTGCTGAAGAGGCGTAAAGGAGCCGGCGGAGGAATTATAGATCCCGAAGCCGCCGGTTCCCACGGTTCCGAAGGTCGTATTCAGGGCATCATAAAGCGGCATACCGGAGATAAGATAGCAGATCAGACAGATCACGGTAATGCCGATGTAGATCCCGTACATGACCATGGCTGTTGTCTTCACCTTTGGCAATACCTTTCCCACCGAAGGCCCCGGGCTTTCCGCCCGCATGAGGTTCATACCGTAGCCGCCCATCAGGGGAAGGATCGCCAGAATGAACATAAAAACTCCCATGCCTCCGATCCAGTGGGAGAAGCACCGCCAGAAGGTGCCTGCACGGCTTACGGCTTCTACATCCGTGAGGATACTGGCCCCTGTGGTGGTAAAGCCGGAGGCCGTCTCAAAAAGGGCATCCACAAAATTCGGTATGTCGCCGGAAAGAAGAAAGGGAATACAGCCGAAAAGGCTTAAAAAGAACCAGGACAGAGCCACCGTGGCAAAGCCCTCCCGCAGAAACAGAGCGTCATTCTTCGGGTAGCGGCGCCGAAAAAGAAAGCCGATGACCGCGCACAGGGCGGCCACGCCGAAAAAAGAGAGAGCGGCTCTATATTCCCTGTAGATCAGGCCTGTGACCGCCGGGCACAGCATGAACAGAGCTTCAAACTGGAGAACCCAGCCCAAAATATAACGAATGATGGATAAATTCATCTTCTGACAATGTCCTTTATATCATTAAACTCCGACCTGGTCGTTATCGCGATCACAGCGTCACCAACCCGGATCTCATCATCCCCCGTGGGAATAATGAGCCTTCCGTTTCTTGTGATCGAGCACAAAAGAAGATCCGGCTTGATCTTCAGCTCACAGATCGGTGTATCCGTCACGTCCGATGCCTCGCGGACGAAAAATTCATAGGCCTCCGCCCGGCCTTCCTCCAGCGGAAAGATGTTTTCCACTCCGCTTTCCACGTTTCTGGTCATGGAGGCTGCGTATTTCGTGATATAATCCGCCGTCAGCATCCGCGGGAACACAACGGCATCCAGCTCCATTTTATTGATGACCTCGGTATAGCTGATCCTCTTGATCTTTGTAATGGTACGGGCCTTTCCGTGATTCTTCACCGCCAGAGACATGAAGACGTTTTCCTCGTCCATCCCGGTCAGAGCGGCAAACGCGTCCACATGAGCGATCCCCTCCTGCACCAGAAGCTTTTCATTGGTCCCGTCCCCATGGATGATCTCCGCCTGCGGAAGAAGCTCCGTCAGCTCGTCGCAGCGGTTTTTATCCTGCTCGATGATCTTGGTGTGAATGCCGATCTCCACCAGCCGCTTTCCGAGATAGTAGCCGGTTCTTCCGCCACCCACGATCATTACGGATTTTGTGTGCTCATAATGGACGCCGATCTTCTCAAAGAAATCGTTTGCTTCTGCCGGAGTAGCCGCAACCACGATCTTGTCTCCGGCCAGGAGCATCTCATCCACCCCCGGAACAAAAACCTTCTCCCCGCGCGTCACGATGCAGATCAGGACACGGCATTTCAGCTTCTGACGGATCTCCCGGATACGAAAGCCGTTCAGGAGGTTATTTTCCTCGATCGCCAGATGCATGAGCTCGATCCGGCCCCGGGTAAAGGTGTCGATCCTGATGGAGGGAGGATATTGGATGATCCGGGCCATTTCCTGGGCGGCAATGTTCTCCGGGTTTATGACCATGGAAAGCCCGAGCTCCCGCCGGAGAAATCCGATTTCGGTAGTATAGATCGGGTTCCGGACCCGGGCAATAACACGGCAGTTTTCAAATCTGCGGGCCATGATGCAGCACAGCAGATTCTGTTCATCCGACTCCGTTACGGCGATCAGAAGATCCGTTTTCTCCACATCCGCGCGGACCAGGACCTTAAAATCTCCCCCGTTTCCGATCACACCCATGCAGTCAAACTCGTCGGAAACCGAGCGAATCCGCTCTTCGTCTTCATCCACCACAACGATATCATGTTTTTCGGAGCTCAGCCTCTCAACAAGGGTATAGCCCACCATGCCGATTCCGACGATGATAATCTTCATATCTTCCTCCGAACCACATTATACTCCAAAACTCTTTGTTGCCAAATCTGTTTTTTTGTACCATAATAGGTTTGATATTTTTAAACTTCCATATTTAAAGGGGGCTGCTATGAGATTAGTAACCAGAAGTGATTTTGACGGACTTGTCTGTGCCATGATCTTAAAGGAGATCCATCTGGTGGACGAGATTAAATTTGTTCATCCCAAGGATGTTCAGGACGGCAAGATCGATCTCAACGAAAACGACATAACCACGAACCTGCCGTTTGATAACCGCGTCGGTCTGTGCTTTGACCACCACGAATCCGAGCTCAGCCGGAATTCCGATGCCGTCGGAAGCGGAAAGTGGATTATCGAGGGCGATGCGAAGAGTGCTGCCCGCGTGGTGTATAATTATTATAAGGATAAATATGATCTCGGACGGATCTCGGATGAGATCATGGAAGCCGTTGACAAGGGCGACAGCGCCGACTTTACCATCGATGAGGTAAAGGATCCAAAGGGCTGGGTATTGATGAATTTCCTGATGGATGCCCGGACCGGCCTGGGCCGTTTCCATGATTTCCGGATTTCCAACTATGATCTGATGATGGAGCTCATCGATTACTGTCTGGATCATAAGATCGATGATGTCCTTAAGCTCCCGGATGTGCAGGAACGCGTGGATATGTACTTTAAACAGCAGGAGCTTTTCCGGGCCCAGCTTGAAAAGGTAAGCCGCCAGGTCGGGCGCTGTGTGGTGGTGGACTTAAGAGACCAGGATCCGATCTATACCGGTAATCGCTTCTATATTTATACCATGTTCCCGGATGCCTACTTCTCCATCCATGTGGCCTGGGGCTTCCGGAAGCAGAACACGGCGGTAATGATCGGCAAGTCCATCTTCAAGGATTCTCCGGATGTAGACAAAAACATCGCCGAGATTACCCTGAAGTACGGCGGAGGCGGCCATAAAAACGCCGGTACCTGCCAGTTGGACAACGACAAGGTGGACGAGCTTCTGCCGGATATCCTGGATTTCTTTAATTCGTGACAACTGAACCTATTCAGGGAGTCCTGCGGGACTCCCTTTTTCAAGGAAAAAACCGACCAATCAGAAAAAACAGGGAAAGAGGATAAGAAATGAAGGAATTAATGTTGGGCAATAAGGCAGTGGCCCGGGGCTTATACGAGGCCGGCGTCTGCTTTATCAGCAGCTACCCCGGGACTCCCAGTACGGAGGTTACGGAAGAAGCTGTAAAATTTGATGACATATATTGTGAGTGGGCCCCCAACGAAAAGGTGGCTCTGGAATCCGCCTTCGGGGCCTCCCTTGCCGGGAGAAGAGCCTTTGCGGCACAGAAGCATGTGGGACTGAATGTTGCGGCAGACCCCTTATATACCATGAGCTATACCGGGGTCAACGCGGGGCTGGTCATCTGTGTGGCCGATGACGCGGGAATGCATTCCTCCCAAAACGAGCAGGACAGCCGCCACCACGCCATTGCCTCCAAGGTGCCGATGCTCGAGCCTTCGGATTCCGCCGAGGCTTATGAGTTTGCAAAGCTGGCCTTTTCTCTCTCTGAGGAATACGATACGCCGGTGCTGCTGAAGATGTGCACCCGGGTTTCCCATTCCCAGTCTCTGGTGGAAACGGGAGAACGGACTGTTCCCGAAAAAGCCTATGAAAAAGACATCGCAAAGTACGTTATGATGCCCGGAAACGCGAAAAAGCGCCATCCCATCGTAGAAGAGCGGACGAAGAAGCTGAAGGAATATGCGGAAACCGCCATGGTCAACCGCGTGGAAATGGGGGGAACCGAGATCGGCATCATTACCGCCTCCACCTCCTACCAGTACGTAAAAGAGGTTTTCGGTGATTCCGTGTCGATTTTGAAGCTCGGCATGAGCTTTCCGATGCCTGAAAAGCTGATCCGGGATTTCGCCGCGAAGGTGGATCGTCTGTATGTGGTAGAGGAGCTGGATCCCGTCATTGAGGATCATGTGCGGTCTCTGGGACTGAAGGTGCAGGGGAAAGAACTGCTGCCGTTGGTGGATGAGTTTTCGCAGAACCTGATCCGCAAAGCCTTCGGAAAAGAAGTGTCGGAAGGTCCGGCCGTTTCCGATCCCATCCCGGCCCGGCCGCCGGTTATGTGCGCCGGCTGCCCTCACAGGGGACTCTTCTATTCCCTGAAAAAGAATAACTGTACGGTCCTCGGAGATATCGGCTGCTATACGCTTGGCGCCGTGCCTCCGCTGGGTGCCATCGAAATGACCCTGTGCATGGGCGCCTCGATCGGGGCTGTCCACGGGTTCAACAAGATCCTCGGGTCAAAATCCGAAAAGAAAACCGTCGCCGTCATCGGTGATTCCACGTTCATGCATTCCGGCATGACCGGTCTGGCCAACGTCGCCTACAATCAGTCAAATTCTACCGTGATCATCCTTGACAATTCGATCACCGGTATGACCGGCCACCAGCAGAACCCCACGACCGGCCTCAACATCAAAGGAGACCCGGCGGGGAGGGTGGATCTGACTGCGCTCTGCAAGGCCATGGGGATCGAACGGGTCCGGGTTGTGGATCCCTACGATCTCGCCGCCTGTGACCAGGCGTTGAAGGAAGAGCTGGCCGCTGAAGAGCCTTCGGTGATCATCTCCCGCCGACCCTGCGCGCTTCTTAAGCAGGTAAAGCATAATGCGCCTTTATTTGTTGATACGGATAAATGCATCGGCTGCAAGTCCTGCATGAAGATCGGCTGTCCCGCCATTTCCATGAAGGAAAAGAAGGCAAAGGTGGACGAAACCTTATGCGTCGGCTGCAATGTCTGTTCGCAGCTCTGTCCGAAGGACGCTTTTACATCCACGGGAAAGGAGGCATAAGGACATGGAAACTACAAATATCATGATCGTCGGTGTAGGAGGCCAGGGTTCTCTTCTGGCCAGCAAGCTTTTAGGCCATCTCTTTCTGAACGAGGGCTACGATGTCAAGGTGTCCGAGGTACACGGCATGTCCCAGCGCGGCGGCAGCGTCGTTACCTATGTCCGGTTCGGAGACAAGGTCTATTCTCCGATCATCGACAAGGGCGAAGCGGATTATATCGTATCCTTTGAGCTTCTCGAGGCGGCGCGCTGGCTCCCCTGGCTGAAAAAGGGCGGCCGTATTGTTACAAATACCCAGACCATCGACCCGATGCCGGTCATTACCGGTGCCGCTGAATATCCTGAAAATCTGGTGGAAAAGATGAAAGCGCTCGGCGTAGAGGTAGACGCTATGGACTGCCTGGCGCTGGCGGAGGCCGCAGGGAGCGTAAAGGCCGTAAACATCGTGCTCCTGGGCCGTCTTTCCCATTACTTCTCCATCCCGGAGGAGCGCTGGATCGCTTCCTTGACGGCCAATGTACCCGCAAAGCTGTTGGATATCAACAAAAAAGCATTTCAATCAGGGAAAGGAGAAAACTGATCTATGGAAAGGTATTTTCAGCCGGAAATCGAGTGTGCACCCCGGGAGGAGATCCTGAGGATCCAGAACGAGAAGCTTCTGAAGCAGGTCCGGCATGTCTGGGACAGGGTCCCCTATTATCGGAAAAAAATGGAGGATAAGGGCGTAACTCCCGAGGATATCAAATCCATCGAGGACCTTCATAAGCTCCCCTTCCTGTCCAAAGCGGATCTCAGGGATGCCTACCCTTACGGCCTTCTCGGCATGGATCTCAAGGACTGCGTCCGGATCCACTCCACCTCGGGGACTACCGGGAAGCGTGTGGTAGCCTATTATACCCAGCACGATCTTGACCTGTGGGATGACTGCTGCGCCCGGGCCATAACGGCGGCCGGAGGCACAAACGAGGATGTATGCCAGATTTCCTACGGCTATGGCCTGTTTACCGGCGGTCTCGGCCTGCATGGCGGCTCTCACAAGGTCGGCTGCCTTACGGTTCCCACCAGCTCCGGCAGCACGGACCGTCAGATCATGTTCATTCAGGATCTTCAGGCCACGATCTTATGCTGTACTCCCAGCTACGCCGCCTTTCTCGGCGAGCGTATGAAGGAAATGGGCCTCGGCCCCGACGATATTCCGTTAAAGGCCGGCATCTTCGGTGCCGAAGCCTGGTCGGAGGAAATGCGGCATGACATCGAAGCGACCCTGGGGATCAAGGCCTTCGATATTTACGGACTGACCGAGCTTTCCGGCCCCGGGGTGGCCTTCGAATGCTCTGCCCAGCAGGGCATGCATATCAACGAGGACCATTTTATTGCCGAGATCATCGATCCGGATACCGGAGAGGTCCTTCCGGAGGATGCGCAGGGCGAGCTGGTCTTTACCTCTCTGGATAAGGAGGCCTTCCCTCTGCTTCGCTACCGTACAAGGGATATCTGCCAGTTGACCCGGGAAAAATGCTCCTGCGGCCGGACCCATGTACGTATGGCCAAGCCCAGAGGGCGTTCGGACGATATGCTGATCATCCGGGGCGTCAATGTCTTCCCGAGCCAGATCGAAACGGTTCTTCTGAACCACGGCTACGCCGCGAACTACCAGATCATCGTCGGCCGTGTCAACAACACGGATACCCTCGATGTCCAGGTAGAGATGACACCGGAGATGTTTACGGATAATCTGGGAGATGTGGAGGCAAAGCAGCATGAGCTGATGGACGGATTAAAAGCCATGCTCGGCATCAAGGCCAAGGTTTCCCTGGTCGCGCCGAAGACGATTCCGAGAAGCGAAGGAAAGGCTGTACGTGTCATCGATAACCGTAAGATCTGATGTGGGATAAAAGGAGGGTATTATGAGCGTAAAACAGATTTCTGTATTTTTGGAAAACAAGCCGGGCCAGCTCAACAAAATGACAAAGGTCCTCGCGGATAAGGGAATCAATATGCGGGCTATTTCCCTGGCCGAAACCAAGGATTTCGGCATTGTCCGAATGATTACCGACAATCTCATCGAAGCCACCACCGTTCTGAAGGAAGCGGATTTCATCGCCTCTCTGACGCCGGTTCTGGTCTATCGCGTTCCGGACGAGCCCGGCGGGCTGAACCGCCTTCTGCAGGCCTTCAGCGATGCCGAGGTCAATCTGGAATATATGTATGCCGCGCCGGAATATATGGTCTTCCGCGTCGCAAATACGGAAAAATCCGAGGCAGCCGTAGCGTCCAGGGGCTTTCGGTCCCTGTCTCAGGAAGAGCTTTCGGAGGAATAGATCCGGACTTTATGCTTGCGTAAAAGGTCTTCGGCATTTTTGCCGAGGATCTTTTCTTTTTGCATATTGTCCAAAGGAAGCTCACGGATAAAGGAGATCGCCTCCGTCTGCTCACTCCAGGGGCTGTCGGTGGCAAAGAGGATCCTGTCCCCGCCAAAGGCCCTGTGCATCGAAAGGAAGCCCTCGGTATCCAGCATCTGAAGCTCCTCCGCGCTCCAGGATGATCCGGGAGCCGCATGCAGCCTTCCGACGGAAACCGAGGTATCCAGATAGACACCGGTCCCTGCCAGGCAGTCCTTTGCCTCCTCCCACTGCTTCCAACCGGCCATATGGGCGAGAATAAAAGAAAACTCTCCGATTTCCTTCAGAACATGAGCTGCCATCCTCGGTGAGCAGTGCTCCACGCCGGGAAACCCGATGTCCCATCCCATATGGGTTAAGACCATCAGCTCCTGCTCTGCTGCACAGGAGATCACCCGGAGAAACCGGATGTCATCCAGATCCGCTCCCTGATAGACCGGATGGAGCTTGATCCCGGGAAGAGCGTTTTCCCGGATCCGCTTCAGCTCACTCCGGTAATCGGAAAAATCCGGATGCATACAGCCGAACGACAGCAATCCCGCATTATGGTATTCTTCATTCACTCTCGCGGCGTGGTCATTGATGGAGACCACCTGAGAGGGGGATGTCGCCACGGGCTGGATCACGGACAGATCCACCCCGGCCTTTTTCGCTTTTCTCAGCAGATCTCCGTTTGTTCCGTCCGTATAGGCCGGCGTCCCGGATTTCCCCTTCAGCTCCTCCACGGCCCTGTGTGCTATTTTTTCCGGAAAGGTGTGGGTATGAAAATCTATAATCATAAATACAGTATATCACAAAAAAAAGTTTCCCGAGAACGAAAGAATGGTATAATAAATACTGAATTTTTATGAGGAGGATGGGATATGAAGAAAAGATTTCTGGCTGCTATGCTTACATTGGCAATGTCAGTGACCATTTTTGCCGGCTGCGGTAAAGAAGAACCGGCAAAAAAGGATACCGAAACCGAGGACTCCGCGATCCTGGAGGCGGAGATCGAGGAAGTGAATGAGGATGCGGAGGATGATGAGGAGGAAGAGGAGGAAGAATCCGAGGTCAGCGGCGACCGCGGGATCGAGCCGGCGCCTGCCGGAATGGGCTTAAACCCCATGACCGGCGAATTTGTCGATGCTGAGCTGGCTGCGCAGCGTCCCTTTGCTCTGACGATTCCCTGCGATAAAACCTGTTATCCGCATTACGGAGTCAGCACGGCGGACGTGATTTACGAAGCCTCCTGCCGCGGTGACCACGGCTTTCCCAGGACCCTTTATATCTGGCTGGATTATTCCGGCATGAGCCGCATCGGCAATACGCGAAGCGCCCGTACCTACCATGCCGCCTGGGCGAAGGAATACGATGCCCTTTTCGGCCATTACGGCCAGTCTCCGTTCGCGAATCCGACGCTCGCCACGATGGACGACATGAACGCGCTCCAGGTGGATACCGGCGGAATCGTTTATCCTGCGCTGGATTCCATCATGTATTTCCGTTCCTCAGATAAGTCAGCGCCCCACAATGCCTACACCTCCTCTGAGGGGATCAAAAAGGCCATTGAAAAATACGATTACCGAACGGTCAGAAATGCCGGCTATGAAGCCCATAACCGCTTTGCCTGGACCGGTGAAACCGTGGAGCTTACCGACGGCTATGACGCTACGACCGTAATCCCCGGCTTTAATTCCATCAGCGCGAAGTTTGAATACAATCCCAACGACGGGCTCTACTACCGCTATACTTACGGCAGCGCTGACAAGGACGGACTGAACGGAAATCAGATCGCGGTCAAGAACATCATCCTTCAGAAGGTGGATTACAGCTATTATACCACCGATGATCCTGCCTTCGCAGGACTCCGCAACGATGCCTCCCACTGGAACGGGGAAAAATATCTGAACATCGACCTGACCTCCGGCGGAGATGGGATTTATATTACCAACGGAAAAGCCATCGATGTAACCTGGAAGAAGGAGGGAAAGGAGGTCGACGGCCTTCCGACCAAGTTCTACGATAAAAAGACCGGTGAAGAAATTACCTACAATAAGGGAAAAACCTGGTATTGTGTTATCCTGAGCGACCGCTGGGATCTTGTGACCATTAATGATGAAAAGGTGAATCCGGAAGCCTCTCCCTCACCGGAGAGTCCTGCGGAAACGGCAGAGCCGGCGCAGACCCAGACCGAAACGCCCGCCGCCCAGGAGCCTGCCCAGACCCAGACCGAGGAAAAGAAGACCGAGACAACGACCGAAGCCAAGCCTGAAGAACCGGCCCAGCCCGCGACCGAAGCGGCGCCGGCACCTGCCCCGGAGCAGCCCGCACCGGAGCCTGCGCCCGAGCCGGAGCCTGAAATACCGATTATTATGGAAGATTTTAATCCCGCCATGGGAGAGGGCTGAAAACCGTGAGCATCGGAACCAAAGAGGAGCTGGAAAGGCTATTAAATTCTATCGACGGGAGCAGCTATCCCGCCTATAAGCAATGCCGTGGGAAGTGGGATTTCGGATTTTTCGTTCTTTCCATTGACCATGTACAGGGGGATCCCTTTGCGGCTCCCTCTTCTCTTCGTGTTCTCCTGACCGAAAAGGCGGCTGGCCTTCCGAGGGACTATTATGATGAGCCCCATCGGCGGCTGGCCTGTGAGGATTTCCTTCTGCGCGGGTTTTCCCGCGCTCTTCAGGAGGATTCCATCCGCGGAAGGGCCGGCTCCGGGAAGAGCGGCCTTCTGTCCACGGACCGGCCGGGACAGGAGATCCTGAAGCGCAGTGCCCTTCAGATCTCAGACGATGGCCAGGTTCAGGCCTGTCTGGATGCCGGCTTCCCCGCCAATGGGCGCAGGATCCATGCAAAGCCCCTGATCCAAATGCTTTTTTCCCGGCTTACCGAAACCGTAAAGCACACGCTTCTCTATAAAAATCTGGACACAAAAAAACTGGAGCAGGCCGTTTTTCTGTCGGATGACCAGGCAGCGATCCGTTCGGCCCTGGAGCCGATGGGTCTGGTTGCCTTTCTCGGAGACGGCGCAATCCTTCCCCGGGAAAGCGGGATTTCCTCACGTCCCATGAAGGGCGCGGTCCCCTTTGCCTCCCCGGATTCCCTGGCCGTTACCATCGAAACGCCCCATGCCGGAAAGCTGCGCGGCATGGGAATTAAAAAGGGAGTGACCCTCATCATCGGCGGCGGCTACCACGGAAAGTCCACCCTGCTTCAGGCGCTGGAAACCGGGATCTACGACCACATTGCCGGCGACGGGCGGGAATACGTGATCGCCGAAGGAGATGCGGTAAAATCCAGGGCCGAGGACGGACGCAGCGTTTATAAGGTAGATATTTCCCTCTTTATCCGTAATCTCCCCGACAAAACCGATACCACCTGCTTTTCCACGCAAAACGCCAGCGGCAGTACCTCCCAGGCGGCCGGTATCTCCGAGACCATCGAATCGGGAGCACACCTCCTGCTGCTGGACGAGGACACCTGCGCCACAAACCTGATGGTACGCGACGAGGTCATGGAAAGTGTTGTTGCGTGGACGGAGGAGCCCATCTGCCCCTTTGTACACAGAGTCCGGGGCTTATCGGACGATCTCGGTATTTCCACCATCCTCGTGGCCGGAAGCTCCGGCGCCTTTTTTGCCCAGGCGGATACTGTGATCCGTATGGACCATTACCGTGCGATGGATGTGACCGAGAAGGCCCATGCAACGGCAGAGAGCTTCGGCTTAAAACGGGAAAAGGGAGAGGCTCTGTCCTTCCCGGATTTTTCCAGGAAGCCCATGCCTGATCATTGGCTGAAAAAGCCCGGCGAGCGGATCAAGCTGCGCGCCAACGGAACGGATTCGTTTTCGATCAATCATAATGAAGTGGATCTGCGCGGGATGGAGCAGGTGCTCTGTACGGAAATGACGGCGGGCCTGATGCTCTCCGTGAAAAAGATACTTACGGAAATCATGAACGGGAGACGTTCGATGCAGGAATGCGTGGAGCTTTTCCTGGATTCCCTGAAAAAAACAGGAATGCACGCGCTCTTTGACGGTACACCCCATGGCGGCGTTGTCCTGCCGCGAAAGCAGGAGATACTCGCCGCTCTTTCCAGATATCGCTATCCGGTATAAATTCTATTTTTTCGCAGCCCTTGCTTTCTTTTTGTAATAATCGGTACCGATTTTTTCTTCAA
This sequence comes from Lachnospiraceae bacterium, assembly GCA_017450105.1. Classification (GTDB taxonomy): domain Bacteria; phylum Bacillota; class Clostridia; order Lachnospirales; family Lachnospiraceae; genus RUG12461. The sequence continues at coordinate 6,747 of JAFSXC010000060.1, read as the reverse complement.
ACTCTTCCACCGGAAGAGGCTTGTCGAAATAATAGCCCTGGGCAAACTGGCAGCCGTTTTCCCTAAGGATTTTCACCTGGCGGCCGGTTTCCACGCCCTCGGTAATACATTCCAGACCCAGATCCTTTGCCATCGAAGCCACGTGCCGAAACATAACATAGGTAACGCTCGTCTCCGCATCCTCGTCGGTGGGAAGGAAGCTCCGGTCGATCTTCAATACATCCCAGGGAATCTCCCGGATCAGATTCAGGGAGGAATAGCCGATCCCGAAATCGTCCACGCTGGTACAGACCCCTTCCGCGTGGAGGCCGTTCACAACCCGCGTCAGATCGCGGAAGCCCACGTCCGTCGTGGTCTCGGTCAGCTCGATCTCGATCGATTCATGGGGTACCTTATATTTATCGATGATTTCCAGGATATGATCCAGAAGATCCATATCCGAAAGGTGCTTCCGGGAAAGGTTCACGGACACGCGAATCGACTCCCGTCCTTCATCCAGCCATTTTCTCATATGCTGACAAACCAGATCCAGCATATAAAAATCCAGAAGACAGATATCGGTGGTCTGCTCGAGTACGGGAATAAAATCCATCGGCGGGACGATCTTCCCGTTCCGGATCCAGCGGCAAAGCGCCTCCGCTCCATGGATCCTTCCGGTTTTTACATCCACCTTGGGCTGAAAGAATACATGAAACTCCCTGTTGGCCAGCGCTCCGGGAAACTGCTGCTGCACCTGCAGGGTATGTTCCCTCAGGGTAACCATATCCCGGTCATAAAAAACGATCGTATCCTCCCCACCCATCTTCGCAAGCTGAAGCGGCGAATAGATATGGTCAATGATCTCCCCGACATGCCCGGGCGAATAACCCTTCGGGATCACAAAGATTCCTGCTGAGGCCGACACCGGAACCGTTTCATGGGAATCCTCGCCGTAACGCACCGAATACCCGGAGAAGATCTGTAAAATATTCGGCAGGTTTCCGGTATCCGTCGTCATGACAAAATTGTCTCCGCCCAAGCGGCATAAGATATTCCCTTCACCGGCGGTTCTCTCCAGAAGCTCCACGTAGGCTTTCATAACCTTATCTGCCTTTTCGCGCCCGATCTCCTGATTGACCAGAGAAAAATGCCGCAGATTAAAGCAGATCGCCGTATGGTTTTCCAGAGCACCATTCATAAGCTTCTGTCCCAGGAAGCGGCCAAAGTACCGCATATTCGGATACCCTTCCTCGTCATGATACCCGAACTTCTCAACCGTCTTCTGAAGGCGGTTTCGTACCACAAAGCTTAAAAGCGCCCGAAGAAGAATATCCACCTTTTCCAGCTGGTCCTCCGAAAGATGTGCATCCTCCTTCGCCACATACAGCGTACCCCGGATCACGGTCATGGAATTTGTCACAAACCGGCGTTTCAGGATCGCGACCTCACCCCGGCCGTTATCATAATCGATCATAACCTCGCCCCGGCCGCTCTTTTCCGAAGCCAGATCCGGGTAAAACTCCGTTACGCCCTTTGCCAGATGAAACAGCTCACAGATCTGTTTCAGGATCTCAACAAAAGAATCCCGGTCAAAGGCCTCCGGATTGGTCATGGCATCCACCATCCGATCCAGCAGAGTATAATAGATTTCCTTCCAATCCTTCTTCATCTCAGACTCCTGAACAGGATTTGCGTTAACGGGGTATCTGTAATATTACTGTAATATTATAGCACGAGGCTTTACCCCTTCTCAACAGAAGATACGTATTTGGTCATTTTTTCGGTCAATTCGTACCGGAAGGCTATGAAATCCGCTTGACAGAATCCTTCGCAGGCTTTAGCTTTACTGATAGAGTTTTGGGAACGCTGTCCCGGATAAAGGAGCCAAATACCGTTAGCGGGCGTTCTTTGGCCGCTTACGGGATTCGCATCCGACCGGATTAAGTCAGATATAAACTGGCGTTTATAGAGGAGAAAGCAATATGACCGATAAGCGGCGGCTGTGTGCCGGCATAGTAGCCCATGTGGACGCAGGAAAAACGACACTGTCCGAAAGCATGCTCTATCTTTCAGGCACGATCCGGCAGGCCGGCCGTGTAGATCACGGGGACGCCTTTCTGGATACCGATACCCAGGAACGGGAGCGGGGGATCACGATCTTTTCCAAGCAGGCGGTCCTTTCCCTGGAAGGAGCCGAGCTTACCCTGGTAGATACGCCGGGCCATGTGGATTTTTCCGCCGAGATGGAACGCACACTATCCATTCTGGATTTCGCGGTCCTCGTCATCAGCGCTCCCGAAGGGATCCAGAGCCACACCGAAACCCTGTGGCGTCTTCTGAACCACTATCATGTCCCCGTTTTCGTCTTTGTGAACAAGATCGACATATATGATAAGTCTTCAGACGCAATTATGACTGTTCTTCGAAAGAGCTTCTCCGAGAACTGCATTTGTTTTTCCGAAGGCGTAGAATGGGCGGAGGCTGCAGCCATGTGCACCGAAAACGCTCTGGAGGAATATAGCGAAACCGGTACGCTTTCCCCAGAAAGCGTCCGTGCCCTGGTCCGGGACCGATTCTGCTTTCCCTGCTATTTTGGTTCCGCCCTGAAATCCGAGGGCGTACAGGACCTTCTTGACGGCATAGCCGACTATGCCCCGGAAACGGCTGCTCGCGAGGAATTCGGAGCCCGGGTCTTCAAGATCTCCTCTGACGATAAGGGGCAGCGTCTGACCCATATCCGCCTCTTCGGCGGGAGCCTGGCCCCAAGACAACAGATCGGTTCCGAAAAGATTGCGGAGATCCGCCTCTATTCCGGCGAAAAATACCAGCCCCTCTCTGTTGCCGAAGCCGGTCAGGTCGTGACTCTGACCGGGCTGAATGAGACCCGTCCGGGACAGGGCCTGGGCTTTATCCAGGACAGTCCCCCGCCCCTTGTTACCCCTGTGATCGCCTATTCTCTGGAGCTGCCGACCGGTCAGTCGGATTCCGAGGCCTATCGTAAGCTCAGTACCCTCGGCGATGAGCTGCCGGAGCTTTCCATAACCTGGGACGAGGAAAACCGGAAAATAAGGATCCGCTCCATGGGCGAGGTACAGAACGAAATCCTTCAGCGCATTGTTAAGGACCGCTTCGGCTACGTCGTGAACTTCGGCCAGGGAAGGATCCAGTACCATGAGACCATCCGAAATCCGGTTACCGGCTACGGCCATTTTGAACCCCTTCGCCATTACGCGGAGGTACACCTCAGGCTGGAGCCCGGGGAACGGGGAAGCGGGCTTACCTTTGAAACCGAATGCTCTACGGATATTCTGGCTCTGAACTGGCAGAGGCTGATCCTGACTCATCTGAAGGAACGCGTCCACAGAGGCGTTCTGACCGGATCTCCCATTGATGATCTGAAGCTCGTTGTGACCGGCGGGAGAGCGCATCTTAAGCACACCGAGGGCGGAGATTTCCGCCAGGCCACCTACCGGGCGGTCCGGCAGGGCCTGATGAAGGCCGAAAGCGTTCTGCTTGAACCCTTTTATTCCTTTGTCCTCATGGTTCCCTCCTCAGAGATCGGGCGGGCGATGACGGAGCTGTCGGAGCGCGGCTGTTCCTTTGATGCACCGGAGCAGAGCGAAACCACCGCCGTCTTACGTGGCAGAGGGCCCGTACGTTGTCTTTCGGAATACCCGAAGGAGCTTCGGGCCTACACGGCGGGCCGCGGCCAGCTTTCCTTTGCCTTTGACGGCTATGATGAATGCAGGGATGCCGACCGGATCATTGAGGAGCTCGGCTATGACTGCGAGGAAGACTTAAGGAATCCTTCGGGCTCGGTTTTCTGCGCTCACGGGGCCGGATTTCTGGTGCCCTGGGACGAGGTTGAAAACTATATCCAGGCGGAAGACCGGGAAGCCGATGCGTATCCGGCAGACCTTTCGGTCTATGTTCCGAAGGCTGCGAAGGCCACGACCTACAGCGGGACCTATGCCGAGGATAAGGAGCTGGAAGCGATCTTTGAGCGTGAATTCGGTCCTGTAAAAAGGACCCTTTCCGATGACTACTGGCGTAAGGCCGAGGAAGCCCGGGAAAAAAAGTCGGCTACGGGGAAAACCACTGCCGACTACAAGGCAAAGGCCGAAAAAAAGCAGGAGAAGAAGGAATACCTTCTGGTGGACGGCTACAATATCATCCACGCCTGGCCCGAGCTCAAAAGTCTCTCCGAAAGCGACCTGACCGCAGCCCGGGATTCCCTTACCGAAACCCTGTGCAACTACCAGGGCTATACCGGGGTCGAGCTCATGCTTGTCTTTGATGCCTATAAGCGCCCGAACAATCCCGGTTCGGTCCAGAAATACAACAATATTTACATCATCTACACAAAGGAAAACGAAACCGCCGATATGTACATAGAACGGATCACCCGGGATCTGGCGAAAAAGCACCATGTCCGGGTCGCCACCTCCGACGCCCTGGAGCAGACTCTGATCCTCGGTGGCGGCGCCACGAGGCTTTCCGCGAGAGAGCTCGAGGAGGAGATCCTTAAGGTCTGCGGGCGGATTTGATCGCATAAACGAAAACGCTGACTTATGATATGATCAGAAGAACACACGGAAAGGAACAGGAATATGGATATACAATTTGACCAGGCTGTAAAAGAAGACATCGATGAACTGATCCGGCTCAGGATCGCCTATATGAAGGATGATTTCGGGAGCATAACGGAGGAGGAAAAGGCAGGGATGGCAAGACAGCTTCCGGATTATTTTGCCAGGAAGCTGGGCTCCGAGCTGATCGCCTTTACGGCCAGAGCCGACGGAAGGATCGTTTCGGTTGCCTATCTTCACATCATTGAGATGCCCGCGAATTCCGTTCTGTTAAGCGGGCTCTACGGAGATGTGCTCAGCGTCTACACGGAACCGGAATACCGCGGCAGGGGCTTATGCACCCGGCTCATGACCGACCTTATTGAATACGGAAAAAAGGCCGGTCTGGGCTACATCGATCTGAAGGCTACGAACGAAGGCTATCCGATCTACAAAAAAGTCGGCTTTTCCGATAAGGAGCAAAGATACAGAAATATGAGGATAAAATTCAGTGATTAAGACACTTTTCATCTGCCGCAACAGGATTTTTCATTGAAAGAAAAAAAGGTTATTGAGCGTCAGGGTGGAAAGACCGAAACTGTAATCATAAAAACGCCTGGTCACGATCAATGTGGCCAGGTGTTATTTACTGTGTACGTTGGAATATAAAGCGCTTACGTAAGATCAGATTTTAAGTGGAAGCCGTGTTCGGGAAAGCTGAAAAGTGGGATCGGCTGGTTGAGCCTTGACTTCTGCCAGCGATTGTAAACTGAATAATGAAATTTATTGAGCCTGCGGGCATTTGGAGAAATCCTGATGTTTTCGCAGGCTTCTTTCGTTTACAGAAAAAAGTTTTGCGGATACAATAAACATGACATACTTTTGTCATGTTAGATTTGCTATGATATGTACGGAGCGTGAGAGATTATGAAGATAGACAGGCTGATCGGAATATTGTCAATCTTACTGCAGGAAGAAAAGACAACGGCTCCTGAATTGGCGGAAAAGTTTGAAGTATCCCGCAGGACGATAAACCGGGATATTGAGGATCTTTGTAAAGCGGGAATTCCTATAAGGACTGCGCAGGGTACTGGCGGTGGCATCAGCATTATGGATGGATATCGTATGGACAGGACTATCTTGACATCGAAGGATATGCAGATGATTCTTGCCGGACTTCGCAGCCTGGACAGCGTAAGTGGAAGCAGCTACTATGGCCAGCTGATGGAGAAGATCCAGACCGGATCATCAGAGTTTATCAGTGGCAGGGACTCTATCCTTAAGCAGTCTTGACTACGAATAAATAATCCCGCCGCGAGAATGTCAAGAAGATACATGTTATGGTGTATGACTTGGCACTCTTGGGGCGGTTTTGTTATATGCGGCAATTTGTCGGTATAAAGAAGGATTTGTAATTTAATCATTGCGGGTTCAATTTTATCATTGCGGACAAAATGATAAAAATATCATTGACAATTATTAAGTTAAAATGTATTATTTAATTGTATCATTTTGAACATAAATGAGCAAAATGAGAAACAGATGAGGGAATTAAAATGAGATCTTTTGATTACAATAATAAATGGGAAAAGCTATTAACGCCGGAGATTGTGGCTCTGCTTACGCAGATTCATGAATTCAAAGGCGAACAGTCTATGTTCATAGAGGCGAAGGCTGACACACTCACGCAGCTTGTAGAGATTGCCAAAATACAAAGTACTGAAGCCTCTAACAAGATTGAGGGTATTTATACCTCCAATGAAAGATTAAAAGCTATTGTCAAAGATAAAACAACGCCAAAAACCAGAAATGAGCGTGAAATTGCAGGATATCGCGATGTCCTGAATACAATTCATGAAAACCACGATTATATTTCGATTCGCCCCAATATTATATTGCAGCTGCACAGAGACCTTTATAAATTTGAAGGTTATGATATCGGAGGTAAGTACAAGGCTGGTGACAATATCATTGAGGAAGAAGACGGACAGGGTAATAAACATGTTCGCTTTAGGCCTGTTGCAGCATGGGAGACACCGGAAGCAATCGAGAATCTATGCGGCGAGTTTAACAAAGCAATGGATTCGAAAAAGATAGATCCGCTTTTATTAATCCCGATGTTCATTCTGGATTTTCTTTGCATCCATCCATTTAATGACGGAAATGGTAGAATGAGCAGATTATTAACCCTCCTTTGCCT
>JAFSXC010000059.1 GCA_017450105.1 Lachnospiraceae bacterium | reverse complement strand
TCGAACTCCCCTGTTTTTTCATATTCGTATAATGGGAAGGATTACGTGGCATCAGGAAAAGCACCATAAGCTTTTTGACGCGAATCATTTTCCTTTATTATTGCGGCCGCTATGGGCGGTTTCATCGGACTGCCGGTGCAATGTAGTGATAGGCAAACCATAAATTGTCTGTTATAATAAGGGTAAAAAAAGGAAGGGAAAAATGAATTTGAAAAGGATCGCCAAAAGAATTGCCGCGCCGGCTTTATCGCTTATGCTTGCCGCAGCGCTTTCTGCATGTTCGCAGGGAGGAAATGCCGAAAAGCAGACCGAAGAGGTGAAGGAAACCAAAACGCAGGAAGCGGCCGCTGTAATCCAAAGCACGGAGGCGGCCGATGAGAAAGAAAATACAGAGGAGGAAGCAGCTTCCGAAGAGGAAACGCCGTCGGAAGAAGAACCGGAATCGGAAAAGAAAGCCGACGAACCGTCGTATGTCACGATCTACCGCAATCTGGTAAGCGAAATGTCTGACACAGGGGTGGCAGACCAGTTTATTCTTGCACAGATCGATGACGATGAGATCCCGGAGCTTCTGGCAACCAGCTCCGAGGGCCCGTTTGACCGGGAGAATACCTTTATCTACACGGTCTATGAGGACGAACCGGTTCTTCTGGCAAGCGCAATTGCCGGTGTGGACGGCGCCTCCCTAAGCTATTCCGATAAGGGTATGATCCGCCAGACGGGAAGCCTGACCGGACGGACGGAGGTCTATTCGAGACTCGCTGACGGTGCGCTCACGGAGGAATTCCGGGCGAAGGAGATGACGGAGCCGGATGCCGACGGGGAGGATGTGTTCGTTTATTCCGTCAATGGAGAAGAGGTTACTCCAGAGGAGTATGAGAAGCAGCTTTCTGCTTTTGTTACGGAGAACGGTCCGTTCATGGGGATCGACTATGACGGATTGAGCGTGCTGGAGTTTGAAAACGGACGATTTTCGTACATGCATCAGCTGGCTTACTGGACGGCGGAGGATACACTTTCCACGCTGGATTCTATGGGTGGGGAATAGAAGCTGCGGCGAAGCTGACTCTTCCATCATGGCCTGCTGGCTCTGGAGGGAAATACGCCGCGCGCCGGTTTTTTGCGGCAGCAGAAAGGAAGGGGCATGACAGTAAAAAAAGAAAAGTCAGACGGCGTTCTCACGGTATCGGTGGAGGGCTCAATTGATGTGAAGACCGCGCCGGAGCTGAAGGAAGCACTGAACGGAGAACTGGAGGATGTAATGCTTGTTATCATTGATCTGGCAGATACGACCTATACTTCGTCCGCGGGCTTAAGAGTCCTTCTCAGCATCTACCAGAGCATGAACAGAAAGGGCGGCCGGATGAAGCTTACGCATATGAATGATGTGTTCTATAACGCCCTGAAGTCTGCCGGATATACACAGTTTCTGGAGATCGAAAGGTGAAAAAAAAGTCGTGGGGGCTGGCGGCAAAGCTGATCCGAATGATCATCATCATTATCGTTGCCATGACTGCCGTCGTTACTCTGGTTTTCGGTCTGAGAGCAAAACATCTGGAGCTTGCCGCTGAGAAAGAGGGAAAAGAGATTGCCGAACAGGTAACACAGATGAACCGCGCGGGTGTCAATAAGATCATTCGGGACGGTATTGAGAAGAGGGAAAAAGGGGAGCTGGACGCGGAGGAGCTTTTTGCGGAGCTGATGCAATACGGGATGTCGGTGGACGTTATCCAGGGGATGCAAACCGCAGAGCTCATTTCGGAAATGAAAAACCGGATCCAAAGCTCCTATAGAACAAACATCCTTTTTGTCGTTGCTGTCGCCTCCGGTCTGACGATCCTTTCCGCTCTGACCGCAAGCCGTCTGTCAAAGAAAAGAGTGGATCCCATCAACCATATGACCCGGCGGATCAAAGAGCTGTCCGGAGACAACGCGGTCTTTGAGATGGAGGAGGTCTATAAGACCGGAGATGAGATCGAGGCGCTGGCAGAGGCGTTCACAGACCAGTCCGCAAAGCTTAAGGACTATGTGGAGAAGAATCTCCGGATTACCCTGGAAAAGGAGAGGCTCGACACAGAATTAGCCCTCGCCTCCCGGATCCAGGAATCCATGCTTCCGCGCAGCTTTCCGGCTTTCCCGGAGCGTAGGGAATTTGATCTCTTTGCGAGGATGGTTCCCGCAAAGACGGTGGGCGGCGATTTCTACGATTTCTTCCTTGTGGACGAGGACCATCTTGCCGTTGTGATCGCGGATGTATCCGAAAAGGGGATCGCGGCAGCGCTTTTCATGGCGTTGAGCAAGCAGGTGCTGCAGAGCAGGCTTATGCTTTACAGGGACGATGTGAAGAAGGCGTTGGAGGAAGCAAACAGGCTGTTGTGTAAGGAAAGCGTGGAGGATATGTTTGTCACCGCCTGGATCGGGGTGCTCTGCCTTTCGGACGGAAGGCTTGTATTCGTGGACGCGGGACACGACCTGGCAGCGGTCAGCCGGGGAAATGGCGATTTTACGTTTCTGGAGGATAACCACGGAATCATTCTTGCCGCCTTCCCGGAATGGGAATACCAAACGTCCGAGCTTCTTCTCGAGCCGGGTGATAAGGTATTCCTGTATACGGACGGGGTTACGGAGGCCCGCAACGGGAAAGGGGAAATGCTTGAAAAAAGCGGTATGCTCCGGGCGTTAAATGAGGATCCGTCTCTGACGCCGAGGGAGCTGGATGAAAGAGTCCGAAGCCGTATCGCCGCGTTTGTCGGGGAGGAGGAACAGTATGATGATATCACCACCGTTTGCCTTCAGTATTTCGGAAAGGGAGAAAATCAGGATAAGGAGGACAGAAGCCGCAGGACAGGGCTAGGATGCTGTGCTGGCCAGCGTAGCCATGCTGAACGGGGATACGACGCCGGGTGGCCGCAGCGATGAAGAAGCTTTTGGAATCAGCGCCCGATTCCTCCCTTGCCCTTCATACCGAGAAGAAGGAGGTCCGTTTTATGGCAGAAGCCGCGTGCGCGGGAGGAGCTGAAGGAACAGCCGAAATTCGATTCCCGGATCATGGCCATTTCCGAGGAAAAGAAGCAAGAGCTGAAAACTTGGACGCATGCGAAAGCGATGCTGCCGTGCGGGAGGTTCTGGCAAGGCAGAAATCCGTTCAAGCACAGGGATTTGAAGTTCTGTAATAAAGCGGCAATTAAAAAAATATACCGGCTCAAAAAAACTACCCTTGTCATTTTCGGATGATGAGGGTAATTTATTAGTAAAAAAGGAAAGTGAGAACAGCTATGAAACGATGGGCCAGAGCCTTATACCAGCCGAACCTGCCTCTGAAAAGGGAGGGACGGGTGACGGCGTCAAAGGAGCACATTGCTCTGTCAGAAAAAGCGGCGGCGGAAGGAATGGTTCTGCTGAAAAACGAACGGAATACCCTGCCCCTGCAAAGGGGGAAACGGGTCGCGCTTTTCGGGAAGGGGACCTTTGATTATGTGAAGGGAGGCGGCGGAAGCGGCGATGTTGGCTGCCCCTATATCCGCAATCTATACGAGGGCCTGAAAAAGCTCGGAAATACGGAGGTCTTTGAGCCGCTGGCGGACTATTACAGGGACTATGTAAGCGACGCCTATAAGGGGAAAAAAGCGGCGCCGGGCCTGATCCCGGAGGCGGAGGTGCCATCGGACCTTCTTGCCGCAGCCGCGGCCTATACGGATACGGCCGTTTATACGATCAGCCGCTTCTCGGCCGAGGGCTGGGATCGGTCAGAGGTGGTATGTAAGAAGGAAGCCAATCCCTGGGAGGACGAGGTCTCCATGCCGGAGCTCGCGGCCGGAATCTACCCGAAGGGAGACTTTTACCTGACCGACCGGGAGGAGGAGACGCTCGATCTGCTCCGGAAACGCTTTTCCAGTGTCATCGTCGTGATCAACGCGGGCGGGATGATGGATCTTCGTTTTGTAAAGGGAGAGAGCGTGGATGCGGCGCTTCTTGCCTGGCAGGGAGGCATGGAGGGCGGACTTGCGGCGGCAGAGCTTTTAACCGGTCTGGGGAATCCCTCCGGCAGGCTCCCGGATACCTTTGCCGGAGAGCTTGGGGACTACCCGTCGACCGGGAATTTCCATGAGAGCTTCGATTATGTAGAGTATACGGAAGATATTTACGTAGGCTATCGTTATTTTGAAACGATCGCCGGCGCCGCTGAAAAGGTGGTCTATCCGTTTGGCTGGGGGCTTTCTTATACGACATTTTCAGAAAAGGTATCGGAGCTGGACGCGGAAGGAGAAGAGGTCCGGGCGGCGGTTCAGGTGACAAACACCGGGAGGCGCAGCGGAAAGGAGGCCGTACTTCTTTACTTTTCCGCTCCGCAGGGAAAGCTCGGGAAGCCGAAGAGAGAGCTGCTTACCTATGCGAAGACCCGGGACTTAATGCCGGGAGAGACCCAGACGCTGATCCTGACGGCACCAAGGAGCAGGATGGCTTCCTTTGACGATACCGGGCTGATCAAAAAATCTGCTTTTGTGCTTGAGGAGGGGGAATACCGCTTCTTCCTTGGAGGCGATGTGCGAAGCGCCCTGCCTTTGGAGAAAACGCTGCTTCTGAAGGAGGCCGTTGTCTGCGAAGCCTGCGAAAGTCTGCTCCCGCCCACCTCCTTACATAAAAGGCTGCGTTCGGACGGAAGCTTTGAGGAGCTTCCCACCGGGGAACCGCTTGATCTGAATGAATGTATCTTTGAAAAGCTCGCACCCGACCAGGCAGAAGGGATCATGCCCGAGGCAAAGGGCCGGGAACGTCATAAATTGTTCGAGCCCTATATGGACGGAAAATTTTCCTTTACGGAGGTAGCAGAAGGCAGAAAATCGTTGGAGGACTTCCTGGCTTCCCTTGATGATGACGAGCTGATCCATCTGTGCGGGGGACAGCCGAATACCGGCGTGGCCAATACCTGCGGCTTCTTAAATATGCCGGAGTATGACCTTCCCTCCTTTATGACGGCGGATGGCCCGGCGGGGGTAAGGATCGTCGAAGAAACCGGGATCACGACGACGGCCTGGCCCTGCGGAACTCTCCTGGCGGCCTCCTTTGACCAGGAGCTGGTTTGTGAGGTGGGAAGAGCCGGCGGAGAGGAGCTGCTGGAAAACAATCTCTATATCTGGCTGGCGCCGGGAATGAACATCCACCGGAACCCGATGTGCGGTCGGAACTTCGAATACTATTCCGAGGATCCGGTCGTGACGGGCCTCACGGCAGCGGCCTTTGTAAGGGGCGTTCAGGAAAACGGCGTTTCCGCCTGCCCCAAGCATTTCGCGGCGAATAACAAGGAAACCAACCGTAAGCATTCAGATTCCAGAGTCAGCGAACGCGCGCTGCGGGAAATATATCTCAAGGGCTTTCGCATGATGATCGAGGACGCAAAGCCCCATGTAATCATGACCGCCTACAACGCGATCAACGGCCAGCGGGCCTCCGAGTCCCATGACCTTCTGACGAAGCTTCTGCGGAATGAATGGGGCTATCAGGGGATCGTGTGCAGCGACTGGTGGAACCGCGCTGAGCATTATAAAGAGATCCTGGCCGGAAATGATATCAAGATGGCGACCGGCTTCCCGGAGCGGGTAAAGAAAGCGATGGAGCTGGGGGCGCTGAACCGCGGGGACCTTTTGGCCTGTGCAGGACGAATCCTGGAGTTTGCGCTGGCGATGCCCTGATGTCAGAATACTCCTTCCTGTCTTGCCAAAGCCTGACAAAGCTGATAAAATATATATCTATTTGAGTAAGGATCTGTTCATAAATAACTTTTAAGCTTGCTTATTTCTGACCAGCTCCGAAACGGAAGGGAGGTGACGGACCATGGAAGGCACAGGACTCCAAAAAGAGAAGATTGATGAGCTGGAGAGGCTGGAAGAGCGGATTCTGCCCAGAAGCGAAAGTCTTCCCCGTTTTAAGGAGTTCGTCGCTCCCGAGACGCTTTACGATCTGCTGATCAAACGTGTCCGCCGTTACCATCCCTCGGACGATATTTCCCTGATCGAAAAGGCCTACCAGACGGCGGATAAGGCTCATGAAGGACAAAAGAGAAAATCCGGGGAGGCCTACATTATCCATCCGCTTTCCGTCGCGATCATCCTGGCCGAGCTCGAAATGGATAAGGAAACGATCGTGGCCGGGCTTCTCCATGACGTGGTGGAGGATACGGTGATGACCACGGACGAGATCGAGAAGGAATTCAGCCCGGACGTGGCCCTTCTCGTGGACGGGATGACGAAGCTGAAAAATCTCCATCTGACCACCCGGGTAGGCGATAAGAATCAGGAACGGTTTGAGATGCAGGCGGAGAACCTGCGGAAGATGTTCCTCGCCATGGCCAAGGATATCCGTGTGATCATCATAAAGCTCGCGGACCGGCTTCATAATATGCGTACCCTGAAGCACCAGCCCCGTAATTCCCAGATCCGTATCGCGAAGGAAACCCAGGAGATCTACGCGCCGATCGCGCAGCGCCTCGGTATCAGCAAGATCAAGGTAGAGCTCGACGATCTGGCGTTAAAATATCTGGAGCCGGAGGCCTATTACGATCTGGTGGAGAAGGTGGCGGTCCGGAAGGAGGTCAGGGAACAGTACGTCCATGACCTTGTGGAGGATGTGAAGGACGCGATCGAGGGTGCCCATATCGAGGCCGAGATCGACGGCCGGGCCAAGCATTTCTTCAGCATTTACCGGAAGATGGTGAACCAGGGAAAGACGATCGACCAGATTTATGATCTGTTTGCGATCCGGATTATTGTCGAATCCGTGAAGGACTGCTATGCGGCGCTCGGTGTGATCCATGAGATCTATACGCCCATTCCGGGGCGGTTCAAGGACTATATTGCGATGCCGAAGCCCAATATGTACCAGTCGCTCCATACGACGCTGATCGGGCCAAGCGGCCAGCCCTTTGAGATCCAGATCCGAACCTATGAAATGCATAAAACGGCGGAATACGGAATTGCCGCCCATTGGAAATACAAGGAAGCCGCAGACGGAAAGAATGTGAAGCTGCAGGAAGAGGCGAAGCTCTCCTGGCTTCGTCAGATCCTGGAGTGGCAGCAGGACATGGCGGATAACCGCGAATTTATGTCCCTGTTAAAGAGCGACCTGAATCTGTTTGCGGATACGGTCTTCTGCTTTACCCCGACCGGGGATGTGAAGAACCTGCCCATGGGCTCCACTCCGGTGGACTTTGCCTACAGTATCCACAGCGCCGTCGGAAACAAGATGGTGGGCGCAAAGGTGAACGACCGTCTGGTCTCCATCGATTACGAGATCCAGAACGGAGACCGGATCGAAATATTGACCTCCCAAAACTCCAGAGGCCCGAGCCGTGACTGGCTCTCCGTGGTGAAGAGTACCCAGGCCCGGAACAAGATCAACCAATGGTTCCGGAGCGAGCTTAAGGAGGAGAATGTCCTTCGGGGGAAGGAGCTGATCGCCGCCTACGCGAAGACGCATTCTTTGAATCTGGCGGAGCTTGCCAAGCCCGATTACCAGCAGAAGGCGATCCGAAAATACGGCTACAACAACTGGGAGGCCGTTCTGGCAGCAGTCGGCCGCGGCGGCATCAAGGAAGGCCAGATCGTCAATAAACTGAACGAGGAATACAAAAAGGACCATCCGGAAAAGGTTACCGACGAGGATCTTGTCGAGGCCATTAACGAAACTGCCCGTAAGCTTCCGGAGGAGAAGAGAAAGACCAGCGGGATCGTCGTTCAGGGGATCCAGGACGTGAGCGTACGTTTTTCCAAGTGCTGCTCGCCGGTGCCCGGGGATGAGATCGTGGGCTTTGTAACCAGAGGCCGTGGGATCTCCATCCATCGTACGGATTGTATCAATGTGATCAATCTTTCCGACATGGAGAAAAACCGTCTGATCGAGGCGGAATGGGAGACCTCCGCTCTGCCCGCGGACGGACTGTTTGTCGCGGAGATCCGGATCTTCTGTCATGACCGGACCGGGCTTCTCGTGGACCTGTCCAAGATCTTTACGGAGCAGGAGATCAGTATCCGCTCCATTAATTCCACGACCAGCAAGCACGGCATCGTTACGATCTCCGTGTCCTTTGCGGTAAAGAACAAGGAACAGCTCGCTGTTCTGGCCTCCAAGGTCAGACAGGTCAGCGGCGTCATCGATATTGAAAGGAGCTCCGGCTGATGAAGGTAGAGTGCCTTACGGTAGGTATGGTGGGTACAAACTGCTATCTGGTGATGAACGAGGATACGAAGGAACTGCTCATCCTTGATCCGGGTGACGAAGCTCCGAGGATCGTATCGAAAATCGAGAAGATCGAGGGAAAGCCGGCAGCAATCCTGATTACCCACGGCCATTTTGACCATGTGATGGCGGCGGAGGAGCTGGCGAAGAAATACAAAATACCGCGTCTGATCCTGAAGGAGGAAAAGCGCGTTTTGGAGAGCATGCAGCTCAATGCCTGCGGGATGATCGGCCATAGGGAAACCTACAGCGCGGATGAACTGCTTTCGGACGGGCAGGAGCTGAAGCTTGCGGGCTTTACGATCCGCGTGATCCATATCCCGGGACATACGCCCGGCGGATGCTGCTTTTATTTTCCCGAGGAAGGAGCCCTGTTCTCCGGGGATACTCTTTTTGAGTCGTCCATCGGAAGGACGGATTTTCCGGAGGGAAGCATGAGTGCGCTGGTCCGCTCGATCCATGAAAAGCTGTTTCCGCTGCCGGATGATACGGTTGTATATCCCGGCCACATGGGGACGACGACGATCGGAAGAGAAAAGGTTTCAAATCTCTTTTTGTAGAGGAAAAAAATGATACAGGTAATTACAGATAAACCCGGCTATTCCTACGACATCCATTCCCTGGTGAAGGCTTTCTTCCCGGCGGAGGATGTCTTTGTTTTTGAGGGCAGAATGCCGGAAAGCAAGGAAGAAAAACAGATTTATGTATCGATCCCGGAGGGAGACGACCGGATCGCGGTTAAGAACCGGATCAAGCAGGAACTGTACCGGAGGCTCTCCGGAGAAACCGGGAGGAGACTGCCCTGGGGGAGCCTGACCGGGATCCGCCCCGTGAAGATCCCGATGGGCTTTCTCGCCGACGGAAGGGGAGAGGAGGAGATCGCCTCCTATATGGAGAAAACGTATTTCTGCTCCAGAGAAAAGATCGCTCTTGCCACGGAGATCGCGAAGCGTGAGCTCTCCGTGATCCGGCGGCTGGAGAAGGAAAACGGTTATTCTCTTTATGTGGGAATCCCCTTCTGCCCGACGACCTGTGCTTATTGCAGCTTTGCGTCCTATCCGCTGGAGAGGTTTTCTGACCGCAAGGAGGACTATCTGAAGGCTCTTTTTCAGGAGCTTTCCTCTGTGTCCGAGCTCTTTTCGGACCGGCCCCTTCTGACGGTTTACGTGGGCGGAGGGACCCCGACGGCGCTGGAGGCGGAGGAGCTGGACCGTTTGCTTCGTACTCTTTGGAACCTGTTTCCGATGAAGGAGGCGCTGGAGCTTACGGTGGAGGCGGGCCGGCCGGACAGCATAACAAAGGAAAAGCTGGCTGTCTTAAAGGAACACGGAGTAACGCGGATCTCCGTGAATCCGCAGACCTTTTCCCAGAAAACGCTGGACCTGATCGGAAGACGGCACACGGTGGAGCAGACGGTCGAAAGCTATGCGCTGGCCCGCAACATGGGCTTTACGAACATCAACATGGACCTCATTATGGGGCTTCCCGGCGAGATTGAGGAGGATGTGCTGCATACCCTGGAGGAGGTAAAACGCCTTGCTCCGGAGGATATTACCGTACATTCCCTCGCCCTGAAGCGCGCCTCCCGGCTGAAGATCGAATGGGATTCCTACCGGGCCTTCCAGATGAAGAACACCGATGCCCAGATGAAGCTCACCGAAGCCGCCTGCCGCGAGCTCGGCCGCCTCCCGTACTACCTCTACCGCCAGAAGAACATGGCCGGGAACTTCGAAAATGTCGGCTACGCCGCTCCGGGGAAGGAGGGGCTTTATAATATTTTTATGATGGAGGAGGTGGGCGACATTGCGGCCTGCGGGGCCGGGACCGTTTCGAAAAGGGTGTTTGCGGATGGGAGAATTGAACGCTGTGACACCGTGAAAGACCTGGATCTTTACATTTCCCGGATCGATGAAATGGTGGAGAGGAAGAGGAAATTATTCGAGGGGTAAATTGACCAGGTACTACACTGGTACTACAAAATTGCTGTCAATAATACATTTTAATACCGTATAATACGTTTGAATCGAAGTACCACAAAGAAATCAGAGCTTCACTTTTTAGGGGCGTCTCAGTATGAAAAATACTTGAGATGCCCCTTTTTGCAAGGCTTCAGAGGTTTTACCAGCATCGAAGGATGCTGCAAAAACGTAATCTGGTACTACAAATTTATTAATCCGGTACCACAAATGAACCCGCAAACCCAGTAAATTCAGGAGGGAGAGAAATTGTCAGAAAATACAGCGATAAGAGCATTGCAGTTTAATGAGGTC
>JAFSXC010000058.1 GCA_017450105.1 Lachnospiraceae bacterium | reverse complement strand
GATTTCACCTTGCCGAAGGCTCCGTACAACGTTTTCTCCTCTCCGGTCTCCGGATTCTTCACCGTCTTAAAGCAGCGTACCCTGAAGTACCAGGTGCCCTTTTTCTTTATTGTTGTTGTAAGGGCTGTTGTAGACGGCTTTTTAATCGTCTTACGGAATACCTTTTTCCAGCTTTCATCAAAGTCGTCCGCCTTGGACCACTCGATCTCGTAGCCCGAGCCGTAGTTATTCGCAAGCCAGGTCGCGCTTACCTCCCAGGTCGTTTTCCCGTTCACCGTGGTCTTCTTCCCCAGCGCGACACTCTTCATATCGTTCGCCTTCGGTGCCACCTCGATCGTAAACTTTCCTTCTACATTGCTCCCGTCCTTCGCAATGGCAATGATATCCACATAACCGGGGCCCACCGGCGTTACCTTCCCCGCGGCATCCACCGTAGCAACGCTGGACGCACTCGTTCTCCAGCTCACACTCGGATTCGTCGCATTATACGGCTCGATCTCAACCGTAAGCTGCTGGGAGGCGCCTCCCTGTACCATGGTTTTTTCGGTCCCGTTCACCAGAATGCTCTTCACCTTCACGGCTCCGACGGTAATCTCCAGTTCTCCCCGGACACCGCTTCCGTCCTTTGCCCTGGCGTAGATCGTAACCGTGCCGTCGGTTTTCGGGGTCACAATTCCCTTCGAGTCCACCGTAGCCACCTTGACATTTCCGGACTCCCATTCCACCTCTTTGTTTTCGGCGTTTTCCGGAAGAACATAAGCCGATAACTGCTGGGAGGCTCCGACCGCCATCGTGACCGGTCCGATAATATCAATACTCGTAACCTTCACCCCGGCCTCCAGCGGCTGCGAAAGCTCCTCCGTTTCCTCTGTCGATTCAGCCGCTTCCGTCTCTGCCGAAGCAGCCGCCTCCATATCCTCTGTTCCAATCTCCTCCGCCATAGTAAGCACCGGCGAAGCCAGCATACCGGCCGTCAGCAAGGACACAACCGCAGACCGCACCCCTTTTATCAAAGCTTTTCTCAACATTTCCTGTTCTCTCCTTATTCCCCTATATTATTATGGCTCTATTTAATAATTAAACTAGCACAACATACAGGCCCTGTCAACAGCCCGACCGCAAAATAGTGACCATTATATACCCGAAACGTTACTGTTCACACTTGGCAGGGCCGCGCTTTTTGAAGCCGCCCGTTGCCGCAAGGGGTGTGAACCAATGTCAGTAACTTAAGCCCAAAACGTCCCTCGGAGCGCGAGTAAGAGGGCCCCGGACCGAGCACGGGGGGGGGACCGTTATTTTCCGGGTGGCCGATACTATCGCGGGGCCCCGCGCGCACAGAGTCTGGGAGATGGCTTACGGAAGCGACGCCAACATGTAGATTTGCTTAAGTTACTGACATTAGGGTGTGAACAGTAACGTCAATTCCCGAGCCCCGATAAAAAGTACAAAAAATTCTTGCATCCCTGCCCTCCTTCTGTTATGATATGGGTGTTGTCAGCTCCGAAGGGGAGTTGAAATCAGGAAGACCGGGAGGTGAGAATCATGGCGAAATGCGCGATTTGCGAGAAAGGCGCTCATTACGGAAACAACGTGAGCCATTCTCATAGAAGATCCAACCATATGTGGAAATCCAATATTAAATCTGTGAGATGCAAGGTGAACGGGACTCCGAAGAGACTTTATGTCTGTGCGCAGTGCTTAAAGTCCGGAAAAGTTGAGAGAGCCTAGAAAGCACAAATAAAAAGACCGGCGTGTGCCGGTCTTTTTTTGTCCGAATTTTCTTGCTGCAGCCCTCTCCCGCAAGGCGCCCGGATCACATCTCCGGTTTCCCTGCGGCCAGAGTCCCGCCTGCCTTATTCGGAGACCTCCTCGGAAGCCGCTTCCGCAGGAAGCTCCGCTTTTTCTTCTTCCTTCTCGCCCTTCTTCCCCTTCTTCGAGGTAAGCTTTCCGATAATATCCGGCACCAGGTCCAGGATCTTGCCCATGCCGTCATTTCCCTCTTTTATCGATACGAGCTTGGATACGCCGTCCCTGATCACGAGCAGCGCAGCCGGCTGGATTTTTCCGCCCATACCGCCGCCGCCGTTATTGGATTTGTCCTTTTCAAAGGCCCCGGCCCCGATTCCAAAGGAAACATCCGCCAGCGGGATAATGATCGTTCCGTCCACATGCATGGGTTCGCCGACCACGGTCTTTGTGGACATGAACCCGTCCATTCCCTTAAGCAGGGCGTTTACTGTTTCGTTGAATGAATTAGCCATTTATTTTCCTCCTTTTCTCTTTCGGATCATTCTCCTGAAATTCCTGTCCTTTAAGAGCCTGATCAGCATGGCCAGCGCGAAGAACAGGATCATATGGCCCCGGATCGACGCCTTCCCTTTCAGATAAGCCTTGTCCGCTTCAAAATCCGGGATCACCCTGTTTCCCCGCTGATAGACGTAAGGAACGAGCGAAAGGATGCCGGTAAGCTTTCCGGTATTCGCCGGATCTCCGGTGGAAAACACGAAATTCATGCGAATCTTCCGGGGCTTGTAATGGGAAAACAGCTTTTTCAGCTCCTCGATAAGATGCTTTATCGCCGCTTTGTTTCTCTCATCCTTAAACGCCGCGATCAGCTTTTCGAGCTTTCCGGGAGCCTTCGCTTTCTTTGCCTTGGGATCTTCGTCCTCGCTGTCCTTATCCTCCGTTTTGGCAGCCCCGTCCGTGCTGCCCGCATCCTCCGAGGAGATCTGCCCGGGATCCTGCTCCGTCTCTTCGGAAGCAGCCTCCTTTTCGGGCTTCTCCGAAGGCGGATTTTCCTCCGTATTCTTTCCTTCTTCGGCTTCCTCAGGCTCTTCCTTTTTGCGCTTTCTCTTCTTTTTCTTTTCCTTCTTCGGCCGGAGCTGGATCGGTATCCCGAAGATCCGAAGGATCACAAGAGGCGGCGCCTTGTCTTCTCCGAAGGTAAACACCGCCGACAGATAGAGCACATAGAACAACCAGTGCAGGTTCACCTTGATCCGGAAGGACCCGTTCCCCTTGATATCCACCCGGTAGAAAAACGGGAAAAACAAAAGCAGCAGAATCAGAGCCAGAAAGACCAGCAAGGCGATCAGAGCAACCTTTAAGATTGTTTTCAGAATCAAAAGAGCGGTCGGCATAGTCCTAATCTGTTTCCTCCAGATTCTCCCCGTTCGTAAACAGTCCCCGCAAATTTCCGTCCCCGGTTTTGGTCACGGCATCCTCCGACATCCGCCGCACCGTTTCAAAGGCTTCCTCCCGGTCCGCCGCGATCCCGACGATCTTAAGCTCTTCCTTCAGCCATTCATAGGAAAAAACGACCCGCGCGGGAAAGAGGTCCAGTTGTTCCTCGGGATTCAGGGAAAGACAGATCAAGATCAACGATCCGTCCTTTTCCGCTTCAACGCTTTTTATCACCGCTTTTTTGCGATTCTTTATACTGTCTCCGACGTAAAGATCCTTTCCCCAATGCATAGGCTATGCTTCCCGGTATCTCTTCCAAAGATTATTCCTGCGCATATCCAGATATTCCTGCCAGGCTTTCTCCAGAATCTGTTTTTCATTGGCAAATTTCAGAAGATGGTAGGCTTCATGGTATTTGTAATACCCGGAATCCACAAAAAATTCTTCCCGTTGTGGCTTGCTGTAATAGCTGTCCGACATCATCAGATACCAATGCACATTTTTCTCCACCAGATCCTCCGGGACCTGGAAGGTATAGTTGCTGACCCCGACGTAGCGCATGATCTTCGCCGAAACGCCGGTTTCCTCCTTCACCTCCCGAAGCGCGGTATCCTCATGCTGCTCCCCCGCCTCAACGGTTCCCTTGGGGAGGACCCAGCCCTCATACCGGTTCCGGTAGTTTTTATAAAGCACCAGTATCTTTCCTCGAAAAATGACTACACCGCCACAACTCGTTGCTTCGATCATAATGCAACTCCTTCTCTTCAGCAAACGGTGTACATACTGAAAACCATTATAAAATAAAACATATTCTTGCGCAAGGGGTGTGAAAAATCTATAGGAATGAAAGCGTGTCCAATCCCGACAGATAAATTCTCCCGGTCATTGCAGGAAATTCGGGATTCATGCTGCAATAGTCGCAAACATCAGTTTGGTTTTCAGAGCATAGAAAATGGGACCCCGTTAAGAAGTCCCATTTTATAAGGTCTCTCGGAAATATGTATGTCCCGAAAACGACAGGTTTAAGGGGTAATCACATCGAGCATGGGGGAAGAAAAGCCCCGCCAAGGTATGATCCCTGACGGAGCAAATCCGATCATCCCACCTTCACAACCCGGTTACCGCAGCACCAGTTTCCACATACGATCCCATGAAATCATGATACTGCTGTCAATCATTTGTGATAGGAGCACGTTTACAATTCTATGACAAATTCTTAAGCCTCGGCCCGTTCGCTCCCATTTCCCAAACATTGGTAAAGTCAAAGCCAGTAAAGGTCGCTTCGTCAAGAAGCTCTTCATCGGTGATTCCTTTGGTGCCCGGGACGGCAAAGGCTTCGGGCAGGTAATTAAATCCGTCCGATTTTGAGATGAGATAATACGCATCCGTAAAGGTCGGCATAACGTTTTCCAACGACTCTACGGAAACGACATAGCCATATAAACCACAATCCACACCTCCTGTAGAAAGGCACCTTTCCACCGAACCGGAACGGCTCCCAATACCGATAATTCCGGCTCCCAAATTCGCGTATGCGCCATCCGGAATCCGAACGGAGCCTGTATTCAGGCAGTCTCTTACATCGCCAGAGGAGGAGCCGCTGATCCCCCCGGCACTGGCCATCATGTTATCCATCAGAACAATATCTCCGTCGAAGATGCATTCAAAGACCCCATTGTCCAGATACTCATTTCCGCTGTTTTCTCCCGCGATCCCTCCGACATAGGCGAAATCGGAATTACCAAACGTCATTTTGATCGTAACGCTGCTTTTGCAGTTCTTAATCAACCCGCATCCGTTACTACCGGTCAGCCCGCCTACTTTGGCAATAGCGAGAGTAATCGTATCGCTTCCGTCATAATTTCTCTGCTCAATCTTTTCGTCATAGGTAATATCAATGGTTCCCGTAGAAACACAGTTCTCAAGTATTCCCGCCGCATTATTCGTCATGACCGGGCCGATGTTGTTGCCGTAGCTCTCCGACCAGAACGCCGTCAGCGGATTGCTTTTATCCGAAGTCCTCGCCTGGAAATCCAGATCAAAATGAACATTTCTGATGGTTCCTTCATTGATCAGAAACACAGGTCTATCGCATTTGATCGTATATCCCTTTCCGTCCAGAACAAAGTCGGAAAGTCCGTATCCGTATCCCTTCACCGGCTCCTGACCGGTCATATCGATATCGTTGGCCAGCTCATAAACGGTCTGATCTGCTGTATAGCTTTGCATTGCCTGAAGCTGCGCAGGCGTGGAGATCGCCGTTACTTTTTCCGGCTGCGGACCGGGAGACGGATCCTCTCCTCCCTTTACGGTCACGTTTTCCAGATAAAGATATGCTTCCGTATCATGATTCACCGGCTTCTTAAACCGTACGCAAATCACCACGGAAACTGCGGTTCCCTCTCCCTTGGGAGTTACTGTAAGCTTCAGCTTATTTTTGTTCGCTTGGACCTCAATAATATTATCATACACGTTTGTAACGCTGATGCTTTTCACGTTCTTCTTCTTCACGTTTTTAATCTTCACGGTCTGCGCCTTCGCCGATGGCGAGTCAAAGGTCAGCGTGGTCTTCGAAAGCTTTACCTTTCCAGCAGCCTGTACGCCGATCGGAACCATAAAGACTGTGGCCAACACAAGGATCATTAAGGACAAACCTACCGTTAGCAATCTCTTTGTATTCATAAACAACCCCCTGAATTTGATGTATCCATCATATCATGCAACAAGCTTTCCGTCCATAACAACATCTCCCCACGTCAGCATGGAGCATATACGCCTCTGTTAGCACATCTCTGACGGTGAGTTCTATATCCTCCTCATCCATCCGTGGCTCGTACTCCTCCAGAACCTGTCCAACCTCCGCAGCGACGATTCCGGCAGAGGTTACCGGCGTATCCGTCAGGGATGCCGAGAGGCCTTTGGAGCGCTCGTAGGGGTTTTCTCCCTGCACGATCGAGAGCAGGTTCCTTACACAGACCTCTCCAGCTTGGCTTTGACGTATCGCCCGGAGCGAAGCCCCAGCCGGAGGTTGCTTCGTCGGAGGAGTCGATGACTATCCTTAACCTGTCTGCGTGCTCTCCAAGGAAACACTCGTATTCGGCGCGGAGGATCCGCACATCATCCGTTATGTCCGTTCCGTTGTAGATCAGTTCCATCAGAGCCTCCTGACATAAAAAGAGCACCCTAGCGGATGCTGATGCGTAATGGTATGCTGTTGGTGGTGCTATTGTAGGTAGACGGTTAGTCCTCTCCGGGGAGTACAAGCCCCGATAAGATATAACCCGCAAGGGAATACATCAGAGAGGGTGTTGCTTATGAATACTTCTGACTTGATTCAGTTCGTTATCATGTTAGCAACAGTTTCCATTCTCTTCTTTGAGATAGGTAAACGAAAATAGCCGCCTGAGCCTAGGAAACTTTTGGCGGCTATAACGCTAATAATTCCGGACTAACCGCTTGTACTGCGGTAGCACCTTTATATTGTCAATATACGCTCTAATCTCCGTTCTGTCAACTCCTCCAAGGCGGCATGCTGCCATTCGATTCTTCCTCCAGACCGTCCACTCCCCCATCCCCTGATGGAGAAGCGGCGGACTGTGCGTTGTTCTGTTCTGTCACATTAATGGCTCTGAACGCCACAGAACGCAATACGCACAGTAGACAAGGATGGAGCGCGGGAATTGTGTATTGTACAGAACCCCACTAATACCCTCCGCGGCGCTTTGACATCCCCTCCCTCAGAGCGTATACTGGAGAAGAGGTAAGCAGCCATGGATAACATCGTAGAATTCAAGCGAAACTCTCCTGCGTATTACACTTCAAACGCGACCGATGGAGAACTCCATCAGGCGATCGAACGAGCAGAGGAAATCAGGCAGACACCGATAGACTGTATTGGCCATCTTCCGTATGCCGTTCTGTACGGATATGAAGAGATCAAGACAGGGAAGATCAAGCTCCTGAAGGAACCGATCACGTATAAGACCAGGAAGGGTTTCGAACACCAATCAGAGATCAAGGGTCATTATGCTATGGCGGTTATTGAGGAAGAGATCGATTATGGGAGGTTTCTGTGATGTTGCTCTTCCCTGATGGGTGGTTTGTACAGAACTTCATTTACAGTTACAGTTACAGCTGATATGCTTGAAAAGAAGTAAGCACCGCAGAGAGGACCGTCCATAGATTAGCCAGACTAACGGCGAGGGGAGAGGGGCGGTCTTTTCGTTTGCTACCACATCAGCGCCTCTGACGGTGATAAGTTCTTTACAGAATGTAGTACTTTTGGCCCCTCGTAGAATTGCCGAGAAGGCGGGTTGCGGCGGTTTGGTGGATTACTCCACTTTCACAACCCAGCTCCCGAGCTCCTTACCCTTCTTATTATAAGCCATGACGGTAACCGTTCCCGGAGCCTTGCCTTTCACGATCACCTTCTTCCCCTTCACCTTCACGGAAACGACTTCTCCCGGAACAAAGCCTTCCATGCTGGCAGGTTTCTTCCTGACCTTGAAGGTCACCTTCTCGCCGACCTTGATGGTTTTGTCGGGGGTGAGTTCGGGGAGGTCGGATACGCCATAGATGAGCACCTTTCTTTCTGTATCCAGAGTGCCGTCGTACTCCTTGAGGTTCGTCAGAGCAGATACATCCACTTCTGTAAACTGATTTCCTTCGCCATAGAACTCCTCCAAATTCACGTTGCTGCTCAAATCCAGATCGGTTAGCTGGTTAAAATTACAAATCAACTCCCTCAGCTCCGTACACTCGCTTACATCCAGTGCGGTGAGTTCGTTTCCCTCGCAATCCAGCCTTTCAAGCGCCGTACACCCACTCACATCCAGAGTAGTTAGCTGGTTATAGTTGCAGCTCAGCCCCTCCAAAGCCGTATTCTTACTCACATCCAATGTGGTGAGCTGGTTGCCACTGCAGTTCAGCTCGTTCAGAGACGTACATCCACTTACATCCAACGTGGTGAGCTGGTTCAAGGCGCAGTTCAAGTCAGTCAGCGCCGTACATCCACTCACATCCAGCGTGGTGAGCTGGTTGAAGGCGCAGTACAGCTTCTCCAACGCCGTATTCTTACTCACATCCAATGTTGTGAGCTGGTTGTCGTAGTAGTACAGCTCCCTCAACGCCGTAAAGTATTCTATTCCCTTCAGGGTGCTGATGCCTACTCCTTCAGCATAAATACGCGTAGTCATCATTATCTCCCAATCCGCCAATGACCCATCCCCATCAGAATCGTAATTTTCGCTCACATAACTCCTGAAAACCTCATCCGGAAAGTGCGCTTCATCAATCGGCACCTCATCTTCCGCTCTGACGGAACTCACTGGCATAGCACCAAAAGCAAGTGCAGCTACCATTACTCCCGCCAATACTTTCTGTAACCTCATAGTTTACCTCCCTCGCATAAGATGCCTTCATCTTACCACGCTCCACCCCTCCCGCGCTACTCCGCAACCAAAACTTTCTGTAACAGAAAATGCCCCGCCATTTCTGGCAGAGCATCTTTGTGTCCTTAACGGAAATCTATTCAAAGGTTTATTATGATGATATTCGAATCCTCGGAAAATACTTTCTTTCGGCCGCTCTTCTTAAATGAACGAACCATAAATGAATAGCTTTCTCCAAGCGCAAGATCTGATACAACATAAGATGTTTTCTTCTTGGACAAACTTGCCAGCTCTTCGTAGATCCCCTCATCAGCATTATATTCATAAACCACATATCCTTTGGCGCCCGAAACTGCTTTCCATTTCAATTTGACAGAAACTGTCGCTGTAACCTCCGGGCCCTCTTCAATCTCGGGCTGCGGCCCCGGTTCGGGTTCGGGATCATTTGTTTTATCAGAATTGATATAGTACTTTCCTACAACTCCCGTGGTTTTGCATTTTGCATAGATCCATACTTCCTGATCGGCAAAATCAGCATCAGAACTTATTGTAACCAATCCGTTTTCGTCAACGGTTGCGATCTGGTCGTACGAAGAACTCCATTCAAAATCAGAAGCCTGTGAGTAAACCCCATCTGTAGCAGAAAGCTGTATCGTGTCTCCCGCTTTGACCTTATCCTTATCGCCGGTAACGATAACATCCCTAACCGCTTTACCCGTCGTCACAAGACGAATATCGTCAAAATAAGCATCGTTGTCCGACCCGACAAACCTTGTTGCTATACAGCTGACACGGGCTTTGGCTGCTCCGGATGGAATATTCATTATTATCTCATGCAGCCCCCATTCAGGATTACGTTGCTGAGAAGAATCTGACGCCAGTACATTCCCTGATGCATCAATAAACGAAAGCTCAAGTGTAGCCTGATCATGCGGCGATTGGTTGTAATTGGCAAGCCAGGCCGAAAGCCTCATTGCGGAACCGGTGGGATAAGCGGTTATGCTCACATCCTGATACATCGTGGCAGAAGCACAGGCTCTTTTTGATGGCCAAAAGAAGGTCTCTCCATCGATTGCCGTATGATTCGTGGAATACAATGACGGCATCCAAACATCATCCGGATCTGTCCAGCCGGTCATGCCATCCTCTCCACTACCGTTTATCAGCAAATTGGTGCCTTCAGCACCTTTGATGGAAGTCAACGGTAATCCCGTAAGGAACAGAGCGCCTGCCAGAACACCGGCCAATACTTTCTTTAACCTCATAAATCTACCTCCCTCAAATTCAAATAAGATGCATCCATTTTACCATGTCTTAACGCAGTTGCGCTACTCCCCGAGCAAAACTTTCTGTGGCGGGACATCCAACCTGTCGTAATCGGGTCAATGTCCCGTTTTAATTTCTCATCTTTTTCTGTATACGATATCGATGACCAGTGTTGCAGTACCAGCACTCTTCTTATGAATATGCACATCCTGAAGAACTTAAGAAGTATTTTGTTGATGGTCAAAAGGATGAAAATAACCGGCCATATAAGCCGGTCATCCTCAACGATTTGAAGACCGCTACCATCAATAAGAGCAACCTTCGGGGAGCCCTTAAGTTTAAAGTAACAAAGTAGACTGCCACTACTTCTGTTACATGAAAATTCTATCACGGAATAATGGTTATCTCAAGTAGAAGAAGCCTCAATATTCCTTGAAATTTCAGCGTTTTGCCAGTCTCCCGGAGATGATATTCTTCGGGAGATTTTATGTCCCGTTTATGACATTTTGAACGTCCCGAGACGAAACCGATTTTCGGGATATTGGCAGAGAACTTTAGGAACACCAGTTCTGTTTTCGAGGCAATAAAATAAGGCCATTTGCAAGGCCTTGTGAAAAGGGCATTTCTGTAAATCATCATGTCCCGTTTACGACAAGTTCAGTGTCCCGCCACATGCACACCCCCTGATGGAAAAGTCTGTACAAAAAAACCCCCGAGCACTCGCCCGGGGATCCTCTTACATTACTTTGTTATAGTCACGTTTTGCGTGTCTGACCATTCGCCAAATATCCTCTCGCCATCCTCATCTGTAATGAAAGCACGAACTCTTACGTAATAGGTCTTCCCCTTCATAAAGGAGACTTTCTTTCCTTTGGCGTTCTTGAAATAACCCTTGACCGCTTTCGTTTTAAAAGCCTTGGAATTATCCATCGAACTGCTATTGGAATACTGGATCTCATAGCCTTCTGCATCCTCAACCGGATCGTAGGAAATGTACATGCGTTTCACTTTCTTATTGACGAGTTTCACATTCATGACCTGCCCAACATCATCATCCCCGATGTCGACAGCATCTTCTTCTATTGTATTAAGTCCGCAAACTGCATCGATATCCGCTCCGGCGTAGGTACCGCCTCCATTTTCTCCGGTGTCTGTAAGGCGGACATATTTGAATACGTCTCCTTCCGGGACTTTCCCATTGATATCCAAACCAGCTGTTGCGCCTTCAACTCTTCCGATCTCATACCATGTTTCAAGATCATTGCTTATCGCAACATAAATAGATTCGACTTCC
The DNA here is from genome assembly GCA_017450105.1 of Lachnospiraceae bacterium. GTDB lineage: Bacteria > Bacillota > Clostridia > Lachnospirales > Lachnospiraceae > RUG12461. The sequence goes on along the minus strand of JAFSXC010000058.1, from coordinate 53,844 downwards.
GGTCCGTCTTCGAAGATATATACGTCATCCCCGTCTCTGTCATCGATATAACTGCCGAGTTCAAGCGTGAGAACACCTTTCTTGCCAAGAGTAATATCCGCTTTGTAAGTGTCATCCTTCTGGTCAAAGTCAGGAAGACCTAATGCCGCTTCCGGATCCTGATTCTGCTCTACAGTTGTCCAGGGATCGCCCGGAACAAAATCCACAACCCTGATAGCGAATGCTGTCACGGGAACAGTGACGGTCACTCCTTTTCTGTCAGTAAACGTATATGTTTCTACTTCTTCTGCCCTTATGATTTCCGTCGCCGGGATTGTCGTCAGCGTGAGCGCGCCTACCAGAGCTCCGGCAAGTAATCTCTTCAACCTCATAACCATACCTCCTTCGGTTTAGATATCGTCATTTTAACACGCTCCATCTTTCTGCGCCACCACTTTCTGTAACGTCGCATCTTTCAAAGGCTTTTTTACTCATACGAAAAATACGTATCGAGAACCTTCTTCGCGGCCGGTACGGCGTAGGAGGAGCCGGCTCCGGCGCCCTCCATGATCACGGTGATCGCGATCGGGTCCTTCCCCTCTGCTTTTGCGTAGCCGGTGAACCAGGCGTGGCAGTCTCCGGCGGAATTGATCTCGGCCGTTCCGGTCTTTCCGTAGGCCTCGTAGGCATCGTTCATCAGCCCTCTTCCGGTTCCCTCCTCAACAACGCCCCGTAAGAAGGATTCCAGAACAGCAGCCTCCTCCTCTGTCATGAGCCTCCGCTCATCTCCAAGCGGAAACCGCTCCACGGTCCTGCCCTCGTTGTTGATGATCTCCCGGCAGAGAACGGGCTTTTTCGCCATTCCCTTGTTCTCGATCGCGCTGACGATGAGAAGGAGCTGCAGCGGCGTCATATAGGTTTTCCCCTGCCCGATCGCGGTCTCCATTTTTTCCGCGTCCGAGGCTCCCTCCTCAAGTAAAAATCTGGGCAGCTCGGTCGGAAGGGAGCAGATGATCGGCTTATCGAAAAACATGGTCTGCGCCGTTTTCCGAAACTCCCCGGGCTTTAGCGTAAGACCGAGGCTTGCATAGGACGCGTTGCAGGAATTTGCAAAGGAGGAGGCGAGGTCCTCTTCCCCGTGCGCCGTATTATGAAAGCAGTGGATTTCCTTCCCGTCGGAGGTAAAGGAGCCGTCGCAGTCGAAGGTATATTTTTTCGCCTTCGCGGGATGCTCCCGCAAAAATTCCAGCGTGGTCAGGATCTTAAAGGTTGACCCCGGAGCATACCGTCCCTGGGAGGCCCGGTTCAAAAGCACCCCATCCCCGGAAGCGGCCAGAGCCTCATAGTTCCTCTCCATTTCGTTCGGATCGAAATCCGGTTTGCTGACGCAGGAAAGGATCTCGCCGGTCTCCGGATTCATCGTGATCACGGCTCCCCGGTAGTCTCCGAGCGCCTCCCAGGAGGCCTGCTGTACCGGATCCAGAAGCGTTGTCACCAGCGAATCCCCCGGGTCCTTTTCGTCCGAGAAGGCGTTTTTTGCCCGCAGCAGGGGATTGGCATGACTCCTCAGGAGATAATAGTTTGCGGTCTGCTCCAGCCCCATTTTCCCGTTGGAAATATAGCCCACCACATGGGCATAGCGGTTCCCCTTCGGATAGCTCCGTACCTCCGACTTATCGGGCAAAAGCTCTGTTGTCGCAAGCACCTCCCCCTCCCGGTCCAGGATATCGCCCCGCAGCGTATTCTTCGCGAACGCATCGATCCTTTTGCTGTTATAGGAGTTGTTGATAAAGCGGTCACTCCTTGCGATCAGAAACCATAAAAGATAACCGATCATCACCAGAAAAAGGGCCGAAAAAATATAGGTTACAAGGGCATATTCCTTATGCGGATCCTTCTTTTTTTCCTTCTTTTTCCCGGGTCTTGGAAAGCTCATCGAAATTCCCCCTTTCCTTTGTTGTAGACATATAAGCCCTGCAGGATGCCAAAGGACATAAAGGTGGCAAGGAGGGAGCTTCCTCCGTAGCTTACAAGTGGCAGCGTAACGCCGGTCGAGGGGATGAGCTTAATGCAGCCGCCGATCGTCAGGAAGACCTGGGTCGCATAGGCGGTGCCGAGGCCAAGGGAGACCAGACGGTAAAACTCGTCCTTCATTTCAAAGGCCATGTTAAAAAACAGAAGCACACAGCACAGGCAGATCAGGATCAGGGAAATGCAAGGCAGGACCCCCAGCTCCTCCGCGATCGCGGAAAAGACAAAGTCCTTCTCCACCACCGGGATCAGCTCCGGCCTGCCCTGGAAGAGGCCGGTACCGAACCACGATCCCGTACCGATCGAAAACAGCGACTGGCTGACCTGATAGCCCGCGTCATCGATGACGGAAAGCGGATCCCACCAGGCCTGGATCCGGGTATGCACATGGGAAAAAACGCGGCCCGCCAGCGGAAAGGCCAGAGCCACCAGAAGGAGCCCCGCCACCGGCACATACCATTTTTTCAACGCGCACCAGGTCATGACCACATAGATCACGAAAAAGATGAGCCCGCCGCCGAGATCCCTCGCGCCCACCAGAAGCAGAACCGTTGCGGCGGCGCAGCCCATTGTGATCAGCACCTGTTTTTTGGATTTGGATTCGTGATACATGGCAGCCAGGAAGAATACATAAAGGAGCTTTACGAACTCCGCCGGCTGTACGGATACGCCGGGAAGCGAGATCGAGATCCTTGCCCCGTAGCTGGTCCCGCCGAACAAAAGAACGGCAAGGAGAAGGACGATCCCGACGATGAAGTAGGTCCATTTCCGTCTCCGGAGCTGTTTTTTCCGGCTGTTGAGAAGGAGGGGGAAAAACGCGGTCAGGGCCAGAGAAACCGCCGCGTAGACCAGCATTTTCAGGGCCTTTTCGTAGTTCAGCCGGGTCTGTATGATGAAGCCGATGGAAAGCAGATAGCACATTGCGTTGGTCAGCAGGATCGAGGCCGACCGGTAGACCCTTCGAAAGACGAGCTGGATCCCCGTCACGATCAGAAGCGCACCGAAATACAGAAGGAGGATCGCGAAATCCCCTTTCACATAGAGCATGGTTAAAAAAGCAAGGGACAGGACCAGATAGATCACCCCAAGTTGGTAGCCGTAGAGAAAGCGCCTGGCCTCCTTCGATTTGTGGCGGAGCGTTCCGTAAAAGCAGAAAAAGGCGAACAGGGCGGAAAGAACGGAGATAAAGAGCTTGGACAGTTGAAGGATGAGGGCGGTCATCTACTCTACCCCCCTCATAAACAGGCCCTTTGTGCTGCTTACTCCCTCCAACGGCTCTCCCTTCAGGATCCCCTCCACCTCCTCCGGCGTCTCCAGCGTAAAGACATAGCGGTAGGAACGAACCTTAAGGCCATCCGTCTGGTCAGGCTCCTGCAGAAGATTCAAAACATGGCCGTTCAAGAGGATATTCATGCACGAATCACAGTCCGCGCGGACGAAAAACTCCTCCCCCTGCCGGTCTGTGATCCTCGTTACGGGGAAGGCCTTATGGCACCCTGTGGTCCGTTGGAACAGGCACCCGGCCATATGCATCAGCGGCTGTCTTCCGTAGATTATGAGCTCGCTCCCGCCGTTTTCCCGGTGCATCAGCTCCGCTTTTTTCAGCTCGGCCGGGATCGTGTCGTAAAGGTAGCCGGCTCTCTGAAACGCTGCCTTTGTCTCGTTTGACCAGGCATAGAGAAGCTGGTCCAGCACGATCCTCTCCTTCGGAAACTCAAGCGTCTCAAGAAGCGCCAGCCCATCCTGAGAGCTGACGTAAAAGACATCCGGCCAATACTCCTTATCGGCAAAAAAGCGCGAAAAGAAGGTAATATCCGCCTCCCTTAAAACCGCCGGAAAGGAAAAGCCGGCTTCCTTCCCCGCCTTACGGATCCTCTCCATCGCTTCCGGCAGCGTCCTTCCGACCGTCTTCCGCGGAAAGCACAGGGACGAGAGCACGATCCGGCGAAGCTTTTTCGCGGCGAGCGACGGGACGAGCTGCCCTTCCTCGGAGACAAGAGCCGTGAAAAATGGCTTGCTCCACTCATATGGCGTCAATCCAGACAGAACAACCGCGCTCTCCGCCATGCTCCTTCGGCAGGGTTCAAGAAGCCGGTCCTGCAGGAGCGAAAACGCTTCATGCTTCAGCCTCTTGATCTCCGAAAGAGGCAGAAACACGCCCTCCTCCAGGTCTGCTTCAAACGCCGAAAGGAGGAAGGGCGTTTCTCCGAGCGTCTCCGTTTTTTTCTTCAGCGTTTCCTCCTCCAGAGCCCTGTTTTTCGCCTTTTCCGGGACCGCACCCCGGACCGTTATCTTTGTATCGCCCGAGGTCAGCGTCAGAGCCGCTTCCCGCCCGGTCCTTACCTCCCACGCAGCCCGGACGGGGAGCCTTAACGCAGCCGGAGGCAAAGCCGCCTCTCCCTTACGGTACGAGGGGTTGTCCTCCGAAAACAGGGACGGATCGTTATGCACAAAAAGATACCGGTCGGTAAAGCCGCTGCGGCTGCCGCCGGATAGAAGGAGCTCACGGTCCTTCTCCTCGACAAAGTACCCTTCCTCTCCTTCCCGCTCCAGCCGGTCCAGATACTTACGGTAGATTTCAACAGCCCACAGCGCATAGTCGATGCTCTTATGCCGCCCCTCGATCTTCAGGGAATCCACGCCGCAGCTTTGCAAAAGGGGAAGGTGGTCCAGCGTACAAAGATCCTTCATGCTGAACAGATACCTTTTTTTTGTTTCCCTGCTTATGTACGGTAGGCGGCAGGGGCCCGCGCAGCGTCCGCGGTTCGCAGACCTTCCGCCGAGCTGGGCGGACATCTGGCACTGCCCCGAATAGGAGCAGCACAGCGCCCCGTGGCAGAACACCTCCACCTCCAGACCGGTTTCCGCCTTCACCTTACGGATCTGGGTCAGGGACAGCTCCCGCGGCAGGACAACTCTTTTGATCCCCTGCTCCTTCAAAAGCTTCGCTCCCCCGGCCGTACAGAGGTTCATCTGGGTACTGGCATGAAGAGGAAGCAGCGGATAGTGCTTATGTAAAAGAGAAAGCAGGCCGATGTCCTGCACCAGAACGGCATCCAGCCCCGACGCATAAAAGGGACCGACCAGCTCGGCCGCTTCCTTTATCTCCCGGTTTTTAAACAGGGTATTTAAGGTCAGATGTACGGTTTTCCCGAAGAGATGGGCATAGTCGAGAAGGCTCTTCAGCTCCTCCTCGTTCAGATTCTTCGCATAGGCTCTGGCGGAGAAGCGCGTCAGTCCCGTATAGACGCTGTCCGCACCCGCATCGAGCACGGCTTTTGCCGCGGCAAAGGACCCTCCCGGGGCCAGAAGCTCCGGTTTTTTCTTTTTTTCAGATAACGAAACAGGGCGTTTAATGACGCCCTGACCTTCCTTTTTCATTCTCCAGTTCCTTTTTGTTGGACACCTTTCCGAGAAGGGCATCCTCCAGAGTCGCTTCCAGCTTTGCCTTGTTCAGCAGGAGCTCCTTGTTCTCGCTTTCCAGCTCCTTCCGCTTCTTTTCGTCGCTCTCCTGCTTGATCTGGTTACTGATCAGATCATGCTTGAGCTCATAAATCTCGCGGTCCCGTTCCTCGATCTCCTTCTCCAGCCGCTCCGTCTGGTTCCTGGCCTTAAAGTAATCGTCCGCTATATTGAGCTGGAGCAGGACCGAACGCATATCCGGCGAAAACCGGCGATAGTCTTCTACATGGTCAAACTCCATGATCTTATTATTCAAATAGGCAGCCACCCTCTGCAGGTATTCCTCGCTTTCATAGCCGCTTAAGGTATATACCTTGCCGTTGATGATCACCTGAACATCCGCTTTTGAAGCCATTTTTTCTCCCCATTATCCTCTAACCGTTCACACCTCGAATCATTTTACTACGAATTATCCGGTTTCGCAATCCCGAAATGGGCATAGGCCTTGTCCGAGGCAACGCGGCCCCGGGGCGTCCGGTTGATGAACCCGCTCTTGACCAGGTAGGGCTCGTACACGTCCTCAATCGTCCCCGGGTCCTCTCCGAAGGCCACGGCAAGCGTTTCGATCCCGACGGGGCCGCCGTTAAACTGCTCGAGAAGGAGCTTCATCAACTGCCGGTCATTATTGTCCAGGCCGTAGCGGTCCACCTCCAGGAGATTCAGGGCTGTTTCCGCCACCTCCTTCGTGATCACGCCGTCGTAACGGATCTCCGCGAAGTCCCGCACCCGCTTCAGAAGGCGGTTGGCAAGCCGCGGGGTCCCCCGGGACCGTCTGGCCAGCTCCTCCGCCCCCGCGTCCTCGATCTTTACCGAAAGGCGGTTTGCGGAGCGCAGGATGATGGTCTTCAGCTCCTCAAAGTTATAGAACTCGAGATGGTGGATAACGCCGAAGCGGTCTCGGAGCGGAGCGGACAAAAGACCGGCCCTGGTCGTCGCCCCGACCAGCGTAAAACGCGGGAGGTCGAGTCGGATGGAGCGGACCGAGGGGCCCTTCCCGATCATGACATCGATGCCGAAATCCTCCATGGCCGGGTACAGAACCTCCTCCACCTGCCGGTTCAGCCGGTGGATTTCGTCCACGAACAGCACATCGCCCTCCTCGAGATTGCTGAGGATTGCCGCCATCTCCCCGGGCTTCGCGATCGCCGGTCCGCTCGTCACCTTCATCCTCGTTCCCATCTCGTTTGCGATGATCCCGGCCAGTGTGGTCTTCCCAAGCCCCGGCGGGCCGAAGAACAGGACATGATCCAGGGCCTCCTTTCTTTTTTTGGCCGCATCAATATAGATCTTTAGCTGCTCCCTGGCCTTTTCCTGGCCGATATAGTCCTCGAACCGCTGGGGACGCAGGGAATTTTCGACCGGCGCGTCCTCCTTCTGCAGTTCTGTATTGATCACTCTCTTTGGCATAGCCTTGTCCTCTTATAAAAGCGCCATCTGACGCAGGGCCTCCTTCAGGAGCTCCTCCACCGTCGCATCCTCCGGCAAAGCGCTCTTTCTCACAGCCGCCAGCGCATCCGTCGGCGAATACCCAAGCGCGGTCAGCGCCTGCACCGCCTCCGTCCGGGCATCACTCATCCCCGTCATAACCGCATTCGTCTCTCCGGTTCCGATTGTTTCTGTTTCTCCGAGCTTCAGCTTATCCTTCAGCTCCAGGATCAGCTTCTGCGCCGTCTTTTTCCCGATCCCCGGCGTCTTCGCGATCGCTCCCTGATCCTCGGACAAGATCGCAAAGCGCAGATCGTCCGCGCTCATCTGGGACAGGATCGCCTGCGCCCCCTTCGGCCCGATCCCGCTGACCCCGATCAGAAGCCGGAACAGCCGTACATCCTCCTTCGTAAGAAACCCGAATAACTGGATGGCATCCTCTCTCACCGAGGTATAGGTATAAAGCTTTACCTCATTCCCCGCCGCCGGCAGCCGCTCCAGAACCGCGCCCCCTACCAGGATATTATACCCGACGCCCCCGGTCTCCACGACGCAAAGTCCCTCTTCTTTTTCCGTAAGGATTCCCTTAAAATACGAGTACATATTGTTCTCCCCTTCAAACTATACATTTCATTATAACCAAGTTTGCCCACTCGTCAAAGGAATGGTATAATAAGTCTTATGAAAAAACTGACAGCCCTTATCCTTGCCGCCGTCCTTCTCTTATCCGGCTGCGGCGCAAAAACCGAAGAACAGAGCATCAGCCGTACCGATTTCTGCTTTGATACCGTGATAACGATTACCCTGTTCGGTACCGAAGACCGGGCCCTGCTCGATAAATGCTTTTCGCTGGCGAAGGTCTACGAATCCCTGTTCAGTACAACGATCCCGTCGAGCGACATCGCCCGGATCAATCAGTCCGCCTCCACCCCCGTGGAGGTCGATGAAGATACCGCCGAGCTGCTGACGATCGGGAAGCATTATTTCGACCTTACCGACGGCCGCTTTGCCCTTACGATCGGCGCCCTGAGCTCCCTATGGGGGCTGTCCGGTGCTCCGACCGACGAGGTCTTTACCGTCCCCTCCGAGGGGGCGATTGAAAATGCCCTCGATACCGTGGATGATGATATGCTGGAGATTTCTGGCAGGACCGTAACGCTGCACGATCCGGAGGCCCGGCTTGACCTCGGCGGGATCGCGAAGGGCTATGTGGCCGACCGTCTGAAGATCTATCTTACCGCCCACGGCGTAACCTCCGCCATCATAAACCTCGGAGGCAACGTCCTTACCATCGGAGGAAAGCCCGATGATAAGCCCTTTTTGATCGGGATCCAGGAGCCCTTCTCCGAGGAGGGCGTTCCGATCGCCGCCTGTTATGTTAAAGACCGGTCTCTGGTTACCTCCGGCGTATATGAGCGCTTCCGTGAGGTGGACGGGAAGCTCTACCACCATATTCTGGACACAAAAACAGGCTGTCCTGCATCGAACAGCCTGCTCAGTGTAACGATTCTTTCCCCCGAATCCGTAGACGGAGATGCTCTGTCCACGGCGGTCTTTACGATGGGCCTGGACCTGGGGATGGCCTATGTGGAGGAGCTTTCGTCCGTGGACGCCATCTTTATTACCGATGACCTTCAGATCCATACGACCTCCGGGATCAATTCCTCGGATCTGGTCATTTACGAATAACGCTCTCCCGTCTCTTCTTTTTGTCCTCATAAAGGAGCTCATCCGCGCGGTTCAAAACGTTTTGCAGGTCACGGCCCTCTTCGGCCGTAAAGATCACGCCGCCGCCGGAGACCTCCACGTAATAGGGCTTGTCCGTCGTCATATTAAACTCCCTGCATTTGTCGTGCAGCGCCTGGATGTAAGCGCGTATGTCCTTCGAGGAGCGGATCGAAAAGATCGCTACGAATTCGTCTCCTCCGGTGCGCCCGATCACGGCGTCCTCCTTCTCCATTACTTCGCTCAGGATCTTCGCAGCGCTTCGGATCGCGAAGTCGCCCTCGCCATGGCCGAAGGTATCGTTGATCTGCTTCAGGTGGTCCAGATCCGCCATCAGAACCGCGAACTTCGTATCCGACTTCCGGCGGAACAGCTCCAGAGTTTTGGTGATCACTCCGGTCCGGTTATAGACCTTGGTAAGCTCATCGTGGTGGGCCGTAAAGTCCAGGATCTGGTTCTTCTCCTTCAGAGCCTGACGGGAGGCCTTCTGTTCGAGAGACAGCGCCACATAGCGCATGGACGAGCCGATCTCTAAGGACAGCATATAATAGAAGTCGATATCCTCCGGATCGATGAAGAGATGCATCGTTCCGTACTGGTATTTTTCAAAGAACAGCAAAAAGACCATGGCACAGGAAGCCGGCTTATTCCGGTCCGCCGCAAGGCCCCGGTTATCCAGCGGCACCTTCAGCGCCTCCTCCGCCGAGCAGGCCTTCCGTTTTCCCTTGTCGTACTCCAGCATACGGAGCACGTTCGGGACCATTTTTATCGTTTCTCCCTTTTCTATGTATTGAGGCTTTTCCAGCAGATAGATGCTGGCCTTTTCCACCTCCAGATACTGGAAGATCATCCCCAGCCGGGAGTAAAAGTTTTTCGTATTCGAGGCCTCTAAGAGCTCCCGGTTTAAAAGAGCTCCGATCCAACTGTTCCGCTGGTTTTTCTTCTGCTTCCAGATACTGTCGATCAGGGCCTGCCGCTCGATCGTGGTATCGTCCTTTACGTTATCCATGCAGCACCCGCAGGAGCAGCGGCGGATCAGCGGCGCCTTCGTCCGGATCTGCCGCGCCTCCTTTCCGTCCAGAAGGTCATAGGCCAGCTTCGTCGACACCTCGGCGATTTCCTCGTAATCCTGCCTCGCCGTCGTCAGCGGCGGGTCCATAAAGCCCGCCATCTCCCAGTCGTCAAAGCCGGTCACCTTGATTTCCTTTCCGGGCGTCAGGCCGTGGCGCTTCATGACCCGGTAGACCGCTGTCGCCATTTCGTCATTGGCCGACACGATCGCGTCCGGATAGGGGCTCTTCGAAAACATATCCTCTATCACACCGTCGACATTCTCGGAAAAATCGCCATGCATGATCCGGTTTTCTCCGACGGTCAGACCGTGCTTTGCCATCGTATCGAGGAAGGCCAGAAGCCGCTCATCCGCGTCCCGGTTGGCGGCGGGCCCGGTCAGGAAGGCAAGATCCCTGCAGCCGTGTTCCATGATCAGATGCTCGGTGCAGTCTCTAATTCCCTGGTAGTTATCAATAATAATATAGCTCTGGTTCTTATCCTCCTGAATGGATTCCAGGTGGATCGTAGGGACATCCGGAAGGCTTTCGAATATTTTTTTCTTTTCCTCCGGATCATGATAGATTCCGAGCGTTCCCTCGGAGATGATCAGAAGATCCAGATTATCATAGCGGCTGTAGCCGTAAAGGGAGGCGTACTGGTAGTCGTACTTGCTTCCCTGCATCATAAAACCGTCCATGAAGCTGGAGCTTTCCGTGCCGAGATAAAAGCGCACGTCAACATCCTGCCCATGGAGGAGCCGGTATATCTGTTGTACCAGTCTTCTGGGATGGTCGGAATGGAAGTTTCCGACCATCACCCCGATCTTAGGACGTTTCTTACTCATTTCAGGCTTCCTTTGCCAAAGCTTGTTCCTTCGTTTTCCCGGTAATGATCTTCTTCGGGCACTTGGCCGCGCAGGTTCCGCAGCCTGTACACTTCTCCTGATCGATGTGGGCAATATTGTCCGTCACATGGATCGCGTCGCTCGGGCAGTTCTTTTCGCAGAGCTTGCAGCCGATGCAGCCCACGGAGCAGACGTTCATCACTTCCTTGCCCTTGTTCTTATTTACGCACTGTACCGCATACTCGGCGCTGTAGGGAACGAGCTCGATAAGGCCGCGCGGGCAGGTTTCGATACATTTTTTGCAGGCCCGGCACTCCTCCTTATCCACAACGGCGATCCCGTTCACGACATGGATCGCGTCAAACGGGCAGACCGCCGCGCAGCTTCCGTAGCCGAGACACCCGAACGTGCAGGACTTCGGTCCGCCGCCCGGCACATATTTCATCGCCGTACATTCCGTTATTCCCGTATATTCGTAGGCGGTTTTCGCCTTTTCACAGTCACCCGCGCATTTCACAAAGGCGACCATCCGCTCCCCTTCTTCCGCGGCAACGCCCATGATCGCGCCGACCTTCGCGGCAACCGGCGCACCGCCCACAGGACACTGTCCCACCGGAGCCTCTCCGGCCACGATGGCCGCCGCCAGACCGGAGCACCCCGGGTATCCGCAGCCGCCGCAGTTATTCCCCGGAAGGACGCCGATGATCTCTTCCTCCCGCGGGTCTACCTCAACCTTTAATTTCTCGCCGGAGACCCCGAGGAAGAAGCCGATGACGATCCCCAGCACACCGACCACAAGGGCGGCGATAAGTATTGCTGTAAAATTCATGATACCCTTCCTTTCTTTCTCAAATCATCCCCGAGAAGCCCATAAAGGCAATGGACATCAGACAGGCAGTCACAAGCACGATGGCGGTTCCCTGGAAGGTCTTCGGCACATCGTTTCCCTCGATATGCTCCCGGATCCCGGCCATCAGGACAATAGCGATAAAGAAGCCGAAGGCGGTGGCCAGACCGTTCACGACGCTCTCCAGGATCCCGTAGCTCTTGGTCACGTTCGTAAGCGCCACACCGAGCACCGCGCAGTTGGTGGTAATCAGAGGAAGGAACACGCCGAGCGACTCATAAAGAGGAGGCATTTTCTTCTTCAAAAACATTTCCACGAACTGGACCAGCGCCGCAATCACCAGAATAAATACGATGGTCTGCAGGTATTCGATCCCGAGCGGCACCATCAAAAACTTATAGATCACAGAGGTCACAAGGCTCGCGATCCCGATAACGAAGATAACCGCACCGCCCATGCCCGCCGCTGTTTTGGCGTTTTTGCTCACGCTGAGGAAGGGGCAGATCCCAAGAAACTGGGAAAGGACCACGTTATTTACAAGGGCCGAGCCGATGGCAATCAGAATCAATGCTTTCATGCTGTCTCACCCCCCTTGTCATCCTTCGATTTTCCCTGGCAGGAGGCAGAAAAGCCGCAGCCCGCGCAGTCTCCGGTCATACAGCCGCTGGGCTCCTTCAGGGGCTTTCCCTTGGCCGCCATCTTCTTCCTCACAATTCCCATCAGCGCCACCAAAAAGGCCAGCACCAGGAAGGCTCCGGGCGCCATGATGAAGATGGTGATCGGCGTAAAGCCCGCAACCCCGTTCGCCCGGTCCGCCAGCGGAAGGATCTGGATCCCGAAAAGCTGGCCCGCGCCGAGGATCTCACGGATCGCGCCGAGGCAGGAAAGGCCGAAGGTAAAGCCGAGGCCCATGCCCAGCCCGTCAAAGATCGACGGAAGCACAGGGTTTTTACTCGCATAGCTTTCCGCGCGGCCGAGAATAATACAGTTCACGACGATCAGCGGAATATAGACGCCGAGAGACGCATAAAGGTCGTTTAAGTAGGCCTGCATCAAAAACTGCACCACTGTAACCAGAGAGGCCACGATCACGATAAAGGCCGGGATCCGTACCCCGTCCGGGATCACCTTCCGAAACAGAGAGATCAAAAGGTTCGATAAGACCAGAACCACCGTTGTGGATAGGCCCATGCCGATGCCGTTGATAATCGAGGTCGTCACCGCCAGCGTCGGACACATACCGAGCATCAGAACAAAGGTGGGGTTCTCATTCAGAAGACCGTTTTTCAGACGTTCCAGCAATACGTTTTCTTTCATCTCATCCCCTCCTTACTCCACCAGAAAATGGTCATACAGGGCAAGCGCCGCATTCACGCCGTTGGTCACGGCCTTACTCGTAATCGTAGCGCCGGTAATGGCCAGGATCTGTTCATCCGGGTCACCCCCGTCCTTTACCACCTCAAAATAATCTACGTTCTTCTCGCTGAACTGGTCATAGAATTCAGGCAGCTTCGCCTTGTCCCCAAGACCCGGCGTTTCGCCGATCTCCGTTATCGAATAGCCGTTTACGGTACGGTCATTCTCCAGACCCACGGCAAAGGTAATGAGATCCTGCGATCCGTCCTTCGCGGTCACCGTCACCACATAACCGATCGTCTCTCCGCCGGCATCCAGCGCATCCATGACCTCATCGATCGAATCGTTGTAGCCAAGATCGTTAAGGCCCATGTTCGCCATCTCCAGATCGATGTCTTCATGGGGCACGAAGTCCGCAGCCTCGGGGAAAACCTCCATATAGGCCGCCTGCTTCGCCGCAAGCTCCGCCGCATCGATCCGTTCCTTTGTAATTTCATGTACACCGCCCAGAATGAACCCGAGCACCAGAGTAAACGCGGTCAGGATCAGGGCATCTTTTACGACTCGTTTATTCATTCTTTTTCTTCGCCTCCTTTACTACTCCGAAAGCCCGCGGGATCGTAATCTTCTCGATCAGCGGCACCAGGAGGTTGGATAAGATAATGGCAAACGAAACGCCCTCCGCATTGGCACCGAAGCACCGGAACAGCCCGGTCAGAAGGCCGCAGCTTATTCCGAAGATCACCCTGCCCCAGGGCGTGATCGGGCTCGTTACATAGTCCGTGGCCATAAAGAAGGCACCGAGCATCAGACCGCCGCCGCAAAGCTGGGCGATAATATAGTTCAGGTCCGCGCCATGGCCGCCGAACAGGAGCATAAAGATCACAAAGCTTACGATATAGCAGCCCGGGATCACCAGATCGATCACTCCGAAGAGGATCATGATAATGGCTCCGATCAGGATCAGGAGCGTTGAGGTCTCGCCGATCGTACCGGCGGTTCTTCCGAGGAGCATATCCATCAGGTTTACAGACCCCTCCCCGCTTCTTAAGATCGCGAGAGGCGTCGCTCCGGTAAAGGCATCCGGAGCCAGGTTGCTCGCCGAAAACCGAGTCATATCCGCGGCGAAGGCCGTAATCAGGAAGCACCGGGCGCCGAGCGCCGGGTTCAGAAAGTTCTGTCCCAGTCCGCCGAACAGGCATTTTACGATAATAATGGCAAATACCGATCCGAGGATTGCCTCCCACCAGGGAAGCGACGGCGGCAGGTTCATGGCAAGCAGAAGTCCCGTTACCACGGCGGAGAGATCGCCTATGGTCTGGGGCCGTTTTGTAATTTTATTAAACACCCATTCGGACGCGACAGCGCTGGCCACGCAGAGAACCGTAAGGACCAGAGCGCTCACACCGAAATTCACGATGCCGAAGATGGCGCTGGGGAGCAGCGCGATCACGACGATGAGCATGATCTTTTGCGTCGTATCCTTCGACCGGACATGGGGCGTAGACGAAACATGTATCGAGCTCAAGGTTATTCTCCTCCCTTCTATTTCTTCCGCCTTGCGGCCAGAATATCTTTTTTCATGTCCTTAATGGCCTGGGCCAGCGGTCTCTTCGCGGGGCAGATAAAGCTGCAGCTTCCGCATTCCACACATTCCAGACCATGCCACTTCGTAAAATCCTCCGGCCGGTTCCTCTCGGAGAATTTCGCAAGACGGCTCGGAACCAAAAGCTCGGGGCAGGCCTCCACGCATCTTCCGCAGTTAATACAGGCGGTACCCTTCGCCTCGGCGACCTCGTCCTTCGTCAGACAGAGCAAAGCGGAATGGGTCTTACCCGCCGGCACATCCAGATCGAACATCGAGAAGCCCATCATCGTCCCGCCGGCGATCATCTTGGCCGGTTCGGTAACACAGCCGCCCGCCGCGTCCAGAAGCTCCTGAAAGCTGGTTCCCATCATGAATTTAAAGTTCCCGGGATGTCTTACCGCTTCCCCGGTCACCGTAAAGATCCGTTCCATATTCGGCCGCCCCAGCTTCACCGCGTCATAGATCGAGGTCACGGTCTCCACGTTATCCACGACGCAGCCCGCGTCCGCCGGCAGCATTTTGGAATTAATCGAGCGGCCGGTCACGGCATAGATCATCTGGCGCTCACCCCCCTGGGGGTATTTGGTCTGCAGGGGGCAGACGGAAAGGCGCGGCTCGTTTTTCACCGCCTCCTCAAGCTTTTTAATACAGTCCGGTTTATTGTTCTCGACACCGAATACGCCCTTGGCGTTCGGGAAAAGCTGGAGCATGATCTTTACGCCCTCCACCAGATCCTCGGTATCGTCGAGCATAATCCGGTAGTCCGAGGTCAGATAGGGCTCGCACTCCGCGCAGTTCACGATCACGTAATCGATCTTATCCGGCTCCTTCGGGGAAAGCTTCACATGGGTCGGGAAGCCCGCGCCTCCCATTCCCACCACGCCGCCTTCCTTGATGCGGTTTATGATCTCCTCACGGGAAAGCTTCGTCACATCCTCGACCGGCTGGTACTCTACCTCCTTAAACTCGCCGTCGCTTTCGATGATGATCGAGTTCACCATATCACCGGTGGGAACTCTGTGGGGCTCAATGGCCTTCACGGTACCGGATACCGACGCAAAGATCGGGGAAGAAACAAAGCCCTGTGCCTCCGCTATTTTCTGTCCCTTCAGCACATGGTCCCCCACCGCCACGATCGGAGACGCCGGCGCGCCGATGTGCTGGGACAGAGAATACACAAGAGGCCCCTTCGGTATCAGTTCCTTTGTCGCCTCGTCCTTGGACAGCTCCTTCCCTTCGAAGGGATGGACTCCGCCCCGGAATGTTCTAAGACCCATAAGCAAACTCCTTCTTTCTCCGTTCGGCAATCCTTTTGTTTTGTTCACGGTTTATGGCCGCAAGCAGAAATATTTTGTGCATGTCGAACAGTTTTTTTCATCTCTTTTCCAGAAATTCGGTTCAATTATACCATAAAGGCCCCAAATGCACTATGGATTCTGTAATTTTTTTTTGACTTCTGCTAGAATACGGATATGGTCGAAATCGATGGTGTGAAAAGACAATTTTGCAGGGATTTTGAGGGGCAGGAAACAGAGGAGCTTCTGATCCGTTTTTCGGATTCCTCCCTTCTAAGAGTCTATTCCGGCAAGGCCGGTCCTTTTTTTCTATGCATCCGAAACGGAAGGGCTGTGCTTTCCGTCCGTCTTTTCCACGGAGAGCTGAAATACTTTTTTCCGGACTGGCAAAACTATGACTATCTTCCGGCGGAGGACCGCGCGATCCACGTTTCGGTCTCCTCCTTTGTGCCGAGAGACCGAAGGAAAAAGGCGACGAAAAGGACCGCCTATGTACGGCAGGAGGGCGTCTTTCTCCCCTGGCCCGATCCCTCTTCCCCGTCCGAAGAGAAGTATTTCTACTGGGAATACAACGAGTTTCCGGCCTATATTCTCTGCCCTCCGGCAGACTCTCTTACCGGGGAAATTCTCTCCTGTTATCTTACCTCGGTTCTATCTCTCTTTAGTCTCTGAGGCTTTTTGGAGCATTTTTTTGGCTTCGCGGACGGAAACCGGGCGGCGGCACGGTGTGATCATTTCAACGCCGAACCGCTCTCGCTGCGGGGAAAACGCAGCGGTACTAAACGAAATCGCCGGCAAGCAACGATTCTGTTAAGTGCCGGCGTTTTCCACGTTCCTGCGTTAAAACGATCACACCATGCCGCCGCCCGATTTCCTGTTTTTAAATGTAAAAAACCATGCGGTTCAACCGCATGGCTTTCGTTTCCTGTATTTTATTGCTCATCCTTTGAGAAGAAGAAGGACTGGTTCCGGACATAGCCGATATCCTTGTAGTTCATGATCTGCTCGGTACTTCCGATAAAGAGCATCCCGTGGTTTACAAGGGAATTATAGAACTTCCGATAAATATCGTCCTTTGCCTCCTCGGTAAAGTAGATCACGACGTTCCGGCATACGATAAGATGGCAGCCCGTCGGATAGGGATCCTTTAAGAGGTTGTGCTTCTTAAACTCCACTCTGGCCTTGATCTCATCCGCGATCTTGTTCGCGTTTCCGACCTTTGTAAAATACTTCTTCTTCAGATCCGCAGGCACCCCGGCGATGCTCTTATCGTCGTAGAGACCGACCTTGGCCTTGCTGATCACGGTATTATCGATATCCGTCGCGAGGATCTTTACCTGGTTTACCGGCATATGCCGGGAAAGCGCCATCACAAGGGAATAGGGCTCGTCGCCGGTAGAGCACGCGGCACTCCATATCTTTAAGTTCTTCCCGAACTTTTCGAACAGCTTCGGAAAGACCTGCTCATCCATAAACTTCCACTGGTCCGGATTCCGATAGAATTCGGAGACGTTGATCGTCATGAAGTTGATGAACTCGTCAAATTTTTCCTTATCCGTCTTCAGGAGCTTAAAATAGTCCTGAAAGTTCTTCATTCCGTTCTTATTCGCCAGCGTCTCGATCCGGCGGCGCATCTGCCGCTCCTTATAGCAGGTCAGATCGATCGCCGTCAGCTTAAGAATATCCTTTTGGAACTGTTCGTAATTCTCCAAGTCGCTTCCTCCGCTCCTGTTTCAATCTTACGCGTTATCTTCTGCGGCAAGATCCTGGCCAACGGCCTCGATATCCACATCCGCAGTATCCTCATCCGCACTCTTCGGCTCATCCGGCAGAAGGGCCTTCATGCTCAGGCTGATCTTCTTATCCGCTTCATTAAAGTCCACGATCTTTGCTTCGATCTCCTGGCCCACGCTAAGCACATCCGAGGGCTTATCGATATGCTCTCTGGCAATCTGGGATACATGAAGAAGCGCATCCACTCCGGGAGAAAGCTCTACAAAGGCGCCGAAATCGGCCATCCTGGCGACCTTGCCGGTTACGACATTACCCACGGCAAAGCGTTCCGAAGCATTCTTCCAGGGATTCTCATCCTCAAATTTCATCGAAAGGGCGATCTTATTTTCCCGGATATCCTTAATAAAGACACGGGCGGTATCTCCGACCTTAAAGACCTTCTTCGGATTATCGATCCTTCCCCAGCTCATTTCGGAAATATGTAAGAGGCCGTCGGCCCCGCCGAGATCGATAAAGGCACCGAAATCGGTCACATTCTTCACAACACCCTCGATCACGTCCCCGACCTTGATCCGGGCGAAAAGCTCCTTCTGCTTCTCGGCCTTATCCGCCTCGAGAAGCTGTCTGCGGTCGCCGATAATGCGGCGTCTTCTGGGATTAAACTCGGTAATGACGAATTCAATCTCCGTATCCTGGTACTTCGTCAGATCCTTTTCAAAGGTATCGCTTACCAGGCTCGCGGGAATAAAGACTCTCGCTTCGTCCACGACTACGGAAAGTCCGCCGGAAAGGACCTGTACGACCTTCGCCTTCAAGACCTCTTTATTCTCAAAGGCCTCCTCCAGGCGCTTATTTCCCTTCTCCGCCGCCAGATGCTTATAAGAAAGGAGGACCTGGCCTTCTCCGTCGTTGACCTTCATGACCTTGGCTTCCATCGTATCCCCGACCTTAACCTGGGTCGTGAGATCGAGGTTCGTCTCGTTTGTATATTCGTTCCGGCTTATGATGCCGTCGGACTTGTAGCCGATGTTCAGGATAATTTCATCCGGCTTCACTTCGATGACTGTGCCCTCAACGATCTCTCCATTTCTTATAGTCTTAAAAGATTCCTCAAGCATTTGTTCAAAACTCATTTCTGACATGTTTTTGAACCTCCTCAATGATATTCGTGGGAGTCGATGCTCCTGCCGTAATGCCGATGCAGTCACAGTTTCGCAGTAAATGAACATGCAAGTCCCGTTTGGTCTGGATATAGTGGGAGTTCGGACAGAGCTCCTTACAGATTTCGAACAGCTTTCTGGTATTCGAGCTCTGGGCTCCGCCGATCACGATCATCGCGTCCGCGTCAAGAGCGATTCTGGCCGTTTCCTCCTGGCGTTCCTTTGTGGCGCTGCAGATCGTATTTTCAACAACTACACCATAACCTTTACCATCATACTCTTTTTTTTGTATGATTTCAACTAAATCTTTAAATTTCGTAAGGCTGGCTGTTGTCTGTGCCACCACCACCGTTTTCTTCCTCAGGACAAATCCCCTTGCCTCCTCTTCGTCCCCGATTACGAAGATCCGGCCCTCTTCCCCGTAGCTTCGGATGGCCTCGACCTCCGGATGGCCCGCATTTCCGATGATGATTACGTCAAAGCCCTCCTCTGTGTACCGGCTAACGAGCTCATGGATCCGTTTCACAAACGGGCAGGCGGCATCCACCACCGTAAAGCCCGCCTTTTTCATTTCCTCGGCATCCGCCCTCGATACTCCGTGGGAGCGCAGGACGATCGTTCCCTTCGGCAGGGTCAGAAGCTCGCTAAGGTCATTGACCACGCCCACTCCGCGTTCCGACAGGTCCCTGACCACCTCCTCATTATGGATGATCGGGCCGTAGGTGTAGATCGGGCCCTTCTTCTCAGTCAGCTCCCGCTCCACGGCCTCGACTGCCCGCCGGACCCCGAAGCCGAAGCCCGCGGTCTTTGCGACGAGCACCTTCATGCTTCTGCCGCCTTCTCCGCCAGAAGTCCCTTCTCCTGCAGCAGGCCTTCAATCCTTTCCACCACCTCATCGATCGTAAGGTCCGAGGAATCCAGAAGGATTGCATCCTCCGCCTGCTTCAGCGGCGCGGCGCTCCGCTCGCTGTCGCGTTTGTCCCGCTCCTCCATATCCCTTTCGATCTCGGACAGCTCCGCTGCGACGCCCTTTTCCCTAAGCTCAAGAAACCGCCGCCTTGCCCGTGCCCTGGCGCTGGCCGTCAGAAAGATCTTCAGCTCCGCCTCCGGCAGCACCACGGTACCGATGTCCCGGCCGTCCATGACGACGCTTTCCTCCGAGGCCAGCTTCTGCTGCTGGGCTGTGAGCTTTGCGCGGACCTGCGGATAGGCGCTGATCACGCTGGCCGCTTTTCCGACCTCCTCGGTCCGGATCTGCTTCGACACATCCTCCCCGTTCAAAAAGATCTGCTGGGTCCCGTCCGCCCCGTCATGGCGGAGTACGATCCCGACCCCGTCCATCGAGGCGACGACCTCGTTTTCGTTCTCCAGCGCGATTTTCTTACGCACCATGAATAAACCCGTTGCCCGGTACATGGCGCCTGTATCGATATACACAAAGCCGAGCTTTTTTGACAGGTATTTTGCGATCGTGCTCTTCCCTGCCCCCGCCGGGCCGTCGATGGCAATCCGTATCGTTTTACTCATATTCTGTCTCCTTTCTCTGTAACAATCCCTCTGCGGCGCTTCGCCCTGCAAGATAACCGGTGGACCAGGCGATCTGGAGATTATAGCCCCCGGTCTCGGCGTCGCAGTCGATCATCTCCCCCGCAAAATAAAGCTTCCTTACCTTCTTCGATTCCATGGTCTTCGGATCGATCTCCTTTACCCGGATCCCGCCGCAGGTAATGATGGCCTCGGAAAACCCGGCTGCCCCGCATACCGTCAGCCGAAAGCCCTTTAACGCATGAACAAGCCGAAGCCTCTCCTCCTTCGTCAGGTCATGCACGGCCCGTTCCTCCGAAACCTCCGCCTGCAAAAGCACATAGCTTATGAGACTCTTCGGCAGGAGCCTTCCCATCATCGTCTTCACCGTCACATTCGGCGTTTCCTTCGTTTCCCGCAGGATCCGGTCGGAAAGCTGCTTTTCCTCCAGCGCGTTCTTCAGATCGATCACAAGGGAAAAGCGTTTCCCCTCCGCAAGGTCTCTGGCCAGAACGCTTCCGGCCGACAGGATCACGGGCCCGCTCACCCCCGTATGCGTAAACAGGAGCTCTCCGAATTTCCGGAAGCGCTCCTTTTTCCCTTCCATAAGCCGGATCTCCACATTTTTCAGGGTAAGTCCGGCAAGCTCACTCACAAACGTTTCTTCTGTAATCAACGGGACAAGCGACGGTACCGGGTCCAAGATCTCATGTCCCAGCGCCTTCGCAAACGTAAAACCGCTTCCGTTTGCGCCGGTCGTCGGATAGGACAGCCCTCCGGAAGCCAGAATCACGGCATCTGCCTCGAGCTTTCGTTTCTCCGTCCGGACAAACCGTACTCTCCCGTCAAAGCAGCCGATGTCCTTCACCCGTTCTCTCAGCCGCACGTCCACCCTTCTGTCCCAAAGCGCCCCCTCCAGCGCGCGGATGATGTCGGAGGATTTATCGCTTTCCGGGAACACACGGTTTCCCCGCTCGGTCTTCAGATACACGCCCCGTCCTTCAAAAAAGCGCATCACATCCTCATTCGTAAAGCCCGAGAACGCGCTGTACAGAAACTTCGGATTCCGGTTCACCTTCCCGTAGAATTCGGAAATAGCTGCCCCGTTTGTCAGATTGCATCTTCCCTTCCCGGTCAGATAAAGCTTCTTCCCCAGCTTTTCGTTCTGTTCAAGCAGAGTCACATTTCCCTTCCCGGCAAACGTTTCCGCCGCCTCGATGGCCGCCATGCAGCCCGCCGGTCCGCCTCCGACTACCACGATCTCCTTCATTTATCCGTTCGATTCCCCTTTTCCTGATACATTCTGTGATCCGCCTCCGCGATCAGCTCCTTCAGTCCCATCTTCTTCTCCGCCTTCGCGATCCCGATGCTGACCGTAAGCTCAAAGGGGACCTCCGTCCTCTTTCTCATCTCGTCAAGGATCCAGCCGATCCGTTCCTTAAGCATCAGAACCGTCGCCTCCTCCGCTTCGAGCAGGACCACAAATTCATCTCCGCCGTAGCGGGCGATGTTGGCCCTTTTCGGAAGCCCGAGACAGGCGATGCGAAGACTCTCCGCGATCATTTTCAGGGCCTGGTCTCCCTGGATGTGGCCATAGGTGTCGTTGATGCCCTTAAACTTATTGGCATCGATCAGCAACAGATAAAGGGGGATCCCGTCCGCCTGGGACTTCTGCCACTGCTCGTAGGAATAGGTAAGCTGCTTTCGATTGTTCAGATGCGTTAAGGCATCTACGGAGATCATCTCATCCGTCCAGTTCAGATACATGATCAGCGTAGACAGAGAAATCGCCGCGCAGGCGATCGGAAGCTGCGGGAAGAAATACTGGAGCAGCCCCGAAAGGCCCGGCGCCAACGGAAAAAGCGCCAGCGTCAGATACATCCGCCGGTCGATCACCCGGTCCCTCCGAAAAAACAGGATCAGCGCCCGGGCGCTGGAGCACACAATATACACATAGGACAGAACATATTGCAGAGGAAACAGAGGCCCGCGGACATAGGCACCGGTCTCATCGATGGAGAAAAGGATCCCCGTCGGGATATTGATGAGCAAAAGGGCCGCAAGGATCCAGAGCGGCGTCGTCGACAGAGCGACCAGGCTCTTTCGTTCTACAAAGGGCGATTTCTGGACATATTCAAAATACAGAAACCAGAAGAAGCACATGAGTCCGGTAGAAAGAAAATAAATTTCCTTACAGGCCAACCTTGCTGCATCTCCTATGGGAAGAAGCCCGTCCGTGGTCATCACGTAGATCGCATCCGACAGGAAGAAAACGATCTCCATTCCCAGAGCCATGACAAAATTCCGCTGCGCCACCATGCGGGACAATCCCCTGGTCTTTAACCAGACGATCACCACCAGAGCCACGGAGGCCAGATTAATTTCCAGATAAAGAAGCGCTTCAGTCATGTGTCAAGTCTACCACAGAACGCGGCGTTTTGTCAGCAGGAAATCCCGGGCATAAAAAAAGCGCCGGCGAATCGCCGACGCTTTTTCCTTTTTTCTTATACCGGATACGCTCCGTTTTCCTTGTCCGCCGCCTTGGCGTCCACGCCCTTCTGCTGGGCCTCACGATACTTGAAGAAGTCCGTAGCGACCTGCGGGAACAGCGCATAGGAGAGAACGTCCTCATCCTGCTGCTTGTACTGCTTCATCTCCTCCTCCAGCTTCTTCAGCTCGGGCTCGAGATCGTCCGCCGGACGGTGGGTAATGATCTTCTTCTTTTCGTCCTCGGAAAGGACCTTGTCGATAACCTCTTTATTAAAGGGCTTTACGGTCTGGCCGTAGCCGCCCATCAGGATAGCCTTGGTCTCCTTTGTCGCCACCTTGTAGCGCTCGCCCATCAGGACATTAAACACGGCCTGGGTTCCGACGATCTGGGAGGACGGCGTTACCAGCGGGGGCTCGCCGAGATCCTTACGCACACGCGGCACCTCGTTCAGCACCTCGAGGAACTTGTCCTCCTTGCCCTGCTCCTTGAGCTGGGAAAGAAGGTTGCTGAGCATACCGCCGGGGACCTGATACTTTAAGGTCATGATGTTCACGCCCAGGACCTTCGGATTCAGAAGGCCCGAATCCAGCGCCTGCTGACGGATCGGTGCAAAGTAATCGGCGATCTCTGTCAGAAGATTTAAGTCCAGACCGGTATCGTAGGGCGTTCCCTTGAAGGTCTGTACCATAACCTCCGTGGCGGGCTGGCTGGTACCGAGAGCCAGGGGGCTCATGGCGGTATCCACGATATCGCAGCCGGCTTCCACTGCCTTTAAGAGGGTCATCGAAGCAACACCGGAGGTATAGTGGGTGTGCAGCTCGATCGGGATGCTGACCGTATCCTTCAGGGCCTTCACCAGGATCTCCGCCTCATAGGGAGTAAGGAGGCCGGCCATATCCTTAATGCATAAGGAATTGGCGCCCATGTCCTCCACCTTCTTGGCGATGTCGGTCCAATAATCGAGCGTATAGGCATCGCCCAGCGTATAGGAAAGGGCGACCTGTGCATGACCCTTTTCCTTATTGGTCGCGGTAACCGCGGTCTGCAGGTTTCTCAGGTCATTCAAGCAGTCAAAGATACGGATGATGTCGATGCCGTTGGCGATGGACTTCTGGACGAAGTATTCCACCACGTCATCCGCGTACGGACGATATCCGAGGATGTTCTGTCCGCGGAAGAGCATCTGAAGCTTGGTCTTTTTAAAGCCCTCCTTCAGCTTGCGCAGCCGCACCCAGGGATCCTCCTTCAAGAACCGGAGGCAGGCATCGAAGGTGGCGCCGCCCCAGCACTCAACCGCGTGATACCCCACCTGATCCATCTTGTCGATGATGGGAAGCATCTGTTCCGTGGTCATACGGGTGGCGATCAGGGACTGATGCGCGTCCCGCAGAACGGTTTCTGTTATCTTTAATGGTTTCTTTTCTGTTTCAGCCATTGATTCTCTCCTTTTCACTCATCAGATTCCAAAGATCGCCATAAAGGTTCCCGCTGCGACAGCGGTACCGATCACGCCGGCCACATTCGGGCCCATCGCGTGCATCAGAAGGAAGTTCGTCGGATCTGCTTCCGCGCCCACCTTCTGGGACACACGGGCCGCCATGGGCACGGCGGACACGCCGGCCGAGCCTATCAGAGGATTGATCTTACCCTTCGTAAGCACACACAGCAGCTTCCCGAGCAGCACACCGGCCGCCGTACCGAAGATAAAGGCGATCAGTCCGAGGACAACGATCTTGATCGTCGTGGCGTTCAGGAAGGCTTCGGCACTGGTGGACGCACCCACGGAGGTACCGAGCAGAATAACCACGATGTACATCAGGGCGTTGCTGGCTGTCTCCTGAAGCTGATGGACCACCCCGGATTCCCGGAAGAGGTTTCCGAGCATCAGCATACCCACCAGGGGAGCCGTGGTCGGAAGGATCAGGCAGACGATAATGGTAACGACGATCGGGAACAGGATCCGTTCCAGCTTGCTGACGGGTCGAAGCTGCGCCATCTTGATCGCACGTTCCTTCTTTGTTGTCAAAAGCTTCATGATCGGCGGCTGGATAATGGGGACCAGGGCCATATACGAATAGGCCGCCACCGCAATGGGCCCCATCAGACCCGTTTGTCCGAGCTTCCCGGCCAGGAAGATCGACGTCGGTCCGTCCGCACCTCCGATAATGGAAACGGCAGCCGCTGCCTTGTCGTTGAAGCCGAGAAGAATGGCCATGGCATAGGCAGCAAAGATACCGAACTGCGCCGCTGCGCCCATCAGGAAGCTGATGGGATTCGCGATCAGAGGTCCGAAGTCCGTCATGGCACCTACCCCCAGGAAGATCAGCGAGGGAAGGATGGACCATTCATCTAACTGAAAGAAATAATAGAGCAACCCGCCGACACCGTTGCTGGTTTCCTCCGGAGAAGCGATAATATCCGGATAGATATTCACCAGCAGCATACCGAAAGCGATCGGTACGAGAAGCAGCGGCTCGAACCCTTTGCGGATGCCGAGGTACAGGAAGATACAGGCCACGGCGATCATAATATAATTACCGACATTCAGGTTCAGAAACGCTGTCTGGTGCAGGAGGTTATCCATGGTTTCCGCTACATAGCTCATTTAAGATTCCTCCCTGCTTAGTTTAATGTTGCGAGCAGCTCTCCTGCCTCTACGGCCTTTCCGACCGTTGTATCGATGCTGGCCACGGTTCCGTCCTCAGGGGCCACAACCGGGGTCTCCATCTTCATAACCTCAAGCGTCAGAATGGTCTCGCCCTTCTTCTTCGCATCGCCGACCTTGGCTTCGATGGAAACCACCTTTCCGGCAGCTCCTGCGTTGATCTGGATCTTGCCCGCTCCCCCGGAAGCAGCCGCCGGAGCCGGCGCAGCAGCCGGAGCAGCGACAGGAGCAGCAGCCCTGGGAGCCGCGGCCGGAGCAGCTCCGGCGCCCTTCTCTTCCACCGTAACATCATATACGTTGCCGTTTACTGTGATCGTATAGTTTTTCATTTTTCCTTTTCCTCCTATTTATCCTCTTCTCTTAATGGATCGGACAACGAAGCCGTCCGGACTCGTTCCCGTATCCGCCGCAACAGCGGCAGCGATCACGGCGATCAGCGCCGTATCGTCCGTTACTGTCTCCCGTTCCTTGATCTGCTCCACGATATCCGGGCTCTTCACCTCCGGCGCAGGCGTCTCCTTCTTCTTCGCGGCAGCCGCCTGGATTTTCGGGAAGATACCAAAGGCCGCGATGATCAGGCTGATGACGATCAGTACCGCGAACACCACGCCGAGGCAGAGCACCGTATTCAGGCCGGCCTTCTGCATCTTTTCGCCCGTGGTATAGACCAGATCCACCGTAATATCCGTAACCTCCATGGAGTTGGCATTGAACACATAGGTCAGGATCATCGGGCGGACTTCATAATTCAGGGTCTGGGCAGCCGTCAGGGTTTTCCCCGATTTCGTCACCTCGAACTCGCCGAAGCCCACGAACTCGCCGAGCGGCGGCCGGCTCTCCATCCATGAGGATACCAGGTTCGCCGTCGTTTCCGACCCGCTCTCCTGGTAGGCCGCAGCCTCCTCCGGGGAGATCTGCTCCAGCGTAAGCGCCGTATTTACGCAGGCATCCTTCAGCTCGTCATAGCTGTAGCCGTTGTAGTCTACTGTCCTCGGGTCCTCACCGCAGGCGGTCATACCGAAGAGACAGAGGATCAGGACCAGACAGGGTATGACTTTTTTTAACATCTTCATACGTCCCTCCCCCATCCTTATTTTGTGCCGTGCTTCTTATAGGGCGTTTCCACGCTCTTCGTATACAGCATTTCGAAAGCAGCCGCCAGATACTTTCTCGTATCGGCGGGAGCGATAATGCGGTCCACATAGCCTCTGGCCGCTGCGCAGTCGATATTCGCCTGCAGCGCATCGTACTCCTTCGCCTTTTCGCTGATCACGGCGGCATCCTCGCCGTCGTACATGATCTTCGCAGCCAGGTCGGATTCCATCATGCTGATCTTCGCGGTCTCCCAGGCATATACCAGGTCCGCTCCGACCTCCTTCATGCCCATGATCACACCCGCGCTTCCATAGGCCTCGCCGGTCACCACGGTCACCTTCGGAACGGTGGCATTCGTATAGGCAGAAACGAGCTTCGCCATGGCCTTCGGGAGTCTCTTCTCCGCGCACATGCAGCGGCAGAAGCCCTTTACGTTGGTCAGCGTCAGAACCGGGATTTCAAAGGCATCGCAGAAGTTGATAAATTCCACGGCCTTGTCGACGCCGGCAGCCGTCAGAACGTTTTCCATACTCTCCTTTACGGCGCCCTTCTCGTCATGCAGCTCCTTTGTATTGGCAACGGCACCGATCGTGGTTCCGTTGATCTGGAGGAAGCCCGTCGTCATCTGCTTTCCGTAATCTCTCTTTGTTTCGAAGAAGACATGGTCATCCGCGATCTCGGACAGGAGATAAACTCCGTCCCCGACCATTGTGTCCATCGAAGCGCAGGCACGGTTCAGATCGTCCGCAGTCACCTTTTCGAGCTGCTTTCCGGCATTGTTGTCGGGAAGCATCGGGATCAGCGTACGGATCGCCGTATAGATCTCGCTCTCCGTTCCGACCATATCCACATTCCCGGTCTCTGCGGCCTGGAAGGCGGAGCCTGCCGTATCGCATTTTTCCTTCGTATTTTCCTTCACCGCATCCGGAGAGTTCAAAAACAGTCTTCCCTTCTCCTTCTCCACAAAGGTAAAGTCGGAAAGGGCGCATAAAACGGATAAGCCACCGCCGCAGTTTCCGAGCACAACGGAGATCTGCGGAATAATCCCGCTGGAAAGACCCATTTTGCGGTAAATCTTTCCGAGTCCCGATAACGCGTCATAGGATTCCTGGAGCCGGATCCCGCCGCAGTCCAAAAGCGCGATGACGGGCGCTCCCATCTTAACCGCCATATCGTAGATCGTAGCGATCTTTCTGGCATGCATCTCACCGATGGTGCCGTTCAGAACGGATACATCCTGGCTGTATACGAAGACAAGGTTTCCGTCGATGGTCCCGTGGCCGATCACCACGCCGTCTGAGGGAGCCTTCTTCGCCGCCAGATTAAAATCCGTGCTGCGCGCAGTCACAGCATTTCCGATCTCCATGAAGCTTCCTTCGTCCAGGAGAGCCTGAATCCTTGCGACTGCCTGAGTGCTTGTGTTGCTCATGCTCATATCCTCCATCCTTACTTATGTACAAAAAAACCTAGCGTATATTGTACCTCTTTTAATCGGCGTTTTCAAGGGACAAAAAAGGAACGGGCAAATCCCGTTCCTTTTTTGGTTCCTGTTCGCACCCCTTGCGGCCCCGGCCGCGATTCTCATACCTCGACCCGGACCTCCTGCTCGGCCTCCTCCCGAAACTGCTCCACCTGTTCCGGAGACAGCTCCGGCAGCTCCTCCAGAGAGGCCACCCCAAAGCTCCTTAAGAATTCCTCCGTAGTGCCGAACAGCACCGGCCTTCCCGGCGCGTCCAGCCGCCCCAGCTCCTCCACCAGACCGTATTCCACCAGACGGTTCACGACATGGTCGGAATTCACGCCCCGGATCTTTTCGATCTCCGCCTTGGTCACCGGCTGCTTGTAGGCAATAATGGAGAGCGTCTCCAGAAGCACGTCCGTCAGCACCCGTTTTTTCGGCTGGGCCGCGATCTTGATCAGATAAGGATAGAGCTCGCTGTTCGTACACATCTGCCAGGAGTTCCCCTCCAGGCAGAGAAGCCGCATCCCGCGGTCCTCCTCCTCATATCGTTTCTGCAGTTGTTTCAGAAGCTCCTCCGTCTCACTCTCCGGAAGCGAAAGCGCCGAGGCGATCCGCGAAACCTCCACGGATTCCCCCATTGTAAACAGAATGGCTTCGATCACAGATTCATAATTCATAGTCGTAAAATAATAAGGCCAGGCCGCAGCCTCCCTCGGTCCGAAAGCTAAGCCGCGATCAGCGAAGTAATCCTTATATCATCAAAAAGACGGCTCTGCTCAATCCGGATCTCCCCGGTCTTCATAAGCTCCAGGATCGCCAGGAACGTCACGATGAGCTGCATACGGCTGTTCTTCTTCTCCAGGAGCTGTCGGAAGCCGAAGGACCTGTGCTTTCTCGCATAGAGCTTCAGCTCCTCCATGCATTCCTCCAGCGTAACCTCCTCCTGCTTGATCGTCCCGAATTTGGAGCGGATGGGATCCACACGGTTTTCCACACGCCGCATAATCTGCCGGAAGATGGAATTCAGCCTGGCCAGCGTTACATTCCCGATCAGCTTCTGCAGATCGACGGGCTCCTCGTACCGGAGCACCTCCTCCGGGATCGTAGGCAGCTTGTACCAGACCCGGTCCGCATCCATCGCGCGGTCCTTCAGCTCCATGGACATACGCTTATACATCTTATACTCCAGAAGCTGCTGCACAAGCTCCGCCCTCGGATCCTCTTCCTCGCCCTCTTCCTCCGGCTCCACCGGCAGAAGCATCCTGGATTTGATCTCCAGAAGCGTCGCCGCCATAACCAGAAACTCGGACGCCACATCCAGATCCCGCTTCTTCATACCGGCGATGTAGTCCATGTATTGCTCGGTAATCGAGACGATCGGGATATCGTAGATGTCCACTTTATTTTTTTCGATGAGATGAAGCAGAAGATCTAAGGGACCTTCGAATGCTTCCAGCTTTACCTGAATGCCCATGGCTTCCATTATAGCCACCGGGATTTGGAATTTCAAGAAAAAAATACAAGATTTTGTAGGCAGACGCAAATTCCCTTCTACATCTGCTCCACAGTCGTTTCTTTTCCGGTCTCGGGAACGAGCCTTGCCACGACAAGCTCCGCCCGGTTAAAAATGCGGACGTGGTAAGTATGGGTCCCGAGTCCGCGGGACACGATCAGGGTCTTTTTGCCCTCCTCAAACCTCCCGGCCCCGTATTCCGGGAACAGGGAAAGCCGCGGCGAAAAGACGCTTCGCCCGTCGGGCAGGCAGACCAGGCCCCCGTGGTTGTGCCCGGACAGGGTAAGCGCAGGGCCGTAGGCAAAATAGTCCTTCGCATAGGCCGGATCGTGGGCAAGAAGGATCGAAAGCTCCTCCTCCGGAAGCGGCCCCAGATGTTCCTCCAGATAGCCCTTCGGAAGAGGCAGAAGCCGCCCTCTTTTATAGTTTTCAAGCGGGATGGAAAGGCCGTAGATCCTAAGAGCAGTCCCCTTTACCTTTTCCGTAGAAAAGGCGTTGTCCAGAAGGACCACCCCGATTCTTTCGATCGTCCTTAAAAAACCGGCAAATTCCGGAATGTCCTGCATCGCGCGGCTTTCATGGTTCCCGCAGGAGGCAAACACCGGCGCGATCGGCACAAGCTCCTTCATAAGAGACTCGGTTACTGCATAGCGGTTCGTCCGGGCCGTTACGATCATGTCCCCGGGCATCAGGATCAGGTCCGGGTTCGCCGACCGGACAGCCGAGAGCAGCCTTTCGTTCCCGGGCCCGTAGGAGAAGCTGTGAAGGTCCGAAAGCACCGCGAGCGTGATCGGGGCTTTTACCATGGAAGAGGAAATCTCATATTCGGTTACGGAAAATCGACGGAGCTCCGCCGCCTGCCAGATGATATACAGCAGGAGCAGAGCTCCGATCAGAAGCAAAATCCACATATCGTAAGGGCTTACGCCGGAGCGTTGCTGCCGGGTACATCCTTGATGGAGAAGCTGATGCGTCCCATCTTGTCCTTGCCGAGGCAGATCACGGTCACCTTGTCGCCGAGGGTTAAGACATCCTCCACGTGGTTGATCCGTTCATGGGCAATCTTGCTGATATGCACCATGCCCTCCTTGCCGGGCGCAAACTCGATAAAGGCACCGAATTCCTTGATGGAAACGACGGTTCCGGTTAAGATCATGCCCTTTTCGAACTCGGTCACGATCATCTTGACCATGTCGATGGCCTTGTCCATCTTATCCTTATCCGTACCGCAGACGGATACGGCGCCGTCATCGGTAATGTCGATCTTCACGCCGGTGCGCTCGATGATCTCGTTGATGGTCTTGCCGCGCTGGCCGACCACGTCACCGATCTTCGCGGGGTCGATCTGGATCTGGATGATCTTCGGAGCGTATTCGTTCACCTCCGGTCTCGGGCCGCTGATCGCGGGCTTCATGCAGTTATCCATGATGAAGAGCCGGGCTTCGCGGCATCTGCGGATCGCTTCCTCCACGATCGGGCGGGTCAGGCCGTGGATCTTGATATCCATCTGGATCGCCGTAATACCCTCCGTTGTACCGGTCACCTTGAAGTCCATATCGCCGAAGAAGTCCTCCAGGCCCTGGATATCCGTCAGCACCAGATATTCGTCATCGGTTTCCCCGGTCACAAGGCCGCAGGAAATACCGGCTACCATGCGTTTGATCGGTACACCTGCCGCCATCAGGGACATGCAGGAGGCGCAGGTCGAAGCCATCGAAGTAGAACCGTTGCTCTCAAAGGTTTCGGATACCGCACGGATCGCATAGGGGAATTCCTCCTCGCTCGGCAGCACGGGCAAAAGGGCCCGCTCCGCCAGCGCTCCGTGGCCGATCTCGCGGCGTCCGGGGCCGCGGCTCACCTTTGTTTCACCCACCGAATAGGAGGGGAAGTTGTATTGATGGATATAACGCTTGTGCGTCACATTCTCATCCAGCCCGTCCACTCTCTGCATCTCGGAGAGCGGCGCAAGCGTAATCACATCGCAGATCTGGGTCTGGCCTCTCGTAAACATCGCGGAGCCATGGACCCGCGGGATCAGATCCACCTCGGCGGACAGAGGCCTGATCTCGTTCACGGCACGGCCGTCGGGACGCTTCTGGTCCTTTAAGATCATCTTCCGCACCGTCTTCTTTTCATACTGGTAAACCGCATCGTCGATCAGCAGCAGCCAGTCTTCCTTATCGGCAAAGGCCTCGGCAAGACGGTCCTTGATCTTACGGATATTTTCCTCACGGACCTGCTTTTCGTCGGTAAAGACCGCCTTTTCCATCTCCTCGGGCGGCACAAGGGTCTTGATCTCGCTAAAGAGCTCCTCCGGGATCACATAATGCTCGTAGTCATGCTTCGGCTTTCCGACCTCAGCGACAATGCCCTTGATAAAGGCGATCACGGTCTGGTTCACCTCATGCGCTTTATAGATCGCCTCCAGCATCTTCTCCTCGGGCACCTCATTGGCGCCGGCCTCGATCATGATCACCTTCTGCTCCGTCGACGCAACGGTCAGCTTCAGATCTCCCGAAGCCCACTGCTCCTGGGTCGGGTTCACGATCAGCTCCCCGTTCACAAGTCCCATCTGCGTCATCGCGCACGGGCCGTCAAACGGGATATCGGAGATAGTGGTGCTGATGGAGGCGCCGAGCATCGCCACCAGCTCCGGGCGGCAGGCGGGATCCACGCTCATGACCATATTGATCAGGGAAACATCGTTCCGATAGTCCTTCGGGAACAGCGGCCGCATCGGACGGTCGATAACACGGGAGGTCAGGATCGCGTTTTCCGAGGGCTTCCCTTCTCTCTTGTTAAAGCCGCCGGGAATCTTTCCCACGGCATACATCTTCTCTTCAAATTCCACCGACAGCGGGAAGAAATCGATTCCCTCCCTGGGCTTCTCCGAGGCCGTAGCCGTAGAGAGCACCGTCGTCTCTCCATACTGCATGAAAGCGCAGCCGTTGGCCTGCTTTCCGACTTTGCCGATCTCCACCTTCAGCGTCCGACCGGCCAGCTCCATAGTGTACGTTTTTACCATCTTTTCCTCCTTCACTTCCTGGCGACTGCCATTTGTTTACACAGAAAACAGAGCGGAAAGCTCCGCTCTGTTTATCCATTACTTTCTTAATCCCAGACGTTCAATCAGAGAACGATAACGCTCGATATCGATTCCCTTCAGATAGGCCAGAAGCCTTCTTCTCTGTCCTACCATCTTAAGAAGACCTCTTCTCGAATGGTGGTCCTTCTGGTTAATCTTAAGATGCTCGGTCAGCTCGTTAATCCTTGTGGTCAGAAGCGCTACCTGCACCTCCGGCGAACCGGTATCTCCTTCCTTACGGCCATATTCTTTGATAATGGCTTCCTTCTGTTCCTTTGTCAGCATAATACGATTCCTCCTTTTTTTCTTTCCTCCATCCGGCCAGGCATGCGGTCGGAGATTCCGCGCACTTCGCCGGAGGACAGTTACCAAATTACTATAACACAGGGGCTGGTTCTTGTAAACCGGAAACTTATCAGGTATACAGCACTCTTGTGCAGCAGGTCGGCGTCCTGTAGTAGAGGTTCGAGATCGTAATACCGACACGGCTGTTGGCCGCATGCACGATCCTTCCGCCGCCGATATACATCGCCACATGGCTGATCCTGCGGCCGCCGTAGAAGACCAGGTCGCCGGGCTGCAGCTCATCGCAGCTGATCCTCGTTCCGCACAGGGCCTGGGAGCCCGAATGGTGGGGAAGATAAACCCCGAAGTTCGCCATTACGGAAAGCACGAAGCCGGAGCAGTCGCAGCCGTTGGTCAGAGACGTTCCGCCCCAGACATACCGGTTCCCGACGAACTGCGTCGCATAGTTCACAACCGCGACCCGCACATCGGAGACACCCTCTCCGTACTGCACCTCGGTCATCGTCAGCGCATCCTTCAAAACATCGTCGATCCGGACGAACTCCGCCTTTACATAGCGTTCCTCGCCGTCCACATCCACCTTCAGCCATTCGCCCATATTCTCGATCAGCGGGACCTCTTCATCGGTCGCGATCTGGTCCACGATCTCGCAGTCCGTATTGGGCTGTTCCCGGACGTTCAAAACATCCGCTGTCACAACGGCCACCGTACTCTTCAGGCTCTCGGCCAAAGTCTTCGCTTCCTCACCGGTCGTCAGGAACTCCGCCTTCACAAAGCCCTCTACCTCACCGGATTTTATATGATACCACTCTCCGGACTCTCCCAAAATCTCACAGGCCGCCTCAGCCGGCAGCTTTCCGCAGAGCTCCGCCTCCTCAGACGCCTCCTTACGGATATTCAGATTCCCCTCAATATCGGCGATACCGATATTCGTATAACCGCAGACCGTAGGCGCCGGCTCCGCTTCCGCCGCTACCTCTCCGGCACCGGCACTCACAGGGCTCTCATCCACAGCCGCTTCCGCAACGGCCCCCTCTTCCGTTTCGGCCTCCACAGCCGGTTCCGAGGAACTCTCCGTCACAGCCTCCGTCGTATTTTCCGTTCCCGCTTCCGTAACGCTTTCCGTTTCCGCAGCCTCGGATACCGCTTCGTCCGCTTCTGTCGCTTCGGTCTCATCCGCGTCGTAGGACAGGGGCGCGATTATGGGCTCCTCCTTATCCTCCGCCGAAAGATGCAGCGTTTCCTCGATATAGGACTGTAAAACCGCGCTGATCCCGGACGCCGCAACACCGGCCTTCGCCTGGTCCGCATACAAACCAACGGCTGCTCCACAAATTGTTAAAAATAAAAGTGGTTTCAAGAATCCTTTTTTCATCGCATACCTCGCTTATTTGATCAGGACTCATTATAGCAACCGTTTTATTGCTTGTCAACAAATTCGTAATAATTGTGTAACATTTCGAGAAAAAAGTGTTACTTTTCACACTTGGGGGCAGGTTTTTGCGGGGACTGCGCAAAAAACTACACACCGAAATAGTGCTTGGCAAAAAGAGTATCCTCCTCGATCTGCGCACGAAGCTCCTCCTGGGAGGAAAACTTCCTTTCCTTCCGCAGGAAACGGAGAAACGAGGTCTTTGCCAGCTCTCCGTAAAGATTTCCCTGATAATCCAGAAGATGCGTTTCGAGACCGAGCGCCGGGACGTCGGACACCGTGGGCTTGACCCCGAGATTCGAGATCCCGGAGAAGACCCGGCCGCCGATCTCGGTTTCGGTAAGATAGACCCCGTAAGGCGGCAGCAGCTTATCCTTATGCGGGATCAGATTCAGTGTGGGCCGGTGGAAAAACTTCTTCCCGAGCCCCGTTCCGTGGATAACCTCCCCGGTGAGAAAATAAGGGTAGCCCAGAAGCCGGTTCGCATGCTCGATCCTGCCCTCCGATAGCTCCTTTCGGATCCAGGTACTGCTGATGTCCCGACCCTCTTCCTTCCGTTTCGTTACGATCACGCTCCGAAGCTGAAGCTTGGGCCCGGCGGTCCGTAAAAGCGCGGCATTTCCCAACCGCCGGTAGCCAAAGCTCACATCGTCCGCGGCCACAATGCAGGAGACCCGCAGCTTCGTCTTCAGAAGGCGAAGAAAATCCATCGCCTCCATGTGCTTGATCTCCTCAGTAAACGGACACTCGATCAGAAGGTCCACCCCGATCCTTTCAAACAGCTCGGCCTTCTCCTCCGTCGCGGAGAGCCTCCCCTCGGCAAGATCCATCGTAAAGGCAATGACCGCCGCCGCATATCCCTTTTCCTTTTCCTTCAGCAGCTCCGAAAGAAGAAGCTCATGCCCGAGATGGATGCCGTCAAACTTCCCGAGGGCCAGCACCGTTTCCTCCTCCGAAACAGCCTTTGTAAGCTCTGTAAATATCCTCATCCTGCCTGTTCCACCTCCGGGATCGGGAGGAAAAGCGATTCTGCATTTCCTTCCCTCAGGACCGCCTCCACCTCGCCAATCGTATGTGCCTCCGAAAGCGAATACGCTCCCACCTTTGTCCGCAGAAGGGACTCCATGCAGGCAGGACACCCCGCCGCCCTTCCGATGTCCTCGCAGAGGGTCCGGATATAGGTTCCGCCGGAGCATGACACGAGAAACCGCATACGCGGGAGCTCCACCGATTGGATCTGCAGCTTTAGGATCTCCACATGGCGGGGCTCCCGTTCTATCGCAATTCCCTCTCTGGCCAGCTCGTAAAGCTTCTTCCCCTTCACCTTTTTCGCGGAATACATCGGCGGGATCTGATCGTACCCTCCGACAAAGGAGAGCGCGGCCTTACGGACCGCTTCCCCGGTAACCGTTACCGGCGCCTCCTCCAATACCTTTCCCGACACATCCTGGGTATCGGTCCGCTTCCCGAGCAGGAGCACGGCCTCATAGGTCTTGTCGTGCTTTGCCATGTGGTTCACCGCCTTTGTCGCCTTGCCCACACATATGACAAGAACGCCCTCCGCATCCGGATCGAGCGTTCCCGTATGACCGATCTTTTTCACTTGAAACAGATTTCTGAGCTTTGCCACCACATCGAAGGAGGTCCAGCCCTTTTCCTTATTGATCAGAACAATTCCGTCCATGTTCACTCCGTCAAATTCTGGCCTTCAAAATAATCGAGATACCGTTCCATCTCGCCGACGATTTTTTCACACAGCTCTTCCGGGTCTCCCTCCACCGTCGCTCCGGCCGCCCGGACATGGCCTCCGCCGCCGTATTTCAGGCAGATCGCGGCACAGTCCACGAGCTCCGTCGAACGAAGAGAGAGCTTGTAGCGTCCTTCCTCATTGCAGTAGAGAAGGATCGCCGCCTCCGTCCCCTTTGTGTTCCGAAGCTGCGCAACGATTCCCTCCGTATCCTTCGGAGTCGCTGCTGCGCTCTCAAAATCCTCTTTTGTCAGGAAAGCGGAGATGATCCGTCCGTTGGCGTGGAGCCTGCTCTTTAGAAGCGCGGTCCCGAGAAGTCTGTTTTCCGCCATCGTCTTCTGGAAGAAGGTATCGTTTACGATCCGGGAATACGGGATTCCTTTTTCCATCAGGTCTCCCGCGATCTCCATGGTCCGTTTTTTGGTACAGGAATACTGGAAGACACCGGTGTCATGAACAATGCCGGTGTAAAGAGCCTCTGCCGTTTTTTCGGAAACCCTGTCCTTTTCCATCAGCTCATAGACCAGCTCGCAGGTGGAGCTTGCATCCGGAACCACAAGGTTTTCCCCGGCAAAGCTTTCATTACTGACATGATGGTCGATGCAGGCGGTTTTTTCGGCCGCCTTAAAGTAAGGCAGCGCCCTTCCGAGGCGCCGCGCGTCTCCACAGTCCAATACGATGAAGAGATCAAGGGGAGGAAGCTCCGGATATCCCGTTTCCACCCGCTCCGCCCCTCTTAAGAAGCGAAACACTTCCGGCACGGATTCGAGAAAGACCCGGGCCTTTATCTTCGGGAAGTTATCCTCGATATAACCCGCCACGCCGAGGCAGCTTCCGA
Source organism: Lachnospiraceae bacterium (assembly GCA_017450105.1). GTDB lineage: Bacteria > Bacillota > Clostridia > Lachnospirales > Lachnospiraceae > RUG12461. The sequence continues at coordinate 17,187 of JAFSXC010000058.1, read as the reverse complement.
CGCAGTCCCCGTCCGGTTTGACGTGTCCCGCGATCCCGACTGTCTCTATTCCGTTCAGAAGCTCCTTCAGACTATTCATCGCTTGACGTATCACCCATCAGTTCTTCGATCTTTTTGGTCATTTCCACACCGTAAGAGATGGACCGGTCCCCGAGAAACCGTATCTCCGGCGTATTTCTCAAATTCAGCTTTTTCGCCAGCGTATGGCGGACATAGCCCTCGGCCGAATCCAGCCCCTCCAGGGTTTTCTTCAGCGCCTCCTCATCTCCGTAGACGCTGATATAGGCCTTGCAGGTCTTTAAGTCCGGCGCGACCTCAACATTTACGACGCTGGTCATCGGTGCGATCCGCGGATCCTTGATCTCGGTCCGGATAATGTCGGACAGCTCCCTCAGGACCTCCTGATTGACCCGCTGGTTTTTGGTACTGTTCTTTCTCATCCGCTCCTCCCGAAAGGTCCTTTATCTCTGGACCTCAACCATCTTATAGGCTTCCACCTGGTCCAGCTCGGCGATGTCGTTAAAGCCTTCGAAGACCAGACCGCATTCGTAGCCGGCGCGAACCTCCTTTACATCGTCCTTGAAGCGCTTCAGGGAAGCAAGCGGCCCGTCAAAGATCTGTTCACCCTCACGGGTAATGCGGCATTTGCAGCCCCGCTCGAAGGTACCGTCCAGAACATAGCTTCCGGCGATGTTGCCGATTCCGGAGGCCTTGAAGATCTGACGGATCTCGCCGTGGCCGATGACCTTCTCCTCGAAGACCGGATCCAGCATGCCCTTCATGGCCGCCTCCACGTCCTCGATGGCGTTGTAGATCACCTTATACAGCCGCACGTCCACGCCCTCGTTCTCGGCCGTATTCTTGGCCTGCGGGTCGGGACGGACATTGAAGCCGATGATGATGGCTCCCGAGGCGGAGGCCAGGATCACGTCCGATTCGTTGATCGCACCGACGCCGCCGTGGATCACCTTGACGACCACCTCGTCGTTCGAGAGCTTCTCGAGAGACTGCCGCACAGCCTCCACCGAGCCCTGGACATCCGCTTTTACGATAATATCGAGTTCCTTTACATTTCCGGCCTGGATCTGGCTGAAGAGGTCGGTAAGGCTCATACGGTGCCTCGTCTCCTCCAAAAGCTTTTCCTTATCCTGCCGTACATAGGTATCCGCAAAGTTATGCGCATCCTTTTCGGAATCACAGATCACGAAGGTCTCACCGGCATCCGGCACAGAGGAAAGACCGAGGATCTCCACCGGCGTGGAGGGACCTGCCTCCTTGACTCTCCGGCCGTTCTCGTCCACCATCGCGCGGACCTTGCCGTAGGCAGAGCCGCAGGCCATGGGCTGGCCGACCTTTAAGGTACCCTTCTGTACCAGGACCGTCGCGACGGCGCCGCGTCCCTTGTCGAGCTGGGCTTCGATGACGACGCCTCTGGCGTTTCTCTTCGGATTCGCCTTCAGCTCCAGCACATCCGCCGTAAGCAGCACCATTTCCAGAAGGTTATCGATTCCCTCATGGGTGTGGGCCGATACCGGCGCGAAGATCGTGCTGCCGCCCCAGTCCTCGGGGATCAGTTGGTGTTCCGCCAGCTCCTGCTTCACACGGTCAATATTGGCATTCGGTTTATCGATCTTGTTGATCGCAACAATGATCTCGATCCCGGCCGCCCGGGCATGGTTGATCGCCTCTACGGTCTGGGGCATGACACCGTCATCCGCCGCCACCACCAGGATCGCGATATCCGTGGACGAAGCACCGCGCATACGCATGGCGGTAAAGGCTTCGTGGCCCGGCGTATCCAGGAAGGTAATCTTGCGGCCGTCAATGGATACGACATAGGCACCGATCTTCTGGGTAATTCCGCCGGCCTCGCGGTCGGTCACATGGGAATCCCGGATCGCGTCCAGAAGGGAGGTTTTTCCGTGGTCAACATGACCCATTACGCAGACAACGGGAGGTCTGGCCACCATCAGGCTTTCGTCCTCGGCCTCCTCCTTTAAGAGCTCCGCGATCACGTCCACCTTCTCCTCGGGCTCCGCGATACAGTTAAACTCCAGCGCGATCTCCTCGGCCGCGGCGTAATCCACCTCCTGGTTTACGGTCACCATCTGGCCCTTTAAGAACAGCTTCTTCACAAGGGCCGAGGCCTGGACCTTCAGCTTATCCGCAAGGTCCTTAACGGTAATATGCTCAGGCAGCGTAATGGACTTGATCGTATCCTCCGCTTCCTTCGGCTTCGGCGCGTTCTGGGGCTTTTTCTTCCCACCGTGCTTCTCGAGATTTACATAGTTTTCCTGCCGCTTTCCGCCAAGACGGTCGTTGTCGCGGCGCTTCTGGCCGTTCTGCTGTTTTCTGCCGGAATTGTTCTTATTGGCGTTCTGGCCGCCGGCTCCCGGCGCAGGCGTATGGTTCACGGTTGTAAAGCGGCCCTGGGAATCCGGACGTTTCCTGGAGTCCTGACCCTGAGAGGGCTTTCTGTCCCTGTCACCGGAGGGTCTTTGGGCTTCGGGACGCTTCGGTCTTTGTGTCTCGGCCGCGGGAGTCGTCTTTTCCCGGTTTTCCCTGTTCTCTCTATTCTCTCTGTTTTCTTTATTCTCTCTGGCCTCTCTGGCCTCAGCCGCCTTCTTCGCCTCGGCCTCTCTTCTCTGCTTCTCGGCCTGTTCTCTGGCGATCCGGTCCTGCTCCTGGCTCTGAAGAAGCCGCTGGCTCACCGGCCGTTCTCCGGTAAGGCGTCGGGAAACAGGGCGTTCTCCCAGGGGTCTCGGGCGGCCGTTCCGGTCTCCCGCGGGACGGGCTCCGGTCCCCCTTCTGTCATCCCTTCTTCCGTCGTTTCGGAAGGGTCTCTGAGAGGCGCTTCCGTTCCGGCTGTTCTGGGGATTAAAAACCGCGGTAATGGAGGACTTTTTTCTGGGCCTCATCTTCTGGTCCGCGCCCGGTCTCTGACCCTCAGCGCTCTTCCTTCCTTCGCCCGCTCTTTTTTCCTCCGCCGGCCTTTTCTCATCGGCTCTGTGCTTCTCTCCCTCCGGTCTGACCGCTCTTTCCGAAGGATTCACCGGCTCCTTTTTTTCCTCCCTCGGCGGTGGAGTCGGAGTACTTTTCACTTCCTTTTTGCCGAGCTTACGCCTTACAACAGCCTCTTCCTCCGGGGACACAGCGCTGCTCGCAGTTTTTTTCGAGTCCTTTTCCTCCATCAACAGTCCAAGGATGTCCTTTGATTGAATGTTCAGTTCTTTGGCCAATTCGTGAACTCTCATGGATTGCCCACCTCCGTTTCGTTCCTTACCATATCTTTTATTTTATCGCCGAAGGAGGGGTCTGTGACTGCAAGCACCGATCGCTCCTCTTTCCCCGTGCACCTTCCGAGTCTTTCCTTTTCTCCGAAGAGGGCCCAGGGCACCTTCCTTCCTTCACACAGCGGTATGATCTTTTTTCTGGTATTCTCCGCGGCATCGACAGCCACAAGCACCAGCACGGCTCTTCCCTTCCTTACGGTTTCCTCCGTAAGGAACGCTCCGCTCTTAATCCTCCCGGCCTTGGCCGCCAGAGACAGAAAGCGGTATACCGGTTCCTCATTTTCCTTCAAGAAAGCTCCTTCATCAAACGTTCATAGACTTCTTCGTCCACCCTGCAGCGGAAGGCCCGTTCCAGCCCCTTTTTCTTTCTGAGAAGAGCGATGCACTCTTCCCTGCGGCAGACATAGGCGCCTCTTCCCTCCAGCCTTTGCTTCGGATCCGGGCGGATCACTCCGTCCCTCCCGCGGACCATCCGAAGGAGCTCCTCCTTCGCCGCCTTCCTCCGGCAGCAAATGCAGGTCCGCTCGCTCTGCCAGGGCTTATTCCGATCCTTCATCACCCGCGTCTGCCGTTTCTTCCTCTGAGGGTCTTTCCTCGCCGGATTCCTCATATTCGAAGTCCTCGCCTTCCGCGTCCTCGTAATACCCGTCATCCTCGTAGTACTCGTCCTCGTAGTCCTCATAGTCCATAAAGTCGCCGGACTCTCTGGCCTGGGTCTCGCTCTTGATATCGATCTTAAAGCCGGTAAGTCTTGCCGCCAGCCGGGCGTTCTGCCCCTCTTTTCCGATCGCCAGGGAAAGCTGGTAATCCGGCACGACCACCTTTGCGGATTTTTCCTCACCGTCCGCGATAACGGAGATCACCTTCGCCGGAGAAAGCGCGTTCTCGATCAGCATGGCCGGGTTATCGCTCCAAGTCACGATATCGATCTTTTCCCCGCGCAGCTCGTCTACTATAGCATTGACACGGCTTCCGTTCATACCGACGCAGGCACCGACCGGATCCACATCCTCGTCATGGGAGCACACCGCGATCTTGGTTCTGCTTCCGGGCTCTCTGGCAATGCTCTTGATCTCTACAATCCCGTCGCGGACCTCGGCCACCTCCTCCTCAAAGAGCTTTCTCACCAGCTCCGGATGGGTTCTGGACACCAGGATCCTGGGGCCCTTCGGCGTCGATTTCACCTCAAGGATAAAGACCTTTACTCTTTCCGTCGGCTTAAAGGATTCGTTTCGCACCTGCTCGTTTTCGGTCAGCATGGCGTCGGCCTTTCCGAGGTTAATGCTGATATTCCGGCCCACATATCGCTGGACGATACCGGTAACGACCCGTCTTTCCATCTGGTAGAACTCGGAGAAGATCACCTTCCTCTCCTCCTCGCGGATCTTCTGCAGGATCACATTCTTCGCGTTCTGGGTCGCAATACGGCCGAATTCCTTGGATTCGATGGGGAAAACCACCGTATCTCCCTCATCGTATTTCGGATCGATCATACGGGCTTCGGTCAGAGAGATCTCCAGCACCGGATCCTCCACCTCCGCGACAACCGTCTTTTCCTGCTGCAGAGTATATTCACAGGTCTCCGGATCCATATGTACCCGGATATTCTCCGCCTTCCCGAAGTGGTTCCGGCAGGCCGTAAGAAGAGAATTTTCAATGGCCTCCACCAGCGTCTCCTTCGAGATGTTTTTTTCCTTCTCCAGCATTTCAAGAGCTTCTGCTAACTCTGTGTTCATGGTTTTCCTCCGTCATCCTTATTCATGAAATGTGATATGGACCCGCGCTATCTGGGACCGGGGAAAGGACCGTCTGGTTTTGTCCTCTTCCTCGATGGTTATCGTATTCTCATCATAGGAGGTCAGAATCCCCTCCCATTCCTTTCGTTTCTCCAAAGGCTTGAAAAGCTTTACCTCCACCGGTTCTCCCAGGCTTTTTTCGAAATGTCTGTCCCTTCGAAGGGTTCTGGTAAGCCCCGGAGAGCTCACCTCAAAAATATAGGCGTCATCGATCGGGTCCCTTTCATCCAGGATCGGATTCAGCTCCCTCGTCACGGTCTCGCAGTCTCCGACGTTCACGCCGCCCTCTTTATCGATATAGACCCGAAGATAAGCCTCCCCGCCTTCCTTAACATATTCCACATCGTAAAGCGAAAGCCCCAGCCTTTCCAAAACCGGGAGCGTAAGCTTCTCTACGACCTCCTCGATCTCTTCCTTCTTTTTCACTATTTCTCTCCGTATCTTAAAAGTAAGGAGTGGGCAAAGCCCACTCCGTAACCTAAACTACTGTACCATGTTTGTTCTAATAAAGCAAGGGGTTTATTCATATCCGTTCGGATTATTCTTCTGCCAGTTCCAGGAGTCGGCGCACATTTCCCGGATTCCGTTTTTTGCTTCCCAGCCGAGCTCCTCCCTTGCCTTCGACGGATCGCAGTAGTTCACCGCGATATCGCCGGAGCGTCTGGGCTTGATCACATAGGGGATCCTGACCCCGGTCGCCTCCTCAAAATTCTTTACGATCTCCAGCACCGAATATCCGTGTCCGGTACCCAGGTTGTAGACGCAAAGGCCCGCCTTTTCCTCGATCTTTTTCAGCGCCTTCACATGTCCGGCCGCAAGATCCACCACATGAATATAATCCCGTACCCCGGTGCCGTCCTTGGTATCGTAATCGTTTCCGAATACGCCAAGCTCCTTCAGCTTTCCTACCGCCACCTGGGTAATGTAGGGCATCAGATTGTTCGGGATCCCGTTTGGATTTTCCCCGATCCTTCCGCTCTTGTGGGCGCCGATCGGATTAAAGTAACGGAGCAGGATCACATTCCATTCCGGGTCGGCCTTCTGCATATCCGTAAGGATCTGCTCCAGCATGGATTTTGTCCAGCCGTAGGGATTCGTACAGGGCGCCTTCGGGCAGTTTTCCGTAATCGGGATCTCGGCCGGTTCTCCGTATACCGTGGCAGAGGAAGAAAAGATGATATTTTTGCAGCCGTGCTTTCTCATCACATCGGTCAGGATCAGGGTACCCGCGATGTTGTTATGATAGTATTCCCAGGGCTTCTCCACCGACTCTCCGACCGCCTTCAGTCCCGCAAAATGGATGCAGCAGGAAAAGCTGTCTTTTGAAAACACCTCCTCCAAACACTCTCTGTCCAGAATATCCCCCTTCACAAAGGGCACCTGCTTTCCGGTAAGCTCCTCCACCCGCTTTAAGGATTCCTCACAGGAATTCGACAGATTATCATAGACCACAACCTCGTGCCCCGCATCCAGAAGCTCCACCACCGTATGGCTTCCGATGAAGCCCGCTCCTCCTGTTACCAAAACCTTCATATTGTCACCTCCCGTTGTAAAAAAAGAGCGCAGGGAAACCCTTACGCTCTTTTGCTTTTTTACGCTACCTTTTCCTTGGCCTTCTCCGCGAGCGCCTTGAATCCCTCGGGATCGGACACGGCAAGCTCTGCCAGAACCTTACGGTTCATCTCCACGCCTGCCAGCTTGAGGCCGTACATAAACCGGCTGTAGTTCAAGCCGTTCAGTCTGGCCGCCGCATTGATCCGGGCGATCCAGAGAGACCGCATCTGACGCTTTCTTTCCTTGCGTCCGGCATAGGAGCTCTTTAACGCTCTCATCACGGACTGCTTTGCCACGCGGTACTGCTTTGATCTGGCTCCGCGATAGCCCTTCGCCAGCTTTAATACTCTGTTATGCTTTTTTCTGGCGCCTAAACCGCCTTTTACTCTAGCCATTCTTTTGCACCTCCTTACGCCTTACAGATACGGCAGAATCTTCTTCATTACTTTCGCGTTGCTCTGGTCCATGACCTCGCTCTTACGAAGATTCCGCTTGGTTTTCGTGGTTTTTTTGGTAAGGATGTGCCTCTTGTAGGCCTTATTCCTTTTCAGCTTTCCGGTTCCCGTAGCCTTAAAGCGTTTTGCAGCGGCTCTGCTCGTTTTCATTTTCGGCATTGCTCTATCCTCCTTCTCTCTACATTGCTGTCCCAATCAGGTTCACATATCAGTTTTTCTTCGGCGTAAGCACAAGGCTGATGGTACGTCCTTCGACCTTGGGCGCCTTCTCCACATTGGCCTCCTCCGAAAGAGTCTCGGCAAAATCATCCAGCATATGACGATGCTCGTTCATATGTGCCATCTCTCTTCCACGGAAGCGAAGTGTGATCTTCACCTTATTTCCCTTGGCAAGAAACTTTTTGGCCGCGTTCTGCTTCGTATTCAGATCGTTCGTATCGATATTCGGAGACATACGGATCTCCTTCAGCTCCACGGTCTTCTGTTTCTTCCTGGCTTCCTTCTCCTTACGGCTCTGTTCATACTTGAACTTTCCGTAATCCACGATCTTACAGACCGGCGGATTCGCCGCAGGCGCGATCTTAACCAGATCCAGCTCCGCCTCCTCGGCAAGCCGCATGGCCTCTCTCGTGCTCATAATGCCAAGCTGCTCTCCCTGCTGGCCGATCACGCGCACCTCCCGGTCCCGGATCTGTTCGTTGATCATTAAATCGCTGATGGTTTTATCCTCCCCTAACCAAGGTCAAAAAAATAGATCCCGCAAAGGATCCATACGATAAGCAAACGAACACTGCTATTCGCGCTGCTGTTACCCGAGTCGCCCGATCGCGCTAAGGTGAGAGTGGAACCTCTGCTTCCTGCAACGTTTAGAAGATATCATTTTCTTTCTTCTGTGTCAAGAGAAATTTCATTTCCCTCCTTCTGCTCCGTTTCCCGGGTTTCCTTCTCCGGCATGGCGGGATCCTTTGCTTCGTTTTGAACAGGAAGCCCCCTGTTGAGCGAAACCAGGACTCCCAGCGCAAGCGGCATCGTCCAGATGATCGGGAAGGCATAGCGTACATGACCGAGGATGCAGGGCGCTGCCACGATGATGAGCTCGGAGAGGCAGACCGGCAGCATAAGGCAGCCGAAGCCCTTATGCTTCTGCCGTATTCCGTACAGCCCGAAAAGGAGCGAAAGGATCACATACAGGGCCATGTTGTTAAACTCGGAAAGAACAGGGGCCGTATGCAGTCTGTTCAGGAAGGTTTCGTAGTCATCCCGCAGGTCCCGTACAAACCGCGGGGAGTGAAACATGGAAAAGTCCGGCACCCTTCCGTTTGCTTCCAGATAATACTCATAATTGGAACAGCCCATATAGAGAAGATAAATATTCTGCCGGGCCGTGGCCTCCAGATAGATCAGGGGAGCCCGGAAAAATTCCTTCGCCCAGACACCGAGGTAATTTAAGACATCCTTTGTCGATGCGCTTTTTTTAAAGCGGTCCTTGACCGGATCCGAGATCGTTTCGTTGTAAAGCTCTGAAAGCTCCTTAAAGGGCAGGACCTTATTGATCACCTTTTTTTCCTCAGGCGTGATAAGCTTTTTATCCTCCCGGACCAGCCGCGCCGTCTGCTGGATGGGCAGCGACAGGGCCTCCGCAACACTCCCCTTCTCTGCCCCATAAGCATTGTTCACCAGGGCCCGCATGCCAAAGGGAAAAGCCGCCAGGAGAAGAAGCAGCAGAAGGGTAAGCTTAGCCTCGCGAAGGGAGGTAAGCCTGCATTCCCGTATGATCAGGACCAGCGCCGTCGGAGCAACGACGTAAAATCCGTTGTTCCGAAAGAGGGATAAGAACACCGCCGAAAGAAGAAAGATGATCCAGAAGCACTTATCCCGGAGCACCTGCTCACGTTCGAACAAAAAGGAAGCAAGCTCCGTAAAAAAGAGCACAAAAAAGGCACTGTAATAAACGTCCTTGGTGGTCTGTCCGATCCACCCCGTGATGTGCGGACTCAGAGCAAAGAAAAGCAGGGAAAAAACGATCACCCATCCCGGAGCCTGCAGACGCTTTAAAAGCTGAAGGCCGTTTGCAAAGGCATAGGCCGTAAAGACCGTTTCCAGAAGCACGAAAAGGAAGACGCCGAGGTCTGCATTTCCAAGCGCCAGTCCCCCTCGGATAAAGAGCCCGAGAAACAGGGTATGAAAGACCGGATGGTGGGTGGTCAGAGGCTCCTCTCCGAGGACCTGATTGATCTGGTGATAGACATCCATCGAATTCGCTGCCGGAAGCTTCAGAAGCAGCGGCACGATGTAGGCGATCAGAAGAAAAAGGAAGCAGAACCGGAAGGAGATTGAAAGCGTTTCTCTCTTTGCGAATTTATTCAGCAGAAAATACAGTACATGGATCAGAAGAAACCAGAGAAGGCTATACAAAAGTACGGAGAAAAGAGCGGCTCCCGAAGTTTCATATCTGATCCCGAGAACCACCCTGTCTCCGTATATCTGGCAAAACCCAAGAAGCAGCGACAAAGCAAGAGCACCCTTTACCCTCTGTTTCCAGGCCTCCCAAAGGCGGGTCAGCACTCGCTCTCCCGTCAAGCCTCCTCGTCCTCAGCCATAATGGGAATGAACAGTCTCTGCGTCTTCAGGTCCTGGGCCTTTTCCACAAGGAGCTTTGCCTCATGGCAGAACACCTCCTGGGAATTCAGCTTCTGCTTTCCGCGCCGGTCCACCTTGTGGTAGGTTCCGTCGCTCTGCAGCACGTTCGCCTTGACGTTGTCCTCCAGCTCGACTTTAAGGATGTGCTTCGCCTTCTCCTTTAAGGAATCCTCCAGCACCGGGAAGATGATCTCCACCCGGCGGTCGAGATTCCGCGGCATCCAGTCGGAGCTTCCCATATAGATCTCCTCGTCGCCGTTGTTCAGGAAGTAGAAGATCCGGCTGTGCTCGAGGAAATTCCCCACGATGGAGCGGACTCTGATATTCTCCGATACGCCCGGGATCCCGGTCTTCAGACAGCAGATTCCTCTTACGATCAGGTCGATCTCGACCCCCGCGTTGCTGGCCTCGTATAAGGCCTCGATGATCTCCTTGTCGCATAAGGAATTCATCTTGGCAACGATCCGCCCTTCCTTTCCGTTTGCGGCAAAATCCCGTTCCCTTCGGATCAGGGACAGGAAGGTATTCCGAAGCCAAAGAGGCGCCACCGCCAGCCGGTTCCAGCTCGCCGGCTCCGAATAGCCGGACAGCATGTTAAACACCGCCGTGGCATCCTCTCCCATATCCTCCGAGCAGGTAAAGATCCCGCAGTCCGTATACAGTCTGGCCGTGGAATCGTTATAGTTTCCGGTTCCGAGATGGACGTATCTGCGGATGCCTTCCTCCTCGCGGCGTACGACCAGCGCGATCTTGCTGTGGGTCTTTAAGCCCACAAGACCGTAGATCACATGGCAGCCGGCCTTCTCCAGCATCTTCGCCCAGCCGATGTTGTTTTCCTCGTCAAACCTGGCCTTCAGCTCGACCAGCACCGTCACCTGTTTTCCGTTTTCCGCGGCAAGCGCAAGCGAGGCGATGATCGGAGAATTTCCGCTGACCCGGTAAAGGGTCTGCTTGATGGCCAGCACATTCGGGTCGATGGCGGAGCGGTGTATGAATTCCACCACCGGATCAAAGGTCTGGTACGGGTGGTGTAAAAATATATCCCCCTTGCGGATCGCCGCAAAGATATCGCCTCCCGCCGGGATCTCCGGGACCTGCACCGGTACATAGGGCGCATACCGGTCCTCGTCATATCCCTTCAGGCCGTAGAGCTTCATCAAAAAGGTCAGGTCAATGGGCCCGTTGATCCGGTAGACGGCCTCATCGTCCCGGACATCGAGCTGCTCCCGCAAAAACTTCAAGAGCTTTTTGTCAATGGAATCCTCCACCTCCAGCCGGATCACCTCGCCCCACTGCCGCATCTTAAGCTGCTTCTGGATCTCCTTCAGAAGGTCCTCGGCGTCGTCCTCATCGATCGAGAGATCGGCATTTCGCATAATGCGGTAGGGATGGGAGGCCTCAACGTCATAGTTCAGATAGAGCTTGGCGATATTCCCCTCGATCACCTGCTCCAGAAGGAGAAATACAGCCCTCTCCCCTTCCTCCTCGCCGGGGATCTGCACCAGCCGCGGCAGCACCGAAGGGACCTGGACCGTCGCGTATTCCGCGTCCTTCTCTCCGGAGATCTTCAGCTTCGCTCCCTTTTTCTTCTTCAGCCGGGATACAATGTTCAGGGTCCTGTTCCGGATCAGCGGGAAGGGTCTGGACGCATCCACCGCCATCGGCGTCAGCACCGGATACACATTCTCATCAAAATAGCGGTCTGCAAACCGGGCCTGGCTCTCGGTCAGGTCCTCATACCGGTCGATGACCCGGATCCCCTTCTGCGCCATCAGCGGTACCAGCGAGCGGTTATAGGCCGTATACTGGCTCTGCACCAGGTCCCTCGTATCCTGGGAGATCCGCTCGAGCTGTTCCGCCGCCGTCATCCCGGCGATGTCCACGCCCTTATAGTCCGCAGAGATCTGGTCTCTTAAGGAGGCCACGCGCACCATGAAAAACTCATCCAGATTCGAGCTCGTGATGCTGATGAATTTCAGGCGTTCCAGAAGCGGGATGCTCTTGTCCTTCGCCTCCGCCAGCACTCTCTGATCAAACTTCAGCCAGGAAAGCTCCCGGTTCTCATAATACTTACTGTCCCAAAGATCAATCTCTTTTCCCATAACAACCTCCTTAGAGCCTGCGCTCCTTGAGCACAGGAAGGTATCCGTAAACCCGTTCAAATGCCTCCGCCTTGGCGGAAAGCACATTCTTTTCGAGCTGGATATTGTCCTCCGTCCGTACGGTCAGGATCAGCTCTCTCCCGTTCCGCCGCGCCTTTAATTCCCTGATCTTCTGGCGGTGGCTCCGGTCCAGAGCATTGGAAAGACGAAGGATCGCCGAAAGCTTTGCCACCATCATATAGGTTTCAAAATCCATCCGTTCCTCGGTCTCCTCAAACGGCGGCAGAGGATGGACATTATACTTCACCGAGGCCGCCACCACCGAGCGCTCCTGGGCGGAGATCCCCATGATCTCAGAGTACATGATCACATTGTAGGAGCACATCGCCGCGTCCACGGAGCTGATGTATTTTCCGCAGTCGTGCAGGATCGCGGCGGTTTCCAGAAGAAGCCGCTCCCGCTTTCCCATACCGTGTACCTTCTTCATCGCGTCGAAGATAATATCGCAGATCTCGACCTGCGCCGCCACATGGGAGGAATAGCTCTCATAGCGCTTCGCCATATGGATCGCCGCAGAACGTACATCCCGGTCGAAGTCATGGCGGATCGGAAAGATCTTTTTCTTCTGCGCAAAATCATAGGCAATGCCGTCGCTGATATTGCTTCCCGGGACCCAGACCGCCTCGGGCTTTAAGACCTCCGCGATCCGCTTGGTCAGAAGGAGCGTCGGCAGAAGCCGCGGATCCGACTCGTTCGTCAGCATCAGCTCCTTGGCCACCTCGGCGAGATTCCGGTCCGAAAGCTTGTTGGCCAGCTTCAGGAACTCCTTCGTATCCACCTCTGGCGCATCCTTCTTCTTCGATACCTTTTTCATGATCTCGGTACAGTAATCCCCGATCAGGATCATGTAATTCAAACTGCTGCCCTTCAGATACAGCTCCTTGAAGACCTCCATCTCCTTGTCCACGAGCTCCACGATCTGCTGGCGGTAGCCCCTCTGTGAGGTACCGAGAACGTCGTGGAGGCGCTCCCTGATCCTTAACGTCCCGAGGATCAGATGCTGGGTGGTCACCACCTCCCCGCCGGAGAACAGGGTAATCTGGATCGAATCCCCACCGATATCCACGACCGCCGCGCCCTGCTCCACGCGCTCGTCAAAGTCGTCCCGGCAGGCCGCGGATTTGTAGCTGATGAAGCGCTGCTCGGTATTGCTCAGGATCGTGGCCACCAGGCCCGTTCGGATCCGGACCTGCTCCAGCACGAAATCCGCATTGATCGCAGACTCTAAAAAGGGTCCCGCATAGGCGCTGTAATTATCTACCCCGTACCCTTCCATGATCCTCCGGTATTCCATAAGACACTGGCACAGCTCGTCCATGGCCAGCGCCGGGATCGCGCCGTTTCTCAGCGTCTCCTTCCCGAGGTCAAACCGCCTTCTCAGATAGTCGATGATACGGAGCTTTCTGCTTCTGGAAAGCTCAAAGAGCTTCATGCTGATCTCCGACGTTCCGATATACACGGACGCAAACATGGTTATCTTTTCAGACATGTGACTCTCCTTTCCTCTCTAAATTATCTATACTATGCCCTTTTCAACCGCTTCTGCGGTCAGGAAGGCCGTTTCACAGCAGATGATTGATGAACTGCTGCGCCGTACGTCCGGAACGCCCTCCGTGCATGATCTCCCACTGGTCGGCCTGTGCGAAAAGCTCCTTCTCCGGGAGATTGATTCCGGCGCGTTCGGAAAGGCGCCGCACGATCTCGTGGTACTCCTTCTTTTCCGGCGACCCGAAGTAGATCGATACCCCGAACCGGGCGGACAGGCTCTGCTTCTCCTGCACCGTTTCGTTCCGATGAAGGTCGCTCCCGTCCCGGTCCGAAAAGCTTTCCCGGATCAGATGCCGGCGGTTGCTCGTCGCATAGATCAGAAGGTTTTCGGGCTTCCCCCTTAAGCCTCCCTCGATCGCCGCCTTCAGGTATTTATAGTCCGTTTCAAATTCCTCAAAGGACAGATCATCCATGTAAACGATGAACCGGTAATTCCGGTCCCGGACCTTCTCGATCACCCTCGGCAGCAGGCGGATCTCATGCTTATAAAGCTCGATCAGCCGAAGGCCCTTCGGATAATATTGATTGGCAATGGCCTTGATGCTCGAGGATTTTCCGGTACCGGCGTCCCCGTAGAGCATACAGTTGTTCGCGCGCTGTCCGGCAAGAAAGCTTTCGGTATTGTCCGTCAGCTTCTTCTTCGCCTTTTCGTAGCCGACCAGGTCCGAAAGCGAAATCGCATCCATTCCCTCGATCGGAGCAAGCCTTACTCCCTCTTCCTGCTCCTTTATACCGAAGGCCCGATGGAAGGCAAAGCTCCCGCACCCCCACGTTTCATAAAACCGGTCCAGCACCAGAAGAAACTCCTCTGCATTTCCCGTTTTCGAAAGCGCATCGGACAAAAGCCTGATCTTTTCTCCGCACAGCTTCTCCTCTCCCGGCCCCGTAAAGTCGGAAAGATAGTCCTCACAGGGGAAGTAAAAATAGAGCTCCCGAAGAAGGCCGGCCTCCTTCAGCGCGAGATCCCTTAACGTCCCCGTCACCTTCCCCTTTCTCTCCGCCGCCAGGGAATAGGGATTTTCATCCATTCCGAGGCAATAAGCAAAATATCTCTGCCACAGGTTCCCGGAAAGGCCGTGCTTCGCGGCAAACGACAGCAGTCTGGCCGCTCCCTCAAAGGGGGCGTTTTGCGCGGCCGCTCCCTGCAGATCCCTGTAGATCTTTTCCGATTCATGAAATAATATCAGCTCGTCCATCCTGCTCCTCTTAATAATTACCCAATATCTTCAGATTCCTGGTTTCCTCGGAAAGTCCCTTTAAGGCATTGATCACCGCAGGGTCCTTTAAATTCCCGTCCAGATCGATAAAGAAACGGTATTCCCAATTCCTTTCCGGGATGGGCCGGGACTCGATATGATTCATGTTCAGACCGTTGAAGATAAAGTGGGACAACTCATGATAAAGAGAACCGCTGACCACGCTTCCCCGGTCCGGAAGCTCGAAGCATAAGGTAATTTTCTTCGCGTCGCTGACAAAGATCTTTTTGTGGGAAACGATCAGAAAGCGGGTGGAATTCGACTTGCTGTTCTGGATCCCGTGGTATAAAAACTGGAGTCCGTAGAGCTCCGCCGTCAGTTCGGAGGCAATGGCCGCCTGATGGATATTTCCGTCCTCCTTTACCTTCTTCGCCGCAAGCGCGGTATTGGCCATACCGAGCCGCTCGATCTGGCGGTTCTTATCCAGAAAACGGCTGCACTGCATCAGGGCCTGGGCATGGGAACAGACCGTGGTAATATCCGAAAACTTCGCCTCGGGCAGCGCCAGAAGGCAATGCTCCACCGGCAGGATCTCCTCTCCGACGATCGTCGCATCGTATTCCACCAGAAGGTCATAATTTTCCGACACGATCCCCGCCGAGGAATTTTCAAACGGCAGTACCGCGTAATCCGCGCGGCCCGAAGCGATCTCCCGCATCGCGTCACGCCAGGAATAGACGTTATAGGTATTCCGGTCCTTCCCGAAGAACGCATGGAGCGCCATCTGGGCATAGGCTCCCTCGGTCCCCTGGTAAACAACACGTATATCGTCGCGAAACAGGGTCTCGACCTCTGTAAAGGGAGGCTCCTCCTTCTGGCCGCTCTTCGTCAGGAGCTGGTACTGCCGCATACGGCTCATCGTCATAATCTGGTCGAAGAGCTCCCTTACCCCGTGGCGGGTAAACTCCGAGTGGGTCAGCGCTTCAGCGGCAGCGATCTTTTCCATCTCCCGCTTTTTATCCAGCACATTCATCCCCTGCTTCAGCTTCACCGCGGCCACCTCCTCCGAGCACCTCATCCTATGCTCGTAGAGCTCCACAATCCTTTGGTCGATCTCGTCGATCTCCTCGCGTAATTCCTTTAAATCCTTATTGTCCTTCATATCTCTTTTCTCACTTTTTTCTCATGATATCGGACCCAATTATAGCAGAAAAGGAGAGTGGAAACCACCCTCTTTTCACCTTCCCGCTCGTCGTTTTTTGTTTTGTTACTGTTCATGATTGGCAGGGCCGTAGTTTTTTGGCACCGACCGTTGCCGCAAGGAGTGCGGACCGAGCAGGAGTCAGGCCATCTCCTGGGATGTGAACAGTAATCCTGTCAACAGTTTTCTCAGACTGGCTTTCCTTCGCGGCTTGCGGTTCGGGGAAAAGAGGAATAAAATAGAGGGGAAAGGAGGCGGAAAAATATGGCTTCGAAAGCAAAGACGATCCTGATCCTGACCGTCCTCATTGCGCTTGCCGCCGGCATCGGAATCTGGCGGTACCTATCTACGCGAACCCTCTTCAATACCGGCTATCCCGAAGGAAATACCGCCGGAAATCTTTACAATACCGGCCTGTTCTGTGAAAGCGATAATGTGGTCTATTTTGCCAATCCCGATGACGATTACAAGCTCTATTCCATGCAGCGAAACGGCAGTGAAATAAAGAAATTATGTGATGATACCGCCAGCTACATTAACGTCGATTCCAATTACGTATATTACGTAAGAAACAATACGAGCACGGACGACAGCTTCTCCTTCCTCCATGTCAACACCAACTCCCTATGCCGCATAAAAAAAGAAGGCGGAAGCCCGAAGATTCTGGATCCCGACCCCTCCCTCTACTGCTCCATCGTCGGCAACTGCATCTATTATCTCCACTACGATAAATCCACCGCCACCACCCTCTACCGGGTAAAGATCGACGGAAAGGAAAAGGAGCAGGTGGATAAGAATCCCTACTTTACCTGCTGCACCGACGGACGCTTTATCTACTTCAACGGGCTTGAGCTGGATCATAATATCTACCGCTACGATACCGAGAGCGGACAGAGAGTCCAGGTCCTGACGGCAAACGCCTGGATGCCGATCGTAAAGGACGGGGTCGCCTATTATATGGACGCGGATAATAACTATGCCCTGGTTTCCCAGGATCTGGCCTCCCAGGAAAAGACCGTGATTACCTCGGACCGCGTCGACTGCTTCACGATCTACGGCGACTACGCGATCTACCAGAAGAACGACCGGGAGAACCCCGCGCTGATGCGGGTCGGTCTCGACGGAACCGGGAAGGAGGTCATAAGCAGCGGAAACTACCAGAACCTGAGCCTCGTAGGAAATGAGCTCTACTTCCGTCCCTTCGGCGATGATTCCACGTTTTACCACACCGATGTTCTGTCCTTAAGCTACATAGGAACCTTCCATCCCGGAAAAGAATAAGCCCGAAGGGCGAACCGAAAGAGTCCTGCCAAAGAACCAAGCCGGCGCTCATGCGGCAGAG
>JAFSXC010000057.1 GCA_017450105.1 Lachnospiraceae bacterium | reverse complement strand
CGAGATCGCCGAGGCCCATATGGAGGAGCTTCTTCACAGGGAACAGCCGGCGATCGTACAGGAGCCTGTGGAGGAAACGGAAACCGAAACGGAGACGGAGACCGAAACAGAAACCGAAACCGAAACAGAAACCGAGACAGAGACGGAAACGGAAACCGAGACAGAAACAGAAACGGAAACAGAAACCGAGACAGAGACAGAAACCGAAACGGAAACCGAAACCGAGACGGAGACAGAAACGGAGACCGAAACAGAAACCGAAACCGAGAAAAAGAGAACGACCAGCAGCTCTTCATCGAGCAGCACCAGAAGAACATCGGAACAGAATGCTCAGGCAGCCGCACAGGCGGCTGCGGATGCAGCGGCGGCGCAGCAGGCGGCCGTAGAAGCGCAGATGGCTGCGGAAGCGGCCTGGAGAGCGGAACACGGAATGTAATTTAGTGATTGTGGAGGAAAGCCATGCCGGATTATCAGGACGAGAAAAGAAGACAGGACGAAGAAGCAACCAACCATTTTGACCGCGCCTTTATGAGAAACGACCGGGACCAGGAGGAGGAAGAGGAGGAAGAAGCCGAATCCAGGGCCCAGCTCGGAGGAAACGAGGCCGAAACCATGGTTATCGATGAGCAGGAGGTGGAGGGTACGCCCCGTGCCGAGGACCTTCGGGAGGTTCAGGCCGTGATCCCGGATGTCGGGACCAGGATCCGCGATGTTGTCGACGAGATCCATAAGATGCCCTTTATGAATAATGAAGGGGCGGCGCAGTTGGATTCCATTACCTTAAATGCCGAGATCCTGCTGAAGACGCTGGACCGCCAGATGCCGAAAAATCCGTCTCCCGGAGACGCCCAGAGCTGGAGCCAGCAGACGAACCTGCTCCTTACGGATCTGAAGAACAGCGCGGATAATTTTCTCCGTGATCATGTACGTCCGAAATCCCGGGAAGGAAAACAGAGAAAGCGCTGGGTTACGGTTCTCGGAAACGAATCGAGCCGTATCATCGACGCTCTGGACGAGTTTACGGAGGGTGCCGTAAACGTGGAGGGAAAGGAAACCTGGGGCCAGGCCGTGGCTGCGGTCCATCTTCAGGACAGGGAAAAGAGCTTTTCTGTCGGTGACGAGGTCGGCGGAGAGGACTCCACCCGGACGCTGGATGCCCACGGAGACGAGGTTAATCTGGAAGAGTCGGATGCTTTTGAGATGCTGGCCAGAGGCTTTGCTCTATTGCGTGATAATCCGGGGACGACGCCGGATGAAGCGGAAAAGGAGAGCAATTCGGCGGCTGTTGTGGAGATCGGAGCCAGAGATTTTCTGGATACCTTTACCAAATCGCCCGTGATCGGAAGTGAGGACGAGCTTCTGGACCGGATGGACGATTTTACCATGGAGGCAGCCACGATCGCCAATGCCGGGAATGCCTACTTAAGAGAACACCGCTTTACGAAAACCCCGGAGGGCCGCGCGCGGAAATCCGGCGTCGCAGCGATCACCAAATTTGCAGAGCTCCTCAGAGACACCTCGGATTCCAGAGGAAATAAGCTCGTGCAGGTATATCTGAACGATATTCAGGAGGTAAAGCGGAACGAGGGCGGAGAGCAGAAAACCGTCGGAATCGTCTGGAGAGACCTGATCAGCCAGTACTTAGGACCGAACGGCGTCCGGAAATGGAACGGGTCGGGGGTAATATAGAAAGCAGGCCATGTACAAATACGAAGACTACTTTGACGACGAAATGAACATAGTCCCCTACTATTCCAGAGATGAGCAGCTTCTGGAAACCTTCGCGTTTCTGGATATGCTTCTGGAAAGCTACCTGGAAAAGAAGGGGCTGAGTACCGACGATAAGCTGTTTTCCAGGGGACTTGTCATTACGGAATCAGAGATCCGTTCGTATTATCAAGAGGCGCCGGTGGTCCGGGACGTGGACGATTTTAATCCCGTTCTGTCCGACAGCTTCCAAAAGGGAATAGCGCATATCCATGCCAGAGCGAAGGCGACGAAGAAGGTGGAGCTTCCGCTTTCGATCGTCGAAAAAAAGTTTGACCTGACGCTGTACGAGCTGCTCGGCGTGATCCTGGCGCTGGCGGTCCGGATCGACCGGAAATATGAGAGGATTTTCGGCTTTCTGCAGGATGATGTCCAGGAAAACCGGCCTACGGCGGGACTGTTGGAGGCGCTTTATAACCGGTGTATGGAATCCGACCTTTCCCGGTCGGAGGAGCTTCTGGATCCCGAGGGGAAGATGGTGACCTATTTCTTCAAGCTCCCGGGCGGGAAGACAAAGGAGCGAAGGGACGGGCTCTCGACGCCGCTGATCCTGAATCGTACGATGGTGGAGTTTTTGATCGGTATTACGAAAACGAAGGATCATGCCTCCCTGTATCGTGAAATAAAAGAGGAGAAGGAAACCCCGGTCTTTTTCGAGGAGGAGCTCGCCCAGATAAAGTTTATCGAAAAATCCCGGGGGACGCTTCCCTTCCACTATATCGAAAGCACGGACCCCGGAGCGGTAACGCATCTTCTCTATAAGGCCTTAAGCCCCAAGGAAGTGCTGTATATCTTTGACGCGGATAATTTAAGAGACTATACCCAGGAGGAGCAGAATCAGGCCGAGAACGATCTCCTTCTGCTCTGTAAGCTGAGAAAGGGCCGGATCGGCGTCCGGATTACGAAGGAGGAGGCGGTTACCTCCCGTTCCTTCCACTTTTTGTTTGACAAGCTGAAAAAGAAGGCTTCCGACGCGACCGTCTATCTTTTCGGGATGGAAAAGATCCCGGAATCCATTACAAGAGAAGCGGTTCCGGTCATGAAGCTGGAGGATCCGGATGTCAAGATCCGGACCGAGATGTTCTCCTTCTTCCTGAAGCGTCAGAAGCTTGAAAAAACGCTGGTCCTGGAGGATGTGGCGGACTGCTACGACATAACCTATTCGACGATCAAAACCGCCGCGGAGCACGCCATCGGGACCACCGAAGCCAGAAGGGAAACGGTGCTGACGAGAGAGCGGCTTTTGGATTCGCTTCTCCAGCTAAACTCCGTAAGGTTTGACGGCCTGGCGACGCTGGTCAAGGCGGTATACCGGTGGGATGACATTACGATGACAGATTCCCAGAGAAGGATCCTGAAGGTGGCCTGTGACCGGTACCGGTTAAGAAACCGGATCGGAGATAACTGGGGCCTGAAAAAGAAAAATGCGTACGGAAACGGAGTCAGTATTCTTCTGTACGGCCCTCCCGGAACCGGGAAGACCATGGCGGCCCAGGTAATCGCCAACGAGCTCGGGCTTCCGCTTTACCGGATCGATCTGTCCCAGATCTATTCGAAGTACATCGGGGAAACGGAGAAGAATCTGTCCGCGATCTTTAACGAGGCCTCAAAGGCGAATGTGATCCTGTTCTTTGACGAGGCGGATGCGCTGTTTTCGAAGAGGACCGATATTACCCAGGCAAACGACAAGTTCGCCAATTCGGAAACCGCCTATCTCCTGCAGAAGATCGAGGAATACCGCGGGATCTCGATCCTGGCGACGAACTTCTTTAACAACTTCGATTCCGCCTTTGTCCGCCGTATTACCTACGCGGCCCACCTGGAAAGCCCCAATGAGGAGGAGCGGTATACTCTTTGGACCCATATCCTTCCGGAGGATGTACCGATCGATAAGGACATCGATTTCCGGTTCCTTGCGAATAAATTCGAGCTTTCGGGCAGCAACATCAAGGCTATTTTATACAGCGCCTCCTACATGGCGGGGGCGGAGGGGGCGACCCTCGGAGCGAGGCATATCGTAAAGGCCATGAAATATGAGTTTGACAAGCTCGGAAAAATGATTGACACTTCTGATTTCGGCGCTTATGCCGGACATGTATTCAGCTGAAAAAGGAGCAGATTATGGAGGTACATCAGAACGAAATTGAAATGGATCAGATGAATGATCCGGTCATGCGTGATGAGGAAGATGAAAATCCTGTTAACCAGGAGAATATAGTCTATCCCAATGAACGTGCGAATCCGCCGGGAGGGAATGACGACGGAGATGCAGACGGCTATACATCTCCGATCGAAGGTGTTCATAATGTCGATCTCTACGAGGCCTATATCAATACGATAAATGATACTGCCAAGTGGAATTCCGGTAATATGAAGGCGGTTGTCAATGCGTTAAAGGACCTGATCGCCAAAATGAAGGAGCCCCTGAAGGAAGGTACCGGTTCCGTGGATGAAACGAACAAGGAAACCTATGACGTGGACCTGCTTTATGATAATCTGCTTATGAGCTGTGACCATTATATCCGGACAAACCTTCAGAAAACCGGAAAGGACAATAAGGCCGGCGCCCGGGTTCATCTGGTACGGACCATACGGTCCCGTGCCGGGATGGAGCGCGCCCTTTTACGCGGCAGCTATATGATGGCGCATATCGTTGCCCGTCAGAAGGAACGTAATATTTCGGAATATATCTGGAGCGATATCTTTCTGCTTCTGAAAATGTATAAAAAGGAAGAAACCCCGAAAAAGGAGGTTTCTGCCACCGTCAAGGAAATGGACAATAACCTGGCCGGAATGGAAAAGCTGGCGGTCGACGCCAATATTCCGGCTGTGCTGAAGATCATCGACGAGAGTAAGAAGATCCGGGCTACGCTTGTATCGAATTTCCCAAGGAGAAGCGCGGATGTCGAAACAGAGAAAACGAAACTGAAAACGCTTTACATAAATACCATTAAACTC
This sequence comes from Lachnospiraceae bacterium, assembly GCA_017450105.1. Classification (GTDB taxonomy): domain Bacteria; phylum Bacillota; class Clostridia; order Lachnospirales; family Lachnospiraceae; genus RUG12461. Next base: position 404 of record JAFSXC010000057.1, on the reverse strand, counting down.
GGAAAAGAGTGGATGGGAACCTTCCAGCCCGACAATCTGCAGGACGGTCAGGGAGCAGCCGATGCCAAGCGGATCGAATCCGGCAAAACGGTAAGAGCCTGGATGGAAAAGCATATCCTTTATCTGTAAAACCAGTTTCTGGATTTTGAAAAGAAAGTAGGCGACGCCTTTGAAATACTGAAAAATGAAAAACGGCTGCGGGAGAGCCATACCTGGTCGGAAGTCATTAACGGAGAGATCAAAGCCCAGAAAAGCGGTTTGGACGCGGAAAAGTCTGAAAAATTCTCTACCATTAAGGAATACAAGGATAAGATGGACGAAACCGGCTATGCGGCCAAGGTGGAGTCTGTCCAGCTTGACAAGGAGCTCGTGGCCAGTATCACACAAAAAACAACCGCTCTCCT
>JAFSXC010000056.1 GCA_017450105.1 Lachnospiraceae bacterium | reverse complement strand
TTTATCCCGGAGAAATGGAGCAGGAGACCCTGGCCCTGGCCGTCCTTGAGGCGCTGCGGGGCGAACGGGAGATCCGCGAATATTCCGGGAAGCCCGTATGGGACGGCTGGGAATGGGCGGAGGAACAGAAGCCATAATTCACGCGGACACGAAAAAAGCACAGAGAACATGACCCGCCCTTGTCAGGCAGACACAGGAAATATCCAAAGACAATCCATGGCGCCTTGCCTATGCGGGCAGGGTGCTTTTGCGTAGCCCCATCCCCGCGTACAGGCAGGCGGAAACCGCCGTTTGTCGGCGAACAGCCGGTTCGCCGAATCGGGGTGCAGGGGTGAAAACTTCTGCCGCGGGGTTTGGGGCCGCGCAGGCCCCATCCGCCACGGCAGACGTACGACACAGAGAACCGTCCGAAACCACTGAAAAAGTCAAAAAATCCAAAAGATACCAAAAGGAGATAAGAGAAAAAAGTCGAATATATATAGTATCCTAAAAAGAGGGGAAACGAGAATCGCATGTTAAGCAAGACAGGGAAACAGATCAGCGCACTGAGCTTTTTATATGACAGCATACCGGAGAATCATGTGCTGAAACTGGTAGAAAAGGCATTGGATTTCAGCTTTATCAACAAAAAGCTGGCAGGGAGCTATTGTGCAAACTTTGGACGGCCGGCAAAAGAGCCTGAAATGATGATGAAGCTGAACATGCTGGAATACCTTTATAACCTGTCGGACGAGCGTGTAATCGAAGAAGCGAGCTATAACCTGGCATACAAATGGTTTCTTGGATTAAACCCCGAGGAAAAACTGCCGAATCCGAGTTTACTGTCTAAATTTCGGACGCAGAGACTAAAGGAAGCCACCCTGGATGAGGTAATGAGCGAGATCGTGAGACAGTGCGTGGAAAAAGGGATCCTCAATGGGGTCGGGCTGACGATCGATGCGACGCATATCGAGGCGAATTGCGTAAAGAAAGTACCGGAAAGGATCATGAAGCACCTGGCGAAACGGATATTCAAAGGTCTTGAAAAGGATGTTGGAAGTATACCGGAAGGGATCGATACGGAAATTCCTGATTATACGCAGATAGAGGACCACATCGAAGCAAAGGAGACGATGAAGACCTACCTTACGGAAGTAATGGAACAGGCAAAAAAGCACGGCGGAGAGGCGACTGAGAAAGCAATCGATGAAGCAGAGAAGGTGTTGAGCGACGAAAAATTCATACTCCAGAAAGGACAGCGTTCGCTGAGTGACCCGGATGCGCGGGTCGGAAGCAAAAGCAAAACGGAATCCTTTTTCGGGTACAAGGCGGAATTCACGATGACCGCGGACGAGAGGATCATCACCGCCATGACGGTCAGCAGTGGGGAGTATGTTGACGGGACGGAATTCGAAAGACTGCTTGAAGCAACTGAGCAGGAAGGGATAAAAGTAGAAGAATTCTACGGAGATCGGGCATATTTCCGCAAGAATATCATGGAATCGCTGAACGACAGGAACATCAGGGACTATATTCCGGTCAGCGCCTCGGTATATAAAATGGATGAGGAGAAATTTTCATACAATAAGGACAGCGATGAATGGATCTGTATGGCAGGCAACAAAACCGTGAAGTGCCGAAAGACCCAGCGGATAACGAACGGTAAGACATACGGTGTGCTGGAATACACCTTTGACAAAGCGCAATGTCTGCGATGCCCGCACAGGAACGAATGTATGGGTGAAAAACAGACAGCGGTCAGGAAACTCCGGATCAGCGATTCAACCCCATACTTCTATATGAAGAGTCAGGAGCAGAAGACTCCTGAATTCAAGGAAAAGTACAAGAAACGTTCCGCCCAGGAATGGAAGAACGGAGAACTGAAAAGGTTTCACGGAATGGCCCGGGCCAGAGGCTGGGGCCTGAGAAGTGTGACATTTCAGGCAAAAATGACCGCAATCGCGGTCAATTTGAAGAGGATTGCGGCTATCCTCTCCTCTTTTTTCCCGCTTTCAGCGGCTCTTCCGGCTTAATATCGCTTTTTCCGGAATTTCCTTAGCTCCCTTCCCATTCTCCGCTTGAAATAGGAGTACTTTTTCAGTGGTTTCGGACGGTTCTCTGTGTTCGATGAGACAGAGTACCGTCCCCTGTTCATATGAAATACTTATGCCAGGCTGGGATTATTTTCCTGTTCGCTTTCCTTGGGGAAGCGCTGGAAAGGCTGATCCCGTTCCCCATTCCCGCCGCTATCTGGGGACTGATGCTTCTGTTTCTTGCCCTGTGCCT
>JAFSXC010000055.1 GCA_017450105.1 Lachnospiraceae bacterium | reverse complement strand
TTCCCGCTTTCTGGTACACGGCGGATGCCGTATCGGGCCACAGTCTGGCCTCCGGGTTCGAGCCTCCCTCCCGCTTCACGGCAGAAGACGTTCCGGGCCACAATCTGGCCTCGGGATCCGAGCCTCCTTCCCGCTTCGCAGCAGAAGACGTTCCCGGCCACAGTCTGGCCTCCGGTTCCGACCCTCCCTCGCGCTTAACCGCCGAAGATGTATCTGGCCAGAGTCTTACTTCCGGTTCCTCTCCGCCCTGGTAGGTTACAGCGGATTCCTGGTCGGGCCATCGCCTGGCCTCGGGATCCTGTCCTTCGGTCCAATAATTGGCGGATTTCTTCGGAGGCCAGAGCTTTGCCTTCGACTCCATCTCGGATTTTTTCGTCGTATTCTGCTTCGGAGTAGTGTTGGCAAGATGCTTGGTTCCGTTTCCATCGACTGCCTTATCGCTGAATTTCCAAAGGGAGGCCTTACCCTCCATATCGGTCTTGGAAACCTTGTTCTGATCCGGAACGCTGTCGGATATATGCCTTACTCCGTTTCCATCGACCGCCTTACCTTTGAATTCCCATAAGGAAGGCTCGGGATCTGTTCCTTCGTCCCGGTATTCGGCGGATTCCTTATCGGGCCAGAGCTTTGCATTTTCTTCCCACGCACCCTGGAGCTTCTTATTCGCATCCGGCACGGTACTCGAAACGTGGCGGCTCTTATTTCCTTCCTTCGCTGTTTCCGTGCTCTGTCCCGCCAGTCTGGACGTGGCCTTTTTGTCTTTTATGGATTCGTCAAACTCCCAGAGAGAAGCCTTCTTTTCCATCGCCGCCTGGGTAGCCTCGGTATATTTATAACCGAAGCCGTAGTTCGAACCATCTCCTTCTTTGGAGCTCCCGGAGTAGGAATGCTGGGCGCTGGTGTGACCCTGACCCTTCTTGGCATCCTCTGAGGAAAGACCGGCCTTGCTTTTTGCCTTTGCATTGAAGGTCCAGAGATGCTTTTTCCCGACAAAGTCGGCCCGGCTCTCTTCCGCATTATCCTCGCCCTTGCCGATCGCAGGCTCGGCGCTGGATTTTCCGTCTCCCTTCTTTGCATCGGCCACGGAAATACCGGCTCTATTTTCAACACCCTTCTTAAATTTCCAGAGGTTGGCGTTATCCTCCCATTCGCTCTGGTTCTCTTCGGTGTTATCCTCTTTCTTACCGGAAGCAGGCTTGGCGCTGGATTTTCCCTTCCCCTTTTTGGCATCCGGGACAGACATACCGGCTCTGCTTTCCGCATCCGGATCGAACTCCCAGAGCTTGGCCTTTCCGGCCATCGTATCCTGACCGGGTTCTTCATAACCCGCGCCGGAGCCGTAGGTTATGGTTACGGACTTTCCGTCATCGCTGACTACTGTCTTCGCGCCTGTCGGAACAGCAGCACTCCGCGTCCCGTCACCCTTCTTCGCATCCTTGGAGGCGATACCGGCACGGTTCTCGATCCCGGATTTGAATTTCCAGAGATGGGCTCTCTTCTCATAGTGGGGCTGAAGGGCTTCCTCATAACCGGTTCCGAAGCCGTAGGTTTCGGCTCCGTCAAGGACCTCCGATCCGGACTTGATACCGACCGGAGCCACAGCACTCTTATTTCCGGAGCCTGTTTTGGCGTCCTGCGTGGAAGAACCCGCCTTACTCTTCGTAACGGTATTGTTAAACTTCCACATATGCGCTTTGGCTTCCATATGCGCTCTGGATGCTTCAATATAGTCACTTCCGAAGCCGTAGGTCTCGGGTGCGTCCGCGGCTCCTCCGGTCTGGGTCTTGATACCCACCGGCTGGACAGCGCTCTGGGTTCCCTTGCCCTTCTTGGCATCCGGCGTCGTAGACACGGCCTTGTTGTTAGCGTCCTTATTGAACGTCCAAAGCTTTGCCTTATCCGCCATATCTTTCTGCGTAGCCTCGGTATACCCTTCGCCGAAGCCATAGGTACCGCTGCTGTTTACACCTACGGACTTTTTTGCGCTTGCGGTTCCGCCGCCTTTCTTCGCGGCATCGCTGGAATTTGCGGCTTTGCTCTTTGTGGTCGTACCTTTATCGAAGGTCCAGAGATTTGCCCTCTCCTCAAAAGCTGACTGAAGCTCCTCCGAATAATCATCTCCAAAGCCATAATTGCCATCCGCATTCACGCCCGCAGGCTTTTTGGCATGGAATTTCTTGTTTCCTTCCTTGGCCGCCTTTGTGGACAGACCGGCCAGATGGCCCTTATCCGAACGGCTTTTGCTGGCCTCGGCGAAGCCCCAGACATCGCCCATATTGACACCATCGCCGATATCATCGCCGTCCGTATTAAAGAAGTTCTGGTTCGCCGCGAACAGCTCCTTGTAGGCGATGGTAATGGTCTCGGTATGCAGACCGCTCTTCTCGGAATCCAGGGTACTGTATTCCTTCTCAATTACCGTCGCTCCCATGAAGACATAGAACCGGGAGGAGTTTGCCTCCGAGGGCTTCTGCCAGCGGCTGACGCATAAGACCAGGGGAAGGATGAAGTCCGTTCCGAGGGACATAATATCAAACTTATCGGTTCCGAGATAACGCTCTACCTGGAACTGGAAGGGCTTGCTGATCGGTTTCCTTCGCATATGGACATAGTCATTCAGGCCCCCCTCCTGAATGAGCTCAAACTCATTCTCCTTCTTGAAGGCCCGGACGCTCTTGCAGGGCATATCAAAAATACCCTCCACCACAAGAACGAAATTATAACTTTGTACCGGAGTACCGCCGCTGTTAAAGTCGGCTAAATCAAAATCACTGCCGAATAAGCTTGTTAATGCCATTACCTTCTCCTATCCTTTCAACTTAACGAAAGCCTGTCGGTTTCATGTCCAAAATACTCTTCTCTCTGCTGCTTTCCGAGGGGTTCAAGCTCATGTTGATGGAGCTGATCTCCGAGCACCACCGGCGGCGTCTTACATGCTCGATCTTCAATACCTCCTCCTCACTCCAGTGGAAGTAGTAGGAGATAAACGCCATTTCCCGGTACAGCTCGTCTTCCGGATATAGCTTTAGCCCTCTCTCGTAAAATTTAGCGGCACCTCATGTACCTCGCCGCAGTTCGGACAGGTCACCTTCATGACCGGGGGCTCGATGTCGTTGATCCTCTGGTACATATCCTGGAGGAACGCCAGATCCGCCGTAAACAGCCGCTCGATATGCGTCGGAGAGATGGTCTGCAGCCCCTCGATCTCCGTCACCACCTTGGACAGAACCACGATGGTAAGATAAGACGGATTACTTAAGACTCTCGGATCCCTCGTCGCGCTGATCTCGTCACCGGCCGTCGCCAGCCTCATCTTCCCGTTCCGGTGGATATCCCCATTGGCGTCCACATAGCCCTTCGGAAGAGTAAATTCGTATACTGTTTCCATGCCCGAAATCTCCTTCTTTTGTTTATACGATTGAATCATGAATATGTGTTTTTATAAGAGCAAGTGTAACTGTTCGGGACAAGGTCCTGAACAGTTACGGACAAGTAAACTTACCCTTGTAAAAGCACATATTCCCACGGCGGTTTTTAAGCCGCCGTGGGTAATATATAAGACCTTTGTTTTGTAAGGCTTAGTTCGGAATAACCAGCTCTTCGTACGCGATCTCAACAGACTCGATAGCGACATCGGAGGTCTTTGCGTCAAGTTCGGGTGCGGTGTACTTGGTTACCCAGGCGTTCGTAAGAAGCCATACACGGGTTCCGGTGATCTCATTAGAGGTCTGGTTCGGAGCACCACCGTTGATGTCCACGAGCTCGATCTGGACATTGTTTCTCGGGATCTCACCACGGACCTCGGATACGCACTCAATGAGCCATGTCTTGAACGCGGAATCCAGAGTATAACCGAAACGAAGTGTCACGTTACCGTGCTTCACAAGGCCCGGGATCTTTACCGGAGCCAGGGAAGAAGCATTCCCCTGACGGAATTCAATGACGTCCACGGTAGCGTCCAGGCCGGTCACCTGAGAGAAAGCCGCGGCACCTTCCACGGAGTCAACACTCACGCGGAAGTTCATTTTAGTCAATGGATATGCTAAATCTTTGTCGTTACTATAAGGACCCTTTGCCATTTGCTAATTTCTCCTTTCTGATTTATCCTCCAGATCACTCTTCTCCGCCGCCGCCGGCTTCTGCCGTATGCTGCGTGACGCGGAAGATCACGAACTCGGCCGGGCGGCTCGGGGCGATACCGATGTTGCAGATCAGTCTGCCGTTCATGATATCGTCTCTGCTCATGGTCGCGGGCCCGATCTCTACGAAATAAGCTTCCTGCGGAGAGGATCCGGAAAGCATGCCGGTTCTCCACATGCTGTCCAGGAAGGAGCTGATGGTAAGAGATACTCTCTGCCAAAGGACTGCATCGTTGGGCTCGAAGACGACCCAGTTGGTGCTGGCCTTGATGCTCTCCTCCACATAGATGAAGAGACGCCGTACGTTGACATATTTGAAGGCTGCGTTGCTGGAAGCGGTTCTTGCGCCCCAGATACGGATTCCCTGGCCGGGAAGCGCACGGATCAGGTTGACCCCTTCCGGATTCAGGATATCCTGCTCATCCTTCGTATAGTTGGTGGACAGACCGGAGCAGAAGACGACCTCGTTAGCAGGTGCCTTATGCACGCCGCGGTTGATGTCCGTTCTGGCGTAAACACCCATCACTGCGCCCGACGGCGGGATGTATGCTGCCTTGTTGGAGCCGCGGTCAAAGACCTGGATCCACGGATGATACATGGCAGCGTAGGTGGAATCGACCATGGAACGATACTGAATCAGATCGTTGGGTTTGGTCTTCTCCAGAGGCATATCGATAACCGCAAAGCGGCTGCGAAGAGTCTCGCAATGTCCGACCAGAGCCGCGACAACTTCGGGGATCGTAACGCCGGGGATAGCCATCATGGATACGGTTTCGTTTTCAAGGAAGGCCTGCAGACCGGTTCTTCCGTCGGGACCTTCGTCCTTGCCGATGAAGGTGCCGGCATTGACCTTGCTGATGTTTCCGTCGCTGCCGCCGTCGAGAACGAACATGCCGCTCTCAAGGTCATCACCGAGGATCTCAGCGACCGGATTTCCGATAGCGGAAACCGGCTTTACCTCTGCCTTGACCAGCTCGCTCTGAGCAAGTCTTGCGCCGATGAAGTTCGGGGCGGTGCTGTTTAAGCTCACATCGACATAGTTCTCAACATCATCGTTGAAGCGAACCTGCATATCGAAGGTTACGAGCTGCACTACCTTCTGGGGGATAACTCCCTCATCCACGACATCCGCGGTAAAGGCTTCTTCGAAGGTCACGGTCTCGTCATAGATCGTGGCGATCTTGTTGTACTCACCGTCGAAAACGACTGTATCGCCTTCGCGGAAGCCGTCTACGCTCTTGGCAACGTAGCCGTTCTCACCGCTCTTGGCAATGAGCTGCATTTTCTTTCTGGTGGCTGTGTTGAAGGAAACCTGGATACGGTTTCCCCACTTTCCTTCGTTCGCGGCCGTAAGCTTTAATACGCCCTTGTCGGCCTTGGCAGACTTTGCATCCGGCGGGATGACACGGGCCACATAGCATCTGGTTCCGCCGTTGGCAAAATACTGCTCAACCGCATTGGCCAGGAACCGATATTCGCCATGGGTATATTCGGATAAGAATCCGCCGAACTGCCTGGAAAAGCTCCGGAAATTCGTTACAAGTACCGGTGCGCCGCTGGTGGCACCCTTCTCGGCCATGCCGACAAAGCCGGCGGTACTGGTTCCGATTCCTTCAATACTACGAGGGGAATTATCATATTCCTCTACGTATACGCCTGGTGAAAAATATTCTGGCATAAGAATAATACTCCTTTCAGTAATTTGTTTTTTCGGCCTATCCGGCCATTACTTTGGTCTGACCCGGATTCACTATGGATATTGCTCCACCCCAGGAGCACATACATTTCGCGTCCATCGTCAAAGCCGGCGCTCCGTCTATGAGCACCTTCATCTGTCCTCCGATCCACATTCCCGTAGTATTCGGGATACAGGGCTGCGGAGTCAGTACTCCGAGCGCTGCGGCTGTAGCTGACGCTACCTGTGGGTTTGCGAGCGACGAACACATTCCGCAGGGCGTTATATTTACCATTGGCTGTGTGTCCTTAATCGTCGCTATGGGCTTTCCCCCCGCAAGACGCTTTAAATTGGAGGTTACATTCAGGTTCCCTACCTGGCCAAAACTACATTGGACCTGGGCACCTGCCACTACTACTACTCCCATCGGGTCATCCCTCCTTTGCGGGCTCCGGTTCCGGTTCCGGTCTTGGTTTTGCCGCGGACAGCTTCACACCGTTCAGGTGTTCCATGTCCACATTCAGGAACCTTTCCTCACCATCCACAACAATACGGAACAGATGGTTCTGGTCTCCTCCGTTGTCCCGCACACGGAGGATAAAATTTCCTTTCGGATCCACACTACCGAAGATCACGCGGCAGATCGGCGCGTTCACCTGGAATGGCTCCTTCAGGGGTTCTTTCAGACGTACAGTCGCATCGGACACCGCTTCCGTAACGGTAAAATGCTCATAAGTCTGATTCTGGGTATTCACAAGTCCGTAATGTACATCGTCCATGACGAGCCGTTTGCCCGGCAGGAACAGGGACATGATACCCTTTTTTGCATTGAAATCGCTAATGCTGCATACCGGTTTGCTGACCTTGATCGCTTCGATCTTTTCCAGCTTCGGAAGACGACCGGCGAAGGTTATTACTCCGCCTCCTCGATAAGTACTCTCCGACGGTATCAGGAATACATCGATCCCGGGAAGCCCCTCATTAAGCTTCTCATAATCGATCTCCACATCCTTGGGGTCATATCCTTTTACCTCGATATGCATGAGACCATTGTCTCTGCCGTGGTTCAAAAAGATGTGTACTCCCTCGTCCTTGGCAATCGATCGAAGATAAACGTCGTTCCAGTAAAATCGTACATCTCCCTCGTTGACTACGTCGCCCGTTGTTGTATCGATGAGTCTCAACATCAGATCCAGTTTGCAACGGATGACAGTTCCATCCACTTAATTCGCTTCCCTCCTTTCTTCTTCCGGTTTCTTTTACCGGGCAATATGCAGGCCGAATTCGGCATCGACAACGCGAGGCGGCGTTACGATCGTCTCGCTCGACAGGAATACGGGTGCCGCCTTGTAAAAGAGGCTGATCTGGTAAGGCTTGTTGATCGCGCTCCACACCCGGACCTTTTCCTCCAGACTTATCACTGCCTGTGACAGCACGATTGGAGGTTCCCGTGTCTCCAGCCAATTCTGCAGCTCGTTCGGAAGAACGGAATTGTGGTCGTTTACGATCTGCGCCACTCTTCCGAAGATCTTCTGCAGGTCTCCGTCTTTCAGGCCGGCCTGACCTGAACCGTTTATAAACACCATATAGTACAGGCTATACGGTTTTGGCGGCTGTTGTAGCTGTACCCTTCCCTTCCGGACCATTCCCGGCCGGGCTACGTCGTTCTCTTCCTTGATGTCGTACAGATAAACCCCGAGGATGTAGTCCACGTCCTGGGACGCGGGAGAACTGACTTCGATGTTGTTCGGAGAGGGTATGGGCTCCGGACACATCCGTTTTCTCAGTACTGATATTATATACGAACTAACATCAGCGATGATGGTGTAATCAGCCAATTTTTTTCTCCTTTTTTAAAAATCAGCGCATCATTTACGAAAAAGCTGTTTCAAGCGCATCCAGAAGCTGCGTGATCTTGCTGTCCATTTTTTCCGTGATCAGGATCGCGATATCTGTCGTCGGAACATAATAGCCCGTACACTTCAGATACTTGCCCGAATCCGTCTCATCCAGATAGGGATACTGCGTGGTATTATTCCCCTTTACGATATAGGGATCGGTCTGGGTCTTCAATGCCACATCCAGCGTCTGCTTGCTGCCGTCGTTATCCACCATCTTATTGCTGCCTACCTGGAACATAAAGGCCGCCGAGCCGACTGTCTGCTGCATGGTCTCATGATCGTCCCTGTGGACATAACGGAACCTGGTGTACCTTCTGCATTTATCGATGGCCGCAAAATCCACGAATTCCTGGGACATATCCCTCAGGTATTGCTGATAGATAAAGCCGTTGTCGTCCTTCAGGAGGTCATTCAGAAGACCCATCGCGTAGTCAAGGGCCGCTTTTCTGGCCGCATCGGACCCGTCTCCCTCGCCGTTTCCGAATTTCGAGAGCCCGGCCGTAGCCGCCGCCTTATCCGCGTCATCCAGCCCGTCCGCGGAATCTCCGAAGGTATCATTCAATGCATCGTCAATAAGGTCGTTCAGATCACCGGCGTCCGCTCCCGAACCATCGCCCGTACCGGAGCCGTCTCCCGAGCCATCGCCCGCGCCGCTTCCGCTTCCGGAACCATCGCCGCTTCCGCTGCCGGAGCCATCACCGCTTCCGTCGCCGGAGCCATCACCGCTTCCGGAGCCGCTTCCATCGCCGCTGCCGTCGCCGGAGCCATCACCGCTGCCGTCGCCCGCGCCGCTTCCGCCTTCGGAGCCATCGCCTGTGCCTCCGCCGCCGCCTCCGTCGCCGGAGCCATCACCGGAGCCTCCGCCGCCTCCGCCGCCTCCGCCACCGGAGCCGCCGCTGCCGTCGTTGCCGTCACCAATATCCGCATTCAATCCGCTGTTATCCGCCGCCGAAATTCCTTCATTGGCCGCACGGATCAGATTGCTGGCGCCGTTGTTATTCTTCAGGCTGTTCAGGATCTTATTCAGACCGTTCTTCGCGCCGAGCGCAGTCAGAGCCTTGATCGTATTCTCCGTCTGGGTGAAATCGTCATTTTCAATCCGACCGGTCTCGCCGTCCACCAGATTCTCCACGGCCTTATCCAGATCGTCCTTTGTTGTCTCATCCGTGGTATCGCTGCTTCCTTCTCCGCCGCCCTGAAGCTCGTTTTTCCGATCATTGATCTGGGCGTTCAGATCATCCAGATCCTTCTTGATCTTGTCTGCGAGATCCCCATCATCATTATCATAGGCATCCTGCAGAGCTGCTTCATAATCCGCCTTCTGCTCCAGAAGACCGTCCAGAGTATCATCTCCTGTGGAGCCACCGAGGAGTTCGGCCAGCAGGTCCTTCAGCCACTTGATGTGCTCATCCACGGTAGCGTTTGCCTTGCCCTCAAAATCATCCTTGGGCATCGTATAGTATTGGGCCTGGGCCCAGTTGATACGTTCGTTTACATAGTCAATCGCTGGCTGCTTCTCCACCCGAAGAACATGGGCGCGGATAAAGATCTGCAGCTCGGAAACCGCGCCGTTCACAGTCGCCTTCTGGTCATCCAGAAGCTCCTTCAGCGTACTTTCCTTCGCATCCTCCTGACCCTTCATTTCCGTATATTCCGCGCTCTGACCGGCAGTCAGGAGGCGTTTATACTTTTGCTCCCCGTCCGGCAGGAGGTTCGTATCGATCAGCGAAAGCTCGGATTCCCTGTGGGCCACCACACCCTGGCGGATACTCTCGAGATCGCGCAGGTGGTTGATCAGGACCAGAAGGCCCGAGGTCGTAGAGGTCTTGGTCTGCTCCCGGACCTGGGTCCCCCACTCATACCGGTCATGATCCATAATGGTACTTCCGTCCTCCAGGATCATTCCTTCATATTTACCAAGGTATTCTTCGCAGGATTCGACGGCGTTGTTCATGGCCTCCGTCATCTGCTGGTCCGGCGCGACGGTCGGATCATCCTCATCCTCGGGGATGGTCAGCTTTCCGGCGCTGGTTCCTTCACAGTTGTTGATCATCGTGAAAAGCGTATCCAGACGGGCTCTGTTTCCGGAGCCCGCGGTCTGGGTCTCTCCGTCCGTCCCGCGGTCGCCTGCCAGCCATTGATAAACCGCCACGCGACGCTCTGCGTCCACGTTCGCCGCCAGGGAAAGGAACTGTGCCGCCTCCTCAATCTTGCCGTCCCTGCAGCAATTATAGTAGTCATTCATCAGCGATCGGAGCGTGGAATCCAGATTATTGGTCACCGCCGTCCGCGGTCCTGTGGTCAGATAGGAATAGGTAACAGTATTCTTTTCAATTTTATTTCCGTTATCGTCCTTTCCGCCCTTTCTGGTAACCTTGATACCGGAGAAATTCGTAAGCGCACACTGCACCGCCAGGATATGCGCCTTCTGGGACTTTGTCCGGTCATCCTCCTTCATATCGAGGAAGGACTGATAAGCCTCCTGGATCGGATCCAGCGCCGGCAGATAGATCAGGTTATAGGGGTCATCGATGTCAAAGGGATTAATATTACTACTGGAACCCGGCTTATGGATATTTCCGTTCGCCTCGACAACGCAGGTGATCCACATTTCGTTCAGCTCATCCTCATTTACCACATTTCCCTTGGAGCCGAGGTCCTCGAGTCCGTTCGCTCCTCCGATATCCAGCCATTGGCCGGAGGCCAGCTCGGACTTATAGTACTCTCCCTCCTGGTTCGCCAGCGATGCGGAATCGCTCGCTAGCTGGAGCAGGGCATCACAGAAGGCATCCCTGTGGATCAGATACGTTCCGACCAGCAGCATTCCCGTGGGAATCTCGCCAACGGCCTGTTTATAGCCCTGGAAGGTCATGATCCCATAGCCCTGATATACATTTTTCAGGTAGGCATCGTTGTTTATCGAGGAGGCCTCGATCTTCCAGAGGTCCGTGGCCGCCACAACCCTTTCCTTCGGCGCATTTATCCCCATTCCGAAGGCCAGCGCCAGTGTCAGAGCAACCGCTATGAACTTTTTAATCCATCCTTTTCTGTTTTTCTTCTTCATAAGAGTTCCCCTGCAATCACTTTGGATTCTGTCAGGTTAATCCGCAGGCTGCCTTCAGCGCATTTACCATGAGGGTAACCTGGTCCTCCATCTTTCTGGTAACCAGAACGGCCCACTCAACATCCTCGATGTATTCTGCCCGAACACCCATGTATTTCTGAGAGTCGATCTCATCGAGATACGGGAATACCTTTGTTTCATGCTCATCCACATATGCATCGGTCGCCGCCCCGAGAGCCATTTTCAGCGGCTCCAGATTCTCCTCCGGCGTCGTGATGGCATCCCCGAGGGAATCGAACAGGTAGCTTCCGCCGCCCACCACGTGGGAAACCGTTTCCTTTCCGTTCTTGAATACGTAACGGTATTTTGTGTAATCCACCGACAGATCCAAAGCTCCGAAGGATATATACTCATTATACGAATCCGGAGTGTACTTGTGGTATACAAGCGGATTTCTTTCCCTCATGATCTGGGCCAGGAGCGTCCGCGCCAGCTCCAGAGCATTCTCGTTATGGTAGGTCCGGCCGAAGGTATTCAAGGCCACCACCATGGCTCCCTTTGCGTCGGGGCTGAGCTCGTCAAAGCTCTTTCCGAGGGCATTCGCCAGGATATCCAGAAGCTCGTCCTTCGACAGACCCGCCGCCTTCTCAAGGCCGGTAGGCGCTCCGCTTCCCGAGCCGTCGCCATCGCCGCTTCCGTCGCCGCTTCCGTCACCGCTTCCGTCGCCCGTATCCGAGCCGTCACCGCTGCCGTCACCGCTTCCGTCGCCGCTTCCGTCGCCCGCACCCGAGCCGTCACCGCTGCCGCTTCCATCGCCGCCGCCGCTGCCGGAGCCGCTTCCATCTCCGCTGCCGCTGCCGTCACCGCTGCCGCTTCCGTCGCCATTATTACCGCTTCCATCTCCGCTGCCGTCACCGCTTCCGTCATCGGCTCCGCTTCCGTCGCCCTGATTCTTATAGGCGGTATCCAGAAGATCCTTAAGCTGGTCCGACGAAACGGGCTGGCCGGTCTTTTCCTTCTTATCCAGAACCTTGACCACACCCTTCGGATCACCGTTGTCCGCAAGGGCCTGGGCGATATTATCATAATCGTTCCCGAAATTCTTCTCCGCGCCGCCCTCTGTGGTCTTATCCGTCATTTCCTTCGAGCCGGTGCTTCCGGTCAGGTTCTTGGCCCCCTTCATAAGGTTGCTGACTTCCTTGGCGATCTCCTCCGAGGTATCACCGCCGCCCGTATTCTTTTCCTCCTGCTGGATCAAAAAGTCGTAACGCTGGGCAAGGTTCGGGTCATCATCCTCGAGCGCATCCCCCTTCAGCTTATTCAGAAGGTCAACATTGGCGTTCGCTCCCCCGAGGCCGGCCTTCTTCGCCAGCTCATCCATCAGCCCGCGCAGCCACTCGATATGCATCTCCCAAATGGTGGTCTTCTTCGCCATCCAGTCGGGATCCTCCTGCTTCTTCCTCTTTTCCAGGATCCCCTGATAGGTAAGCGCCCAGTCAAGCTGCATATAACGGACATACTCCAGAGCGGTCTTCACATCCACGCGCTCCGTTTTTGCCGTAATAAAGCTCTGAAGCTCGGCCACACCGGAGCTCAGCTCATTCTCCTGCGCGCTCAGAAGGTCCGAAAGGCTTTCCGCTGTCTGGCCCTCACGCTTGGCGTTCAGATATTCGTCACTGATCGGCTGCAGGATCTGTCTCCCGACAGCCTTATTGCTTTCCTTCAGAAGGCAGACCTCCAGCTCGGCAAGCTCACGGTCCTTCTCCTTCACAATGGCCTGACCGATGTTGTTCAGGTCAATGACGCCATATACGAGCATATCTTCAATATCCCGCTTCTGCTCCTCCTCAAGGGACTGATCCTGAAGGAGGTAATAACGCTCGTACAGCTCCTGAGACATAACGGACAGTCCGGAGGAAAGCTTCAACGCTCCGTATTTTGCGTGACTGACCCGGCAATTGGCAATACTTTGAGTTATGGCGTCAATATAGTCACTCTGGGGTTCAAAATCCCCTCCGCCGGTATATTCCTCCCCGTCGGAGATCCATTTCGAAAGCTGGGCAAGCCGCGCCTCTGTCGCATCCTGTCCGAGGAAGCGGTAGATCTCCGCCCGCCTCGTAGCGTCGGTCTTTTCCATCAGCGTCATCACAACGCCAGCCTCGTCCTTTTTCTCCTCGTCCTGGTAATCCTTATAAAGTCCGAACTGCAGGGAAAGAAGCACCGCGTCACAGCGGTTCGTCAGCTCGTTCCGGCCGTTTCCGATATCCTTATATTTACCCTTCTGCTCGATCAGCGCACACTCCGTCAGATAGATGTGCTGCTCGTCGATGGCCGTACGGCTCGTCTTGGCCTTTAAGGCATCATACTTATCCTTCAGAGGCTTTAATTCGGGAAGGTTGATGAAATCATAGATATTCGGATTCCCGAACAGATCCATCGGTTCGCCGGTGGCCGGATCCCGCGGGATCCCGTCTTCTCCGATGACAACGCTGATCCAGTTGTTTCCGACCGCCGCGTCGTCCGAGAACTTTCCCTTGCTTGTATAGCTGATCTCTTCGATGCTGCTGGCTTCCTTCATATCCACCCAGGGCTTTGTCGGATCCTCCGCAAGCTCCGAGTTATAAAGGGATATATCCTGCTCATCGCGGGCCTGGGTCTGACGCGCCAGCGTATAGATCTCCGGCGTCAGGGCTCTTTTTGCTACAAGATAGGTACCGATGAAAAGATTTCCGGTATGTACCTCATTTTTTTACGATAAAGGTCTTATAGCGGATCATCCCGGAGCGGATCGCATGATCCTCATCCACGGCTTTATTATAGATGCTCTGGTCGTACCCCGGGCGCACCTCGATCCCATGGGTATAGCCGGATTTCGACTCCTTTGCGGCCGCCTTCCAGTCAGCAACCTTCTTTTCGTCCTCTGCCTTCTTTTCTTCCTCGGTTTTTGCCGCGTATACGTTGTTTCCTACGACTCCGACTACGACTCCGGCCCCGAGACAAAGCACGAGGAGAACCGCAATCAGCTTTTTATTCAGTTTCATGTCAGTCCTCCTTTCTCCGGCGACTCTCTATCCCTGTTAAGAATCGGCTCCGTTCCAACCACCCTCGAACTTCGGCTTCCGGGAATCCCGAATCGATAACCAGGAGGAATCAAAGTCTTCATTTACATAGCCGGAGAAGCAGCGGATATGACCATTCAGCCAGCCCCTCCCATAGTTTTCCTTCGCTTCCTCCGCACTCATCTTCTGCAGCTCGCTCCAGTAATACTCGTAAATCTTCGACTCAATCTGCTCATTCAGATAGGGCATATTGCTTCCCTGAGCGCCTCCCATCTCTTCAACGGAATAATCCACGATTTCCTTTATTCCCTCCGAAGAGATTGTAGTAACATCCTCATGAGTCTTAATATACCTCGCGAAGCCCGTTTCCACCGCTACCTGAATATCATCCTTAAATGCCTCGCGGTAGGCCTCCTTCAATACCTTTTCCACCCCTGAGGCTTTCGTGGAGAGGACCGAAAGCAGAGTCAAATATATATCATCAACGTGCCAATAAGAGTGAATCGCCCAGACTCTTTCCTCATACCCGTAAAGCTTTCTGTCCACGAGCGCCCGCCTGAAAAACATCTTGGTCAGCCATTCGATGGGGCCTACCTGGTAGTGCATCTGGGGAATCCAATATTCACCCCTGTCCTGCCCAAAGCAGGTAAGATCATGGACATAAATCTCCAGGTAATTAATCATCCCATAATCCCGGTCCTTCTTCCTCGTGCAGAAGAAATTCAGATACTGCTTCGTATATGGATTATCCCGGTACATCCGGTTTAACACGCTCTCTACAAGAATATCCATCTTGTCATTCAGCAGCTTTTTCATGCTGGCAGACAGGAGCTCGTTCCGGATATTATCGTTTACCTTTGCGGCATCCCTGGCCGTCTTGGCCGCCTCCTCTGCAGCCGCCTGCTTCGCTGCCACCGCCTCCGCCGTCTGGGCCGCCTTCTCCTCTTCGACTTTCTTCGCCAGAGCCTCCGATCTCAGATCGTAGAAGGGCTTTTCCACCTTCAGCTCCTGCTTACTGGTTTCAAGGATGGCGTCGTATACCGGCTCCTCGCCCGCGTCAAAGAAGCGGATCTTTAAATTGGTCAGGTCCGTATCGGAGATCGCGACATAATCGAAGGGATCCTCCACCTTCATCAGCTCGTCGGTAAAGACATACTTTCCGTTGTCCCCGGTCAGAACGTTATAGTAATACAGCTCCTGGGTACCGTCGGGCTTAAGGGTAATCCGGGTCATGTCGGTGGACATCAGGTCCTCCAGCTCATAGGTTCCGATCGTAACCCATTCCGTCGTATCTTCCTCGAAGCCGACCCCCAAATTCAGGGGTCCGGAACTTACTGTGGGATCGATCTCACAGTCTCCGACCACCTCGTCTCCGTTATACAGTCTGACGATACACTTTTCTATCTCGTTCTTGGCCAGCGTCAGATGCTTTAAGCCGTCCTTTACATCGGTCTTCTGTCCGATCTGGATCTTGTCGCAGATCAGAGCGAAATGGGTAATGTGCGGTTCATAGTTATCCGGCACGTCCACATACAGGAAAAACGCTTCGTCATCCACCATGTACTTAATGGAATATCTCGGTCCCTCGGCAAAGATCGGTACCAGACCCTGGGCCGCGTTTTTCGCCGCATCGCCCGCATCCACGGAGCCGCCGGTAAAGTACTGGGACAGCCCGCCGCAGGTCAGGCGCTCAAAGTTATAAAGACACTCGGTATAGGTCGCAAAGGTAGAATTCACATTATCCTGCGCGGATTCATACTCGCCGACCTCGCCGTCGTATTCGGTCTGTTCAAGCTCACCCATGAGGCATAATACCTCATCCTTGGCCAGCTTCTCCGCCAGCTTCTGGCGCGCATCCCGGGCCTGAAGATAGGCCTGGCGGTATTCGATATAGTTATCGTAGGTATCCTCGACCATATCCTCGGTATCTTTGCAGGTATTCGCGTATTCCTTCTGGGTCGAGACATAGTCCAGAGCGTCGTTGTAAAGAATGTAGGGCTCGTTTTCCACATAACGGATACCGTCGATCTGGCCCTTGAACCATTCTCTCGGGATCTTAATAAAGAGGATCCTCTTCTTTCCCTGCCACTTACTGTCCACGTCCTTCAGATATCGGTCATAGTCCTTTTTAAAGGCACGCTTGTCAATCTTCTGGCCGTCCATTGCCTGCTGGATATAACCGCTGATCTCACCGACGTACTTTTTATAACGATCCTTGGACTTGATCAGGGAATAGTTGACTCTCAGGCTGATGCTCTGAACCTCGTTCGCTTTTCTGGCTTCAAAGCAGGCATGGTCATGATCAACGGTATATCTCTTCAGCCCGTCCAGAGCATCCCGGTTCAGGTTCATCGTAACAAAGGGATCCTCGAAGCTGTACTCGTCCGTAATCTCTATACCCATCATATCGCCGAGCTTCTTTTTCCCCTTCATGATCTTGCCTTCGAGCTTGGTCTGGTCGCTCTTCAGCTTATCCAGATTGGACTGAGCCTTCTCCAGATCCGCCTCCTTCGCGGTTCCGAGCCTTACCTTCTTGTCCAGCTTGCTGACAACATCGGTATTGTTCTTAATCCGCTCCTCCAGGATCGCCACCTGGTTCATGTTCTCGACAATATCCGTATAGGTCGTACTGACCTTTTCATAAACAGCCACGATCTGGTCGTCCCGTTTATGGTACAGAACCTTCAGCTCGTAGTACATCTTTGTGGGCTTAAACTGGAAATCCAGATCCTCGTCTTCCTTGGGCTTTGTCGGGAATTTAAACGAAAGCAGCGGGGACCAGCGGAAGGTACTCATACTCCGCTTTTTCTCCTTCAGGGAGCGGATCGCCGACTTGATCGCGACCTTTTTCGCATCAATGGAAAGATCGATCGCCTCCAGCTTATCGTCATAAGCGACAGCCAGCGACTTGGCCAGGCTCAGAGAAAGCGGCTTCGCCGTCCCGGCATAGACCGTTTCCGGCTCCGTCGAAAACGCACCATACCCATTCCCCGCCGGCAGAAAATCCGCCGCAAGAAGGGCAGCCGCAAGAAGGAGCGCGGTTATGCTCTGTAAGATTCTCTTTACTTTTCTTTTCATGGCTCCTCCTTTCCTCGAAGCTGAAATTTGACCATTGTTTTCTGTTCTGTATTAAAGCTTGGAAAACTCGCGGTTTGCGCCGGCATTTTCCTTATTATCCGTCCAATAGAGCTTTCCGGTACTCTGGATCTGCATATATCCTGACCCATCGGGGTAGACGATCGAGGTCTCCTCCGTACCATTCGTATACTTCAGGATCTGCATCTTTGTACAAACGGTATAGTCCAACCGGTCAAGGGCTTCCGAATAGGTTCCGTCGAATTCCCAGCGGTAGGTCTGGTTCTCCGTTTCCGCCCTGGTAATAAAGGCGTGGAATGTATTGGTTCCGGTGGAGGTAATATCCATAACGGTCTGCGGATTCACATCATCCTGCCAGCGGCCGGTGAAAGCGGAGGTATCCGTTTTATTCTCGGTACTTTTTTCCGTACTCTTCTCGGTACTCTTCTCCGTATTCTTTTCCGTTTCCTTCTCGTTGCTCCCGGCCGGGATCGCTCCCGCGATCTCTTCCGTTTCGGTTTCGGTCTCGGTCTCCTCTTCGGTTTCCGTTTCCGTTTCAGTCTCTTCTTCGGTTTCCTCCTCGTCGTAGGAAAGATCCTCGTCCTCGGTTTCAACCTCTGTCGGCAGCTCCTGCGGATTCGATACGTCGATTACAACGGAGACCCGTTCGCCCTGGGTATTAAAAAGCTGGACCTCCTTTAATTCCTCCGTTCCGCAGGCCGATAGCCCAAGTACGGCTGCCAGAAGCAGCCCCGCGATCATCTTTCTCTTCATAGGCCGCTTCCTTTCTAACCCTGCAGATCCGACAGATCCTGCCGGATGATGTAATAAAACGCAAACCGATCGCTTCCTTCCTCACTCACGAAGGTATAGATCAGGCCGTCGCGCAGATAGGAATGGAGATAAACGTCGTAATCCTGCTGGAAGCTTTCCACCTCCTGGTATTCCGTATAGACCTTGTTCAGCTCGATCTCCCCGGGGCCGTTCAGAACCTGGCCGGAGGAGCTCTCATTCAGCTTGTTGATCACGATAAGCTCGGACAACAGGGCCCGGCCGGTACCTTCATAGGTCGGAGTCCCGAGAACCGAGGACAGGTCCGAAATCGTTTCAATCTGGTTCTGGCCGACGCTGAACTTATCCTTCAGAACATAGACGGAATCCACATGGTATTCACTGTCTACGGATTCATCGTCTCCGTACTCCACAGTCAGCGCCTGGATCTCCGGCATATACCGGATCCGCTCCTCATCCGTCCCGTACATGGTCAGATCCCCTCTGTAGGCACCTGCCATTTCCGTGGCGCTCTTTCCGAGGAAGTCGCTGTACATGATCTCGTCGTGGGTAAATCTTCCTTCGAAGAGGGTATTGTGGCCGTTGTCATATAAGGTCCCCTCCCCCTCCTTCATGTTCAGAAGAAAATCGCCGTTGTATTCCAGGCTGCCGTTGGTCCGATAAAGCTTTCCTTCTCCGCTGAACATGTTCTCATGGAAGTTTCCGGTATAGTAAAGCGTTCCGTCGGGATAATACCGTTTTCCCATATCCTCGTATTTGCTGTTTGTGAAGTTTCCGTCATAAACCAGAGAGCCGTTCGGGTCATACAGGCGTCCCTGGCCTTCACAGGCGCCTCCGCTGACATCTCCTTCGAAGGCGATGTATCCGGATTTTCCTTTTATGCGGACCGGTCCTTTTGCAAATTTCAATAGCAATGAATTATACGAATAGGTTTTGACCCTGTGGTCAGTTGTTTGAAAATAATTTCTTGCATGGGCATAATATATGTATATCAGCGACAGCGTTCCAGCGATAATAACGATGGCAAAGCACAGCCGCTTACTGACCATCCACCGGCCGAACGTATAATAATCCTTCTTATCCCGGGGTCTGACATTGAAGACCTGCTGAAAGAACTGGCGGATCCGGCTGACAAGTCGCGCCTGTATAAAGGACCAGGTAAAGAACATCCGGATCCTTGTAACGAAGGGCGTAAATCTGGCCTTTATGGTATTTAATAATGCTGAAAAGATATTATTTGAACCCAAAGCGAACCCTCTGTCTTAGAATAATGTCAGTAACTGTCCGGAACAGGCAGTCCCGAACAGTTACCGTTGTTACTAGTTGTAGATCCTGTTTTCCAGAACCTTTTTATGTTTGTCAAGGTGCAGAGCACCGGTAAAGCCGCTTGTATCCGCATTCGAATTCAGATAGTACTCACATTCGAACAGGTACCAGGTAACGATCTCATCCTCCGGGAAATCCTTCAGGATCTCCGTAAAGGCATTTCTGGCCAGATAGAAGTCCTGACGGTAGAAGAGCTTAATGGCTTCCTCGAACTGGTCCCGGAACCGGAGCTTAAGCTGCCGGATCCGTCCGCTGTTGGCGTCCAGGACCTCGTAAAGCTCGATCCTTCCCTCGGTCTGTGAACGGCTCATGATAAAGCCGATATAGCGCAGATCCACCAGCCGGTCTTCTCTTTCCTTCACGGTATTGGTAATGATCAGCGGAATATGGATCGAACGGAACCATTCGATATATCCCTCCAGCACCTCCGTTTCCCGGGAAGCCAGGAACGCGGCGCTCTGGACCTTTGTGCCGGCAATACCGTAGATAAAGGGCGCGTAATGCAGAAGAATGGCGGCTCCCGCAAATTCTTTCTGCTGCCACTCACGCAGCTCGTACAGAAGCTCAATACCGAAGGAAATGGTCTCCAGGCTGTCGATGAAGAGTACCTTGAGCTTGGACAGGTCCCCGTTATTGGAAACATAGATACCATCCCGTCTTTCCTGGTTCTTTTCGATCATGGACAGGAAGTGGTTCATGCGCTCGATATCCAGCCGGTTTGTATTCCGCTGGCCGGTGGTGGACAGAAGCGCCATCGTACCCTGCATCTCCACAACGTCCCCGCTCTGGACCTCGGTAATCGAATCCTTCAGGAGGATCTTCTCGATCTTCTTCGGAGCGAAGCGGTAATAGGCCTCGAAGATCTGGAACCTGGCCCGGTTCGTCGCCCGGACGTTCTTGTCGATTTCGTAGATACTGTTCCACATTCTGCTCAGATCGCGGCCCAGGACCTTCGGCTTTTCAATATTTTCCTCGCCGCTGGCCAGACGCTGGAGACCGTCTCCCAGTCTCCGAAGGTCCGCGGACTGGAGCGCGAGATAGATCAGGATCGCCATACTTCCGGCAAAGAAAACGAGGATCGCAAAGATCAGCACCTTCAGATTATCCTCCCAGAAGCTGCCGGTCGTAACCTCATAATCTGCCAGCGCGATCACCCCGAGACCCGGATCGCCGCTTCCCTGGCTGTGGACGCCGATCACGCGGTATTTCTTACCCTGGATCCACTGCGTACGTACAACGGCGTTCGGAGTGGACCGAACCTCCTCCATAACCGTCTTCGTTACAGGGCCGTAGAGGGCGCTGATCTGCTGGCGGTTTCTTCCGCTGCCGCTGATATAGCCCTTTCCGGTTCCGAGGTCAACATAGCAGATATCATAGATTCCGGCTCCCGCCTGCGTCAGCGACAGCTTCTCGGCAATCGCTCTCTGGAGCTGGAGATAGGTGGCCGAATCGTAGAAGGCCGTTCCTCCGTTCTCCCCGTCCAGATTATTAAACAGGGGCAGCTCCAGGCTGTTCGCGATACCGGCCACATTATAGGCCACCTGGGTATCCAGAACATCCTCCCGCACATTCTTTCTCTGCATGGCAATAAACAGGAAGCTTACCACCACCGCAGCCGCGAGCAGGACCTCCGCGATCAGAGCCATATAGACTATGCGCTTCCGCCGGCGGAAAAGGAACGGGAAGGAGATAATAACCACAAGTCCGATCACGATGATCAGGACGAACACGAGCATATTCACATTCGAGACCGCGATCCGCTGAAAGAAGGTAAGACCGGAATTATTGTAGATCTCGATAATATTCGCCGGTGTCAAAAACCGCTCGTTCGGTTCGGAATTATCATACCGGGTATAAATAACCCCGCTCTCATACATCGCCTGGGAGAAGTACCTTCCGGCCTCCACCGTACGGCGTTTGATATTCTTCAGATCCATCAGAGGCTCTTCCTTTGGCTCTGTGGATTTCTCCGCCGTATCGTTTTGAATATTAAAGAAAAGACTACTGTTTTTATTAAAGGAAAGCGAGATGCCGCCCTCCGCCTGGGTACTCGGCTCCTCCATCAGCGACTCAAACTCCTCGGGGTCGATCTGGTAGGTATTCGCCGTCTGGCCATCCGCGGTCAGCGTTGTCACAAACGCGGTCTTTTCATCCATATCCAGGGAAGACAGCTTCTGTCCGTCCGGAAGCGCGAACTTTCCGGAGACCTTCGTCGTCTGCAGATCCTTATCCATCGCATAGATCCTGTAGATCATGACTTTCTGCTTATTCCGGATCTCATTCTTTCCGGCCAGAGCATAAAGCTCCTCCGCGGAAAAAGCAAGCTTATAAATGGAGTAGCCGTCCAGATCCGGATGGCCCTTGGCGGTAAGGATCTTCCGCACAGGCAGACTCAGACCCTTGCCGTTTCTGGCAAGCGCCTTCGCCTTTTGTTCGTCGGTCCCTCCGTATTGGTAGATGATTCCGCCCGACGGGATATTGTCACTGACATAGATATACTCATCGTCAGTCGCCCACGAATGGAAGCTGGTATAGCCCCTGGTGGAGTCTATCCGCTGCGCAAGGAACAGGTACAGGGCTGTGCAGGCAACAAACCAGACAATGCAGATGATTGGAATGATACGTCGTCTCATGAGTTCTCCTTATTGTAACAGCGATTCCGTTCCGATGATCTCAAAGTTGCGGATAAACATTCGAAGCCATGGAACATTTCCGAAGATCGCCTGTGAGATCAAAGATATCAGCACAAAGGCCACAAGAATGATACATATCACAAGCAGGATCTTGAACAGATTATCCTTATTCCGGATAAACCAGGCCTTGATCCTGGATTTGATCGGGATTCTCTTCTTGGGCGCCGAAGCGATCTGTACATCCTTATAGAGCTCCGTAAACCGGCGGTAGCTCTTTCTGGAAAGCTTCTTATCCAGAAGGAGATAGCTCGTGGCCTTCTGGCCCGCCTTTGGCTCCAGAAGCTCAAGAAGGATCCGGGCGCAGGCATTTACACAATCCTCCTCCCGAATCGTCTCATCCAGATATTTCAGATCGATGGCGTAGCTTAAGTAGACTGAATTGTCCTTGGACAGATTCAGTTGTCTCTGAGTCAGAATCAGGTACAGAACAGGCCAGGGAAGCTGCCCCGCCATGGTCGCGATGATGGTATTTGTACACACATCCTCGCACTGTTGAATGGGCATGGCATCCCCACGGTAGAAATCCATCAGAGGTCTTTCCCGGACATAGGGGAAGACGATGATATGATTCCCGTCATGGGCAAAGCATTCCACCAGAGTATCCTCGGCCTTATGCTCTGTATTCTCATATATTTCCAGGAACTTGCGGACAATGTCGTGATCCTTTACCACGATCACGGTATACATGGTCTTATTCGTATCCGTCATATTCTGACAGATATGAATCTCATTCACCTCATTTTTCGCCACAAGCCGGACGCTTTTCAGCTGCAGGTTGGCTGATTGGTAGATCAATGGTTAACCCTCTTCATCAAAGCCTTTTTTCTTTACGATGGCATAAGCGTATGTACAGACCACCGGCATATCGGTACAGTAGATACGGATCTCGTACACACCTTCCTTGCCGGGAGCGGTATAGATACCGTCGGCAGTGATCTCGCCGCTGTTGGCCTCCGTCAGCTCGTAGGTTATGCTGCAGGGATCCATGTTGTTGTATCGGACACCAAAGAAATGGCTTTCCTTCGTTCCCATCGTAATGGTCGGCGTTTCCGCGGCAATGCTCTTTCCGCTGTAATCATCCTCGATTCCGAGATCATTTCCGGCCGGGAATTTAATGGCCACCCAGCGGAAGGTAAGGACCAGGAAATCCACGTTCTGCAGGAGCCTTACGGCAACTACGAAGCTTCCCTTATCGTTCAATACGCGGACCGCCGTTTCCACCTCAACCACATTTTTCTGGTCATCGGCAAACAGGGCCGGATTTCCGTAGATCGTACTCTTCGCACTGGCCTCACCGAGCGCTTCATCATCCCGGATATGCTCGTAGCCGACCTCCACATAAACATTTCCTTTGCCGAGACCATGCATGATCTCGCCGGAATAGCAGATATCGCCCCGTCTGGCATTTTCGGAAAGCGGGATCTCAAGAATACCCGTCTCCACCTCCGGCGTATCCCCGGTACGAAGGTTCAGCGGCTTCTGGTCGCCGTCGGACGGAACCTCCTGGATCGAGGCACGGATATCCGCTTCCTTTATAAAGTATTCCATGTAATCGTTCCGCAGTCTTTCCTGCGCGGGAGCGGCAATATAATGCTTTACATGGGAGTCGTTTACCTGTTCAATAATATAGGCGCTGTCTGTACGCACAAGAACCAGGTCCGCCAGCCGGATAAAGTCGCTCTGGCCGCCGACGTTCTTCATTTCCAGATTCATACGGCCGATCTCGCGGTTCACCAGCTCTCTCGGCTTCACATCCGAAAGCTGGATCTTCATCGCAAGGTTCGACGGAGCCGGGATCACCTTCTCGCTTTCGAAGGCCTGTACCGATCCGCTCTTCAGGATAATGGTCGTTTCAAGCGCCGCCACCTCCTGGGCCGTCATCCAGTATTCACGTTCCAGAACCTCTCCTCTGGCCAGCAGAACATCGTCTACGACGATCTGGATCTCATGGTTTCCGTCCGGATCCGCAAAGGCCGGGATCTGGAGAATACAGGAGTAGGAAAGAGAAACATCCGCATCCGAGATCTTTTCGATACGAAGCACCGCTTTTACGTTTCTTCCGCGGGACACCGTAGCCGGCATGATGAACTCCATCATAAAGTTTTCATCATTTAATAAGACACCGCGGGTCAAAAACTCCGTTTCCATTTCGAAGCTTTCGGGCACATCCTCGGTATCGAGCAAAAAGATCTGGTAGCTCTCGGAGATCCGGTTATATTCGTACTCACGATCCGGATCGCTCCGGTTCACCGAATAAACCGTATGAACCTCGTCTTCCTTATAACGGAGGCAAAGGCTTACCTCATTCGTCCTCAGCGCATCGAATCCATCCACGGCGGAAAGCTTTTTTACAACCGAGGAGTCGATTACGACCTCTCTTCCCATACCGTCGATCGCCACGCCGCTCTCGATCAGCACCGAAAGGTCGTCCAGGCTGAAGACCCCGAGCCCGCAGATCACGCCGGCTCCGTAGAGAAGACTGTTCGCAAAACGCCTTTTGTTGTTAAAGTACGTCTGCTCTGCCTGGAAATCTGCGCTTGTCAGCATTTTCCCGGCATAATACCGATTCCTTTCAAACGGGGTTAACTGAGAATTGTTCATGAGTACTCCCTTTCTCCTTCTCCTTTTTTTCTATACAACAAGCGACCCGATCTATCGATCCGGCCCCAAAAGATTTCTCATATGCTTTAATGCTTTGTAATGGATGTTTTTTGTCTGATCATAGGACAGCTTCATCATTTCCGCGATCCTTCGCAGGGTTTCGTTTTTATAGTAATGCAATACGATCAGTTCTCTTTCTCTGGCATCCAGAAGCTCCAGGGCTTTCGCCAGTTCGTCCAGCGTTTCGTTCTCCAGAATCTCCTCTTCCGTTACCGAGTTATCCTGCAGATCCTCCGGCACCTCCTCCGCCGGATGTCTCGTTCGGTAATAATCAATTACTTCGTTCCGGGCGATCGTATATATCCAGG
>JAFSXC010000054.1 GCA_017450105.1 Lachnospiraceae bacterium | reverse complement strand
CGTTGGCTCTCGGGTTATCCCAGGAGCGGAACACGGCCTCGATCGCGAGCTTAAGCTGCTCCACCGGATCCGACGGGAAGTCCTTCCCGAGCTGGTTCTTATACTCGGCCTTAAACTGGATCGCCAGCTCCTTTAAGTCCGCGGCGGTCAGGTCCACGTCGAACTTCACGCCCTTTTCTTCCTTCATTTTATCGATCAGCTGCTCAAAATACTTCTTACCGACCTCCATAACAACATCCGAGAACATCTGGATAAACCGGCGGTAGGAGTCGTATACGAACCGCTCAAAGGCCGGATCGGGATTTCCCTTGATCATGGCCTCGACCACATCGTCATTTAAGCCCAGGTTCAGGATCGTATCCATCATACCGGGCATCGAAGCGCGGGCACCGGAACGGACGGAAACCAGAAGCGGGTTCTCCAGATCCCCGAACTTCTTCCCGTTCAGCTCCTCCATCTTTTTCACGCCCTCCATGGCCTGCGCCATGATCTCGTCGTTGATCTTTCTTCCCTCCGCATAGTACTGGGTACAGGCTTCGGTCGTAATCGTAAAGCCCTGCGTCACCGGACGCCCGATATCCGTCATCTCCGCAAGGTTCGCGCCCTTGCCTCCCAGGAGATTACGCATACTCATATTCCCCTCACTGAACATGTAAACCCATTTGTTTGCCATTCCATTCTCCTCCTGTATTGGATAATTGATAAAAAAGCCCGCGGTGTTCTCCCGCGGGCGCACATAAATATTGTAACAGGAAGGGGCATTTTTCACAAGATTTTTCTTCTCTCATGGGAAAATTATTACTGCCCCCGTTACTGTTCACCTATATTATTAACGGCCATCCGCAATCAGGAAATCGATCTCCTTCAGCTCCGCCTCAGAGAAAGGCGCCCTGCGGATAACCTCAAGGTTCTCGAGGATCTGGGAGCTCTTGCTCGCCCCGATCAGCACCGAGGTCACATCCTCATCCTTCAGGACCCAGGAAAGCGCCATCTGCGGCAGCGTCTGTCCTCTCTCCGCCGCCAGGGCGTTCAGCTTCCCGATCCTCTCCACCTTCTCCGGCGTAATATCGGACTCATGCAGAAACCGCCCGTCCCGACGGATCCGGCTGTCCTCCGGGATCCCGTTCAGATATTTGTCGGAAAGCTGACCCTGCGCCAGAGGCGAAAAAGCGATGATGCCCTTACGCTCCTCTCTCGCCGCCGCCTTCAGTCCGTTTCGCTCGATCGTACGGTCGAGGATCGAATACCGGTTCTGATTGATGATGAAGGGCGTATGCAGCTCCTTTAAGATCGCGGAAGCCTTCTTCATCGTCTCCCCGTCGTAATTCGAGATCCCGACATAAAGCGCCTTGCCGCTCCGTACGATGGAATCCAGCGCCTCCATCGTTTCAAAAAGATCGGTCTCGGGATCCATCCGGTGGTGGTAGAAGATGTCCACGTAGGAAAGCCCCATGCGCTTTAAGCTCTGGTCCAAAGAAGCCACCAGATATTTTTTGCTCCCCCAGTCTCCGTAGGGCCCCGGCCACATATCGTAGCCGGCCTTCGTGGAGATAATGAGCTCGTCCCGGTAAGGCCGGAGGAGGTCCTTCATAAGCCTCCCGAAGTTCATCTCCGCCGCTCCGTAGATCGGTCCGTAGTTGTTGGCCAGATCAAAGTGGGTGATCCCGTTGTCAAAAGCGGTCATCACCAGTTCCTTCATATTGGAGTAGGAATCGTTGCTCCCGAAGTTATGCCATAACCCCAGCGAAACAGCCGGAAGCTTTAAGCCGCTCTTCCCCACCCGCCGGTATTCCATCTCATTGTAGCGCGTATCCTTCGCGATATAATCCATAGCCCCCCATCCTTCCTGAAATATGTATTTCCCTTATCCCGCGTAATAAAGCGTTTCAAATGCATCCCACTCATTGACCCCGCAGATCTCATTATTCTCATAATAGAGCCGCGCGATCCGCCCGTCCGAAAGCAGGCTGTCCACAAACTTCTTCCCGTCCACCGGCGAATAAGGCACCCGGTAAAGCACGAATTCGGTTCCGGCCTCAAAGGAAGCGTCCTTCTCGACCACAGTCCCCTCTTCGTCCACGATATCCCCTGTGAGCGGCACAAGCGATTTCAGCGTCAGATGCTCTCTGTCCCTCTCTCCGATCACCGCATAAACAGCATCCGTCCTGATCTCCCCATCCTCTGTCAGATAATAGGCGCTGCCCGCCTCGTAGGTGGAAAGCTCGTCGAAATGCTCCGTCAGATAGAGACTGCGGGTATTCGTCATCATATATTCCCCATAGCTGTCCGTTTCCTCGTCATAGCCCTCGTACATATGGCGCAAGCCATAATCCTCGACCTTGGAGAAGCTTCCGTTTGTGATATCGATCACCGAAAGCGACATATAGTCGTTCAATTCCTGGATGGAAAGCAAAAGATAGGTTTTCCCGCTCGCAAAACGCGCAATTTCGGCGTCAAACCCGAACATCTCCCACTCGTCGTCACGTAAAACAAACTCCTTCTCTCCGTTGACCCTCGCGTTGATACCCACCATCTCATACATCTCGGGATCCCACTCCGAAGGCTCCTCCACCGTATAGAGCTCCACCCGGTCAATCGCCCCGTCTCCGTCCAGATCGATCAGCACGTCCTTCCCGTTCGGGAGGCCACCGATATAGTCAAAGCCCTCCACAGGAAGGTATCCGGCAGCAAAGATCTCCGGTTTTTCCGCATAGCCGATCTTGATGATCTGCTCTCCGGCCGCATAGGCCGCAATATCGTAAGGATTGAAGAAATAAACGATCCCGTCCGGCTCCAGCGCCCAGGTTTCGGGGCTGCCGCTGACCTCTTCGATAATCTGCGTGCGGATATCCTCAGGCGATTCCAGATAGTCCACGACGTCCGGATATTCCTTCTCCACCTTCTCAAAGAGCGCCTCTCCAAAGGCCTTTGTGTCTGTGATCACATCGGAAAGCGTAAGCGTCTCCCCCGTAGCACTGTCATAGGTTTTCCCGAAATTTCCGTACATGCCGTGGACACCGCCCGTGTCCTCGAAGAAGGAGGAGCATACCGAAAACACCCGCGGGTCGGACCGCGTAATACTGACCTTCGTTTCATAGGCATAGGGCCGCATACCCTCCGCGGTTTCATCGTATTCCATACGGTCCTGGTACTCTGTCCGCGCCTGCTCGCCCAGATCCGCAAGCCTCTCCTTCGCTTCGGAGGCATCCTCCTTCCAGGCCTTATCCAGCGCATCGTAAAGCGTGGGATAAGCCTCGCGGCTCTCCTCGGAAAGCGTGATCCCCTGGACATTCAGATTCACGAAATTGAAGGCCGGTTCCTCCTGGCTGTCGGTAAGGTAGATCCCCCGGCTGATCCCCTGGGGTGCCTCATCCGAATCGACTGCCGCGCTCTGCGGCTCGCTTTCCGTCTCATAAGGCATCTCCTCCGTCTCCTGCACTGCGGCCTCGGTTTCCTCCTTTACCGGCTCCGAAGCAGCCTCCGTAACCTTTTCCGGCGCCTCAGTACCTGTTTCCTTCGGACTGTTCGCCGCCTGAGCGCAGCCGGCCATCGACAGAGCCAGCGTAAAGGTCAATGCAAAGCTTAATACCTTCTTTTTCATAATCGTCCTCCGTTTTCAAACCAGAATTGCCTTACCTATCCTTTTTTTACCACCTTCCTGAGTACAGGCCACAGCGCGAAGAAGAGAACAAAGCCGATCAAAGCCGTAATAAACTGGGTCACCGAGAAGGTAAACTGGAACACACCCATATTCGCGCTCAGCGGGCTTTCCGCCGGAATAAAGGTCGGCAGAAGCCAAAGCGAAATCGTAAGCCCCATGAAAAGCCCCTTCACCAGAGAGCTTACGACCGCGCCGATGATCGAGTTGACGTTCAGATAGGGCTTTTTCTTCAGCACCGACGGCTTCACAAAAAGCGCCGTGAGTAAAACCAAAACCGCATTCCCGCCCATGATCAGCGGCAGGATCCCCGGAACCATCTGCATAACCGGGTTGGCCGCGATAAAAAAGGCGGTGACCGGCGTAACCACGGCCAGGATCAGCCCCCAGGGCAGCCCCGCCATCATGACCGCCAGGACCAGGCATAGATTGATGATCGGTCCCGTAATGTAAACGCTCAGATTTTTCAGAAACTGACTTGCGATACAGATTGCAAGCAGAATCGCCGTAATTGCGATCTGTTTCGGCAGAGACTGCTTTGCTTCATCCTTATTTGTACTCATTTTTCTTAAGTCTCCTTTCTTTCTATGAACAAATGTATTCTACTTCTCCCATATCCGGCTGTGCAAGTATTTTTTAATAAACAGAAAATCCGGTGGCGCATAAACCGTTACTGTTCACACCCAATGTCAGTAACTTAAGCAAATTTACGTATTGGCGTCGCTCCCGTAAGCCATCTCCCAGACTCTGTGCGCGGGGGCCCCGCGAAAAGAGTGCCCTCCCCAAAAAGCATCAGTCCCCCCGGGCTCGGTCCGGGGCCCTCTTACTCGCGCTCCGAGGAAATATTTGGGCTTAAGTTACTGACATTGGGTGTGAACAGTAACCACAAGCGCTTTCACAACCGGGAAATCCGGCGGCGCAGCCAATTTAATCGAGTAGGGGGGATTTATCTGCCCTACTCGCTGCGCGGCCCGTGCCCGGCTTTAGCCGGGATATTTCATTGCACGGGCCTGTGCAATAAAAAAAGTGCCATGCGCAAACCGCATGGCACTCCTGTCGGGAATATTTCCTCATGCCGCAATCTTCAAGTATTTTCCCCGACACTTTGATTGTACCAAGCGCCGGGAAATTTGAATAATACTTTTTATTCCGTATCTGTTATAGTTTAAAACTATGGATTGCTTTTTGCCCTGCTGAGGTAGTTTTTCAGCTCCTCCACATAAACTACTGCATGAGGGCTCAGCTTCGCATTTTTCTTATGGATATACCCGATCCTTATCTCTGTTTCCGACCGGATCGGTACCGCCGCGATATGCTTCCCGTTCAGATCCGAATCGATAACTCCGCAGGTCAGTGTAAAGCCCAGAAGCCCGATCATGAGATTGTAAAGCGTCCCTCTGTCATCCACCATGATCCGCTTCGGAAATGAGGTGGCTCTGGCATGCTCCTCCGCAAAAAAGAAGGAGTTCCGGTCCAGCTGCTCGAAGACAAGGTAGGGATAAGGCTTCAGCTCCTCCAGCGTCAGGATTTCCTGCCCGGCCAGAGGATGCCGGTCACTCAAAAACACATGAAGCCCCGCTGTATGAAGCTGCTCAAAACCAAGACCGGAGTTTCGGATCTGGGACATCAGCGTCTGCTCATTGTGCCGGGAAAGGTAAAGTACGCCGATCTCGCTCCTGCCGTCCGCAACATCCTCTATGACCTCCACGGTCTGGGTCTCTCTGAACATAAAGCTGTACTGGCCGTCATCCATCCTTCGGATCATTTCCACAAAGGCACGGGTCGCGAAGGAATAATGGAGACTGGAGACGGCAAAGCGGGGGGAATACGGATCCCGTTCTTCAAAATAGCTCTTGATGTTGTCCGCCTGCTCCAGGAGATGCTTCGCATAATTGATCAGGATCTCGCCCTCCCGCGTCGGAGCAACGCCCTTTTTGGAGCGGACAAAGGCAACGATCTTCATTTCCTTTTCAAGCTTGTGGATCGCGGTGCTGAGCGAGGGCTGCGAAATAAAGAGCCGCTCCGCCGCCTCGGAGATATTTCCGCATTCC
The DNA here is from genome assembly GCA_017450105.1 of Lachnospiraceae bacterium. Classification (GTDB taxonomy): domain Bacteria; phylum Bacillota; class Clostridia; order Lachnospirales; family Lachnospiraceae; genus RUG12461. Next base: position 6,050 of record JAFSXC010000054.1, on the reverse strand, counting down.
GCCACCGTGACCAGATAGGTAAGCTGCTGTAAGGTCATAAGTCCCCCTGCTTTCCGGACCGAACCGGTACTCTGCCGCCCCACACCCGGTCCCGGGTCCATGCCCGGCTAAGACAGGTACCGCAAGGTCCTTTACGGTCTCCATTTTGACACATTACAACCGCTTTTTCAATCACCCGCCTTTTTGATATAGAGCTCAAAGGTCCCGTCCCCGTTGTCGTCCAGACGAAGGATCTCATGTCCCTCCTCCTTTACGCTCCGCGGCACGTTCTGTACGGGCTCCCCGTCGCTTAAATGCACCTGCAGGATCTGCCCCTCATCAAGCTCCTCCAACGCCACCTTGGTCTTTACAAAGGTCACCGGGCAGTTTACATCCGTAATATCCACCCGGTCATCCACCTGAAAATCCAGCTCTGCCATTTTTGTCCTCCTATCGAATAATCAAGTCTTCCTTCCGAACAGTTCTTTTTTCTGCCGGGCCCTCGATATGAAAGGCGTTCAGGACCGGCTCCTCCCCCTCCAGGGAAAGGATGAGATAGCTCGCCCGGCTGTCGTTCGCCAGTCGTTTATCCTCCTCCGAGGGGCGGGAGGGGGATGCGGGATGGGAATGCCAGTTTCCGAGCGGCGTAAGGCCCAGGGACCGTATTTCCTTTACGGCCGCAAGCTGCTCCCTCGGGTCGATCGAAAAATGCTCCTCGTCATGATCGATGTTGGTAAGCAGCCAGACCCTTTTGATCTCACGTGTGCCATCCGTAGTTTCCTCCCCGGCCACAAGTCCGCAGGCCTCCTTCGGACTCACCGACCGTGCGTGCTCCACGAGCCTGTCAAAATCCTCTTTTGTGATCGTAATCTGCATAGCTTAATCCCCGTGCTTCAGATCGCAGACCGCCTGCTCGTAGTCTATGAGCTTTGTGATAGTCGGCTCGTCCGAGCAGACCGCACAGCCCCTTCCCCGCGGCGGAAGCTTTACCTTGTGAAACTCCATTTTCAGTGCATCATAGGTCAGTAAACAGCCAACCAGAAGCTCACCCACACCGGTGATGTACTTCACCGCCTCCATGGCCTGGAGCGAGCCGATCACGCCGCCCATCGCGCCGATGACGCCGGCCTGCTTGCAGGTGGGAACCGCATCCTTCGGGGGCGGGTTTTTGAAGATGCACCGATAGCACGGCCCCTCTCCCGGAAGGATCGTGGTGAGCTGTCCCTTGAAGCGGATGATTCCCGCATGGCTGAAGGGCTTCTTCGCCATGACGCAGGCATCGTTGATCAGAAACTTGGCCGGGAAGTTGTCCGTCCCGTCGAGAATAAAATCATAATCCGCGATCAGGTCCAGAATGTTGGTGCTGCATACAAAGTCGTAATAGGTATTTACGGTTACGTCCGGATTGATGCTGCGCATGGTCTCTGCCGCCGAATCCACCTTTTTCTTTCCGATGTCATCGGTGGAATGGATGATCTGGCGCTGAAGGTTCGAAAGGTCCACGACGTCCGCATCCACGATCCCGATGGTCCCGACGCCGGCCGCCGCCAGATACATGGAGGCAGGGGCTCCGAGGCCCCCGGCACCGATGATCAGTACCTTTGCGTTCAAAAGCTTTTTCTGGCCCTTCACGCCGATCTCCTTCAGAATAATGTGTCTGGAATACCGCTCCAGCTGCGCGTTTGTGAAGGCCATCAGCATCCTCCTCCCATAAAGTACAGAAACTCCACCTCGTCTCCTTCCTTCAGGATGTGGGTGTCAAAGGCGCCGTTCTCGATAAATTCCTCGTTTACGGACACCGTTACATATTCCGGAGTCTCCACCTGCTCTGCCGCAATAAGCGCCGAAACGGTAAGGCCTTCCTCCACCTCTCTCTTTTCTCCGCCTACAGTAATCTTCATATAGTTCTCCTCTGTCTTAATCCGTTCGGATGCAAAGCCCGCAGGCGGCAAAAAAGCCAGCCAACGGTCCTCGTCTCCTTACGCAAACGTTTTTAATACTCTTACCAGCGTGTCAATATCGTCCGGCGAGTTGTAAAGCGCGATCGTCGGACGGACCGTGCTCTCATAGCCGAAGCGCCGAAGAACCGGCTGTGCACAGTGGTGGCCGGTGCGGACAGCGACCCCGTATTGGTCGAGCCTCCTTCCGACCTCCTCGTCCGAATAGCCATCCAGCTTAAAGGCCAGTGCGGAGGCCTTGTTCGTGGCCGTTCCGACCAGTGTAAGCCCCGGAACGGTCTGCATCTCCTTAAGCGCATAGTGCAGAAGGTCATGCTCCCACCGGGCTACCTCCGGCATCCCGATCTCATTCAGATAGTTCAGCGCCGCACCGAGCGCCACCGCGTCACCGATGCTGCCGGTGCCCGCCTCGAACTTGTTCGGCACCTTATTGTAGATTGTGCGTTCAAAGGTCACGTCGAGGATCATGTTGCCGCCGCCATGATAGGGCCGGGCCGCCTCCAGGAGCTCTCTCTTTCCGTAAACCACGCCGATGCCTGTAGGCGCGTAGATTTTGTGTCCGGAGAAGACAAAGAAATCCGCATCCAGCGCCGCCACATTGACCGGAATATGGGCCACGGACTGAGCGCCGTCGATCAGGATCCGGACGCCGTAGAGATGTGCAATGTGGATCATCTCCTCCACCGGAGTTACGGTGCCGAGAACATTCGACACATGCGTCAGCGCTACAAATTTTGTTTTCTTCGTAAACAGCCCTTCATATTCATGGAGCATGAGCTGTCCCGTTTCGTCGCAGGGGATCACCTTTAATACAGCTCCCGTGGCCTGGGCGATGAGCTGCCAGGGCACGATGTTTGCGTGGTGCTCGAGGATCGAAACGATGATCTCGTCTCCCGGGGAAAGAAGCGGCTTCACATAGGCGTTCGCCACCAGATTGATCCCCTCGGTGGTCCCGCGTACAAAGACGATCTCCTCCGAGGAGGACGCCCCGATAAAGTCCCTTACGATGTCCCGTGCGTTCTCATAGGCGTCGGTGGATCTAGCCGCCAGCGTATGTGCGCCCCGGTGGACATTGGAATTTTCATGCGCATAGTACTGCGAAAGCCGGTCAATTACTGCCTGCGGCCTCTGGGTCGTCGCGCCGTTGTCCAGCCAGACCAGAGGGTTCCCGTTGATCCTCTCCGAAAGGATCGGAAAATCCCTACGGATCTCGGACAGGGTCCTGCTCCCGATTACGATCTGCCCGTTCCGGTTATCCGACGACAGCCTTTCGCTTTCCTTATCCGTACTGTCCCCCGACAGGGTTGTCGGAGCGTCAATCCTTCGCTCTCTTTCCTTTGCCTCTTCCTCGGACAATACCACCGGCGCATAGGCCTTCGATTCCGAGGCGCCCGGAATCCCATAGGAAAAGTCCGGGACGCTGTCCGTAAACGGCAACTCCGCCTGCGAAAAATAAGAGAAGGCCGGGTCCGAAGCCGGATCCTGCGATATCTGCGGTGCGGCCGGGCCCTCTGCCGGCTGCTCCGAAAAAAGACCGGCCGTATCGGTCAGATCCGGGAACATGGCATTTGCCAGTAGGCTCAGCTCCTCAGCGCTCGGCACTCCGGCCAGTTCTTCAATCGTAGTCATAGTATTCACCCACTTCTACGTCCTCGAGCACACCGATCGCGTCCTCCGCTAAAATCGCAACCGAGCAGTACAGAGACAGGAGGTAGGAAGCCACGCCCTTGTTGTCGATGCCGCGGAACCGGACGGACAGGCCGCGCGAATGCTCGTTCTTCATCCCCGCCTGGAACAGGCCGATCACGCCTCTCTTCGCTTCCCCGGTCCGGACCAGAAGAATATTGGTCTTTCCGCTCTGGGACTTCGGCTTTTTCAGTCCGTCCACCATGAGCTTATCGGTCGGGACGATCGGGATTCCTCTCCATGTCAGGAACGTTCCGCCGGAAATACCCACGGTCACAGGCGGCACGCCCCTCTTCGTACATTCTCTTTCAAAGGCCGCGATGGCTCTCGGATGGGCCAGAAAGAAGGAGGGCTCCTTCCACACCTTTGAGATCAGCTCATCCATATCGTCCGGAGTCGGAGCCCCGTTCCTCGTCTGGATCCTCTGGTCCTCCGCGATGTTCTTTAAAAGACCATAGTCATCGTTGTTGATGAGCTGGCTTTCCTGCCGCTCCCTTAAGGACTCGATGGCGAGACCGAGCTGCTCCTGTACCTGGTCATAGGGAACGCTGTACACGTCCTCGATGGCCGTATTGACGTTCACGATCGTGGAGATCGAGTTCAACACATACTCCCTGGGCTTCGTCTCATATTCGATATAGCCCTCGGGAATGATATCCGACTTCTTCGTCTGACTGCATAAAACGTCTAACGGCGTCTCTCCCTCAACCACCCTGTTCACCCGGTAGATACCGGTTTCCAGGCCCTTAAACTCCAGAAACCTTGTGAGCCACTTGGGCGTCAGCGCTCCGTACTGCGGTTTTGTTTTGGTGACATTGGCAAGGTTATACGCTGCCTGTGCCCCCAGGGCGTTGATGCCTTCCGCTTTTCCCTTTGTTTCTTCTGACATTTCTTTCTTCCTCTCTTTCTGTTTTTCAGTTTTTTTGTTCCTTTATGTATGTGTACTTATGCTCCTTTACAGCCACGCTCCCTCGTTCGAGAACATGATGTCCTTCATCGCGTCGATCCCGCCCTTCAGGTTATACATCGGTCCCTTATAGCCTGCCTCCCGCAGGGTATTTATGGCCAGAATGCTGCGCTTCCCCTCCTTGCAGATAAAGATCGTATCCTGCTCCGGGTTCAGCTCGTTCTGTCTTCGGGCGAGCTGTCCGATCGGGATCACCAAAGCGTTCGGGAAACGAAGGATCGCCCGTTCATGCGGCTCTCTGACATCGATGAGCGTGATCGGATCTTCGTTTTCGATCCTTTTTGCGAGCTCCTCCGGTGTAAAGCCTTCGACCGGGATTTCCTCCTCTGCCTCCTTCAGGCCGCAGAACTCCTCATAGTCAAAAGCCTCTACCTCCAGGATCGTCGGGTTTTTCCCGCACACCGGGCAGGCCTCGTTCTTTCGTACCGGAAAGATCTTCGCTCTTAAGTTCAGACTGTCCACCGTAAGAAGCCTTCCGGAAAGGCTTTTCCCGATACCGGCGATGAGCTTTACGGCTTCATTCGCCTGGATGCTGCCGATAATTCCGGGCAGGGGGCTGATCGTTCCGCCCTCCGCGCAGGTAGGTACCAGGCTCCTCTCCGGCGGCGCCGGGAACAGGCAGCGCAGGCAGGGTCCACCTTTGTAGTTAAAGATCGAGACCCTCCCCTCAAACTGATAGACCGCCCCGTAGATCAAAGGGATCCCGGCAAGGGCGCAGGCATCGCTCAAAAGATACCGGTCCCTGTAATTGTCCGTACAGTCGATCACAAGATCATAGCCCTCGATCAAATCCGGCATAGCCGATGCCTCGAGTTCCCCGCTCTCCGCCTCAAAGACGATACCACGGTTGATATTTTTTACCTTGTCCTTTGCGGAGGCCGTTTTCGGGCGTTTCAAATCCCGCGTTGTGTGAAGGACCTGATTTCCGAGATCGGAAAGCGCGACCTCCTTTGCATCCACACATTTTATGGTTCCGACTCCCGCTGCGGCCAGGTACTGGATCACAGCCGACCCGAGCGCACCCGCGCCCGCCACAAAAACCTTCGCCGCCTTCAGGCGCTTCTGGCCCTTTACCCCGATCTCCCGCAGCATCAGATGCTTTTCAAAGCGTTCGATCTCGTTGTTGTCAAAGGAAACCTCTTTTCTCCTCTCATCGGAGATAAGGCTGTCACTCTCCTTCTCCGCCGCCCCGCCGGCGATGACCGGAAGGAGCCAGAGCTCCGTCTCATCCGGGAGCGTTTCCTCCCACCGGCTTTCCTCCGTCACATCCTCCTCTCCCGCAAAGATCCGGAGGAAGCTTCGCAAAGCATTATTCTCATCAAACAGCAGCTTCCCTGCCTCGGGGAAGCGGTCCGTAAGCTCCCTCAGGGCGGTCCTTACGGTATCCGCAGAAACGGAAAGCTCCGCGTTCCGCTCGAATGCATTTTTCAGGGTTGCTGTGATCACCACCTGCATGTCCG
>JAFSXC010000053.1 GCA_017450105.1 Lachnospiraceae bacterium | reverse complement strand
GGAAAACGGAGGAGGAGATCCTTGGCGCGGCCCTGGGCGCTGTACAAAGTGTCGGAGAGATCGCGGAATGGCGGGCGGATGCCTTTACCGGGGTTTATGATATCCCCCGCATGATAAAGCTTTTTGCTTCGCTCAGGGAGGTCCTGAAGGAGATGCCCCTTCTGTTTACGCTCCGTACCAGGAACGAGGGCGGGCAGTTTTCGGGGACCTGGGAGGAATATGAGGAGATCCTTCTGGCCGCGGCGGATGACCGGAATACGGATGCGCTGGATATGGAGCTGGCCTTCGGAGAGAAGAGGCTGATTCCTCTTATCCGGGAGGCCCACGGCAAGGATAAGGCGGTGATTCTGAGCTTCCACGATTTCGAAAAAACGCCCTCCAAGGAGGAGCTGAAGGAGAAGCTGGAGCGGATGGACAAGGCGGGAGCGGATATTCTGAAGGCTGCTGTTATGCCGAAGAACAGCCGGGATGTCCTGACTTTGCTGTCGGCGGCCGTAGAGATGAAGGAGCTTGTGACCGAAAAGCCGGTGATCGCGATCTCGATGGGGGAGGAGGGCGTTATCAGCCGCCTCTCCGGCGAGGTCTTCGGCTCGGCCTGCACCTTCGGTACGGCAGGAAGCGCTTCTGCGCCCGGCCAGATCGAAGCAGGGCTTTTGCGTACCGCTCTGACAACCATCCACAGCTCCTTAAGTCCCGAGAAGACGAAGAAGCATATCTATCTCATCGGCTTCATGGGAGCCGGGAAAAGCACAGTGGCAAAGGAGCTGGTGAAGGAGCTCGGAGCCCGGCTTCTGGAAATGGATGCCTGCATCGAGGAGGCGGAAGGGAAGACCATCAAGGAGATATTCGCTTCGGAGGGAGAAGCGTATTTCCGCAGGCGGGAAAAGGAGTTCCTTCAGGCGCTCGGACGAAAGGAAGGTGCGGTTGTATCCTGCGGCGGCGGGGTTTGTAAGCAGAAGGAAAATGTGGAGGTAATGAAGGAGAACGGAGTTATCGTACTCCTCAGAGCTACCCCGGACACGATCCTGTCCAGAGTAAAGGACAGCCATGACAGGCCGCTCTTGAACGGGCATATGAACCGGGACTATATAGCAAACCTGATGGAAGAGAGAAAGGCCTCCTACGAAGCCGCAGCAGAGGTAATCATAGATACCGACGGGAAAACGCCCGAAGAAATCTGCCGCGAGATCCGCTCGGCTGTGCCGCAAAGCTAACGGAGCCGGGGCCTTCGGAAGGCGCTTGGCAATAAACTTCGCCAAGCCTGAGTTTTTCGCCCATATACGAATCAGCCACCCAGCAGATCCATCCCCCTGGCCCATTTTTCCGGCTCTTCCGAATAACGTTCATTTAACCAGTTAACCACATCCGCCAGCCCCTGATCCGTAAAGGGGAAGCGCTGTGTCGTCTTTTTTTCCTCCGGCGTATTCTCCGAGGAGAACGGACCGGGAAAGACCGTTGCCGAAAAAAAGACTTCGCCGTCTTCCTCCGTCTTTTCAACCCGGTAATGCATACCCCGAAGGCTTCCGGTAAAGGGCCTGTGCTTATAAAATTCCAAAGAAAAGAGACTGTTTTTTTCGATCATGATTCCATTATAACGAAATAGTGAAAAGGAGCAAGAACCATCATGCATGATGAGGTTACGAAGCAGGATATCAAAAGAATGGAGGAGGAGATCGAGCATCGGAAGCTCGTGCTCCGGAAGGAGCTCATCGAATCCGTTAAGGAGGCCAGAGCCCACGGGGACCTGAGCGAGAATTTCGAATACCATGCGGCAAAGCATGAGAAGAATAAGAACGAGAGCCGCATCCGCTATCTGGAAAGAATGATCAAGACCGCCCATATCATCGAGGAGGACTCGGCTGAGGACGAGGTGGGGCTGAACAATACCGTCCGGGTCTATATCGAGGAGGATGAGGAGGAGGCGGTCTATAAAATAGTGACGACCGTCCGAGGCGATTCCCTGAAGGGCCTGATCAGCATCGAATCCCCGGTGGGGAAGGCGCTTCTCGGTCACAAGGTCGGGGACCGGGTCGAGGTGGTCGTCAATCCGCAATACAGCTATTATCTTACGATCCGGGAGATCATCAATACCGTAGATGACGGGACGGATGCTCTCCGTAAATTCTGAGAACAGGACTATTTAACTGCAGCCGGTTCGGTGGAGGGCTGCTCGGTCGAGGGCTCTGTGGAGGCCTCTGCAGACGGCTCTGTGGAGGTCTCCGTCGAGGGCTCTGCCGTCTCGGTGGAGGGCTGCTCCGTCGAAGGCTCTTCCGTCGAAGGCTCCTCTGTCGAAGGCTCCTCCGGCTCCGGCTCCGGCGGCAGGGGAAAGAGCGGGGCCTTGATCCGGATGGTCTGCTTCCCCTTGAAAAGAAGCTCCTCGTCCTCGTCCAGGAGACGGAAGATCAGCTTCGTAGAACCCTGCTTTTTCCCGGTTATCTTGAGCTTGACCCATTCCTTTGTCCCCTTCGATCCGCGCGAATCCTCTTCGATAACGGCAAGGGTGTCGTCCTTCAGCGTCCAGTCCACGCTGTCTACATTCTGCCCTCTGTATACAACTTTAATAATCGTACTCTCACCGGCCCGGCATTTTACTGCCGGGATTTTTACCGCATAGGGAGCGCGGATCTTCGCATCCAGCGGAGAGTTCGAAAGAACGGCCTCGCCGCTGTCCAGATCCGTGGCCACGGCGTAGAAGGTATGGATTCCGGTTACATCCAGGGGCAGGGTCTTTTCAAACCCGTGGTCCGGCCCGCAGGTATAGCCGGCGCTGACCAGATCCTGCCGGTTCTTTTTGGCCTTAAATTCCTTCAGGAAGGTGCCGCCCTGCTCGGGAAGCGCGTCCATGTAGATCCGGACTCTGACCGGCTGATCGATATGGTCGGGATCGTAGGCCCAGCCGGTTACCGTAACCTCCCCGGGGCCGCCGGCTGCGGTATCGAGATAGCCCTTCGGAAGGGAGTTAAAGCCGCCGCCGAGCGGGATCGTCATATAGGTGGTATTGGAATAGCCGTAATTCCAGGCAACGCCCTTGATATCACGGGTATGGCCGCTTACGATCGGGACGCCCTGGGCATTTCTGCCGACGCAAAGCGTTACATGGTTTAAGCGGTAGCCGGCCTGCCAGTTGGAATGCCATTGGTAGCAGACCGGGCTGCCTACCTGGATATTGCTGTTGTCGGCGGAAAGCCGCGGAAGGCCGTATCTGTCACATAAATAGTTGGACAGGGCGATGACGGCGATCCAGGCCTTGGAATCCTTATACCAGGTTCCGTCTGTCGGAAGCCCGCCGGCGCAAAGACATTGAGAAACAAAATTCGCGCAGTCCCCGCCCCGTCCCGTATAATCGGAATACGCCGGATTCCGCGAAAGCGCCCACTGGTCGGCGTAGGCCAGCGCGCCGTTGATGTTGTAGGAGGGGATATCGCCGGTGGGAACGAGAGCATCCTTCCCGGAGGAAGCCCCATGCGTCACGGGGACAGGACCGTTCGCAGAAACAGGAGCCTCTGCCGCCTCGTCCATCTCCGCGAACAGTTCTTTTCCGTTTTCCACCGCAAAAACCACACCGTCCTTCGGAGAATACTTCATCGTATAATCCAGAAGATAGGCACTTGTGTTCACAACGTCCGAAATGGACCGGTCGCAGTAGCCGAGCGTCATCCATTCGTCGACGGCAAGCTCGTAATGATCTTCTTTGACAGAAAGCTTGCTGATCGAAACGGAGGGGATCAGAAACACGACCTCGGAGGACCCGTTTCCGTAATAGAATTCGTTCAGCGCCTTCTGCCGTTCCCAGGCATGGCCTGTTTCCTCATCAGGCGCGCCGACCGGATCCTTCCCCAGAAGATACAGGGCCTTTTTTGCTTCATAGGCTTTTAACGCTTCGAGCAGGGCCGCCTCCTCATCGACGCTTTTTGCTGCGGAGAGGTCAGCCGGCTTTTCCGACAAAACGGAGAGAACTTCGGCATTTGTCATCCCCATATGCTCATCATAAAGCTCCGCCAGCGCTGCTTCGTCTGCATTTTTTCCGTAATTATCGTAGGACGGCACCTCGTCCATCGTCAGGGGAAAGCTTTGTGTTCCGGCATAAACCGTTTCTCCCAAGCCGGAGCTCCGGGAGACGGGGGAGAAAACGAGTCCCGCCGTCAAAACCGCGCAGGTAAGTGCGCAAAATACTTTTTTTATGTTCATATTTTAATAATTCTCTCTTTTCTATATTTATTATCCCTTTATTTTTTCACAGATGGGTAAAGCTGTCAATAGACAATATGTAATGACCTCCAGTTTGTAGATTCGTGGATTTACCTGTATACTACAGATTGGAAATAATCAAGTGGTAACAGGGATTACCGCATACAAAAGGAGGTCATCAAATGAATTATAGCACAGTTTACGTAG
>JAFSXC010000052.1 GCA_017450105.1 Lachnospiraceae bacterium | reverse complement strand
CGGCTCATAGCCTTTTGCAGAGGCTGCATTATAGAGCGAGCTCATCTCGTTCACGAGCTCATTGTACTGGCTCAGGAAGTCCTTCACCTTATCATAGATGGCCTGAGAATCCGTATTCGTTGTAATGCTGATCTCTTCGGCGTTCTCAAAGGTGGTTCCCGTGGTGGCCGCAGCGTTGATGGTCAGGCCGTTGATATTGAAGGTATTGCTGTTGCTTGTGAACTCCGCGCCGTTCAGGTAGATCGTTGCGTCTGTAGCGTCGACTCTCGTAGCACCTTCGCTGGCCTCATAAAGGCCGGTGCCTTTTAAGGCAGCCTGCGCCTCCTTTACCTTATCCGAATACGCTGTCGCAGCAGCATTCAGATACGTATCCGCATTGTCGCTGTTTTTCACCATGTCAAGAGCCGCACGGTCATTCGCATCATGGCTGGCTTCATAGGTCTTTTTCGCGTTCAGATCCGCTTCGTAATCCTCTGCATTGCTGTAGCCGGCCGAGGTAAGATAGCCCTGCTGTTCCGAAAGCCAATCCGTACCGAGCGTATATTTCTCTTTGTAGGCCGTTTTATCCTCTTCCGTCAGGGTATCGTTCGCCAAATAAGCGTCGTACTCCTCCTTGGTCACGGAGGTCCCTGTAGATTTGTCAAAATAATGATTCGCAAGATCCTCTTCGCTCTGCTCCTTCAGGGACTTATAGGCAGTAAGGCTGAAATTCGAGTCGACCGAATCCAGCTTCGTTTTCTGCGCAAGATAGGTATCGTAATCAGCCAGGATCGAAGCCCTATCCCCGGAAGTAGCATATCCATAAGCCTTCAGGTTCTTAACATAATCCGAATTTCCATAAGAAGACGCGGTTAGTGCCTTCGAAGTAATATCCTGCTTGATCGCATCCAGATTCACCTCATCCCCGGTCACATATTTATTCACGAGGGCCTGATTTGCAGCCTGGGCGCTCTTGCTGGCGGTCATAAGCCCCAGCGACTGCAGCGCCTTCGCCCCGTTTTCATTGGAAGCCGTCAGCGTAAATTCATTATCCGTTCCACTGTTCTTGGAGCTCACAAAGATCCGGTTGTTCTTTTCATCATAGGACGCATTCACGCCGGCGTCCTTGAGTCTGTTCACAACAGTGTTCACCGTATCGTCGCCGCTTACGGAGATCTCTTTTCCGTTTACGTTAATCGTACCGCTCTCGCCGGATGTGAGTCCAAAACCGTTTCCCTTCAGCTCAGAAAGCTTTGTCGAAGAGGTCACAGCCGTCGTATCGCCGGCATCTCCTTTTTTCAGTTGGCCGCCGGTCAGATAACCGGCAGCGGCAAGGCTTGTAATCTTAAGCCTCTGGGTTCCGTTTACCGCGTTGCTCGAAGCGGTTACCGAGGCCTTCGTGGCGTCACTGACCGAAGTCTTCTTCAGACTGTAGGCCGAGGAATAACGCATGCTGCTGATGTTGCTGTAGAGACTGTATACTTTTTTATTCAGGGCCTTCCATGCATCCTGCTTCCAGCCCAGCTTGGTCTGGGCCTTGACATAGTTGTCCTTTTTTATGGAATAGGCGGAAACAAGCTCCGATACCAGAGATTCGGTATCAAGGCCAGATGAGAGTCCGGATATTCGAATTGCCATACAGATCCCTCCTTATCTCTTTTCGTCCACCATCAATCCGGCAAGCTCCCAGGCCTTTGCGATCATGTCCAGCGTTTCCTCTGCCGGAAATTCCTTGATCACGTCCTTGGTTTCCTTGTTCACGATCTTGATGGTGACACGGTTTGTTTTGTCATGGAAGCCATAGACCGCCTCGGTATTGTTGGCGTTTTTGGTAATCTCCTGGATCGCCTTCTTTACCTTTTCGTTCTGACGCTGCGAGTCTGTGCTTCCCTGCTGACCGCTGTTGTTGTCGGACTTATCCGTCTCTTTTGCAGCTGCCGTTCCGTTTGCTACTGCGCTTTCCGCTTCTGCGGCTTCCGTATTCAAGGCCGTTCCCTCCACGGGAGTCACGGGCTTTGCCTTCGGGGCTTCCACCGGACGCGCCAATGCCGGGCTGGCTGCGTAGCTGGCTGCTGCTGACGAAATTCCTTCAATCGCCATTGCATTCACCTCCATGTGATTACAGTTTTCGGCGTACCAGCCAAAGCCTGTACGCCTGTTTACGGGTTACGATTCGATAAATTGACAGTCTATCTATTTTATGTATCGGACACTTTCCGAAATTCTTTAGTCTATGGTCCGATTTTATTTCAGAAGGCCCTTCAGTCCGGAAAGATTATCCACCGAAAGAGCAGCTTCATTTTCCTTCTGGATCTGGAGGTAGACCTCCTTCCGATACACCGGCACCTCCTTCGGCGCCGCAATACCAAGTTTGATCTGGTCTCCGCGGATCTCCAGAACCGTTACTTCTATATTATTATTGATTACCAGGGCTTCTCCTTTTTTTCTCGTCAATGCCAGCATATCAATCACCCGCCCTTTCATCATTGGCCTTTAAGAGGTCATAGATCCTGTACTTCACCGGGTAATCGTTCTCCACGATGATCTGGCCGGCACGGTTCGTCTCGGTATTGATCACAATGGGGGCCTTCAGGTTTACGGCGATTTCTTTAATATCCGCCGGAACCGTCACGGTTACGAGGACAAAGGTATTCTCCTCTGTCATATGACCGAGGGGCTCTAAAAATTCATCCTCGATCACGGGGTTATAGCCGGGTTCGATCGTCAGCGGATCGATCACCGGCAGGGCGTAATTCGGCTCCTCCATGGACTGGAGCCAGGAGATTGTGGAAGGATTTCCCTCATCCTCGCTGTCGTGGATCAATGCGAAGTTCTTCATTTTCGGGAATCCGATGATCCCGTTCTCAAAACGGATGATCTTCTCGTCTTCGATCTCCATATGACCGAAGATACGAGTATCTACTGCCATCATAGCTCTTTTCCGCAGACCCTCATAGTCTGCTCTCCTTTCCCTTTATGCTGTTTTTCTCCCCGCGGGGAGTAGTTCTTTTTATGATACCACTAACGCAGTGGATTAACAAGATTCGGAGGTCCCGCCAGGTATGTGCAGGAACAGCCTCACGTTTGTTTTTCTTAAATATAATCCAACAGCGTCTGTTGCTGCACCTTGGAGGCCGCCTGGAGAGACGCTTGATAGGCCAGGTAGGAGGCCTGATAGTCTATGACAACGTCGGACAGATCCGCGTCCTCATTCTGGGATTTCAGCTTGTCGACCGTATTAAACTGGGCCTCCACCCGATTCTTTGTCATCATCAGCCGGTCGCCCCGTGCGCCCACATCCGTCCGAGCCAGCTCCGCGGTATTGATATAATCCTGAAAACGTCCGACATATTTTGTAAACAGGTTCCGCATCTGGTCATCGGCATAGGTTGCTTCCTTGTTGGCACGCTCGAGCAATGCCTTCAGCTTTGCCTGGTCTTCCTCTCCCGCATAGGCATCCAGCTTCAGCATCCCTTCGATCTTTGCTACCTTGTCATAGGCGTCGATGGCGGCCTGTACGGTATTTCCCAGATCCGTAATGTCCCGTCCGATATTATGGTTTAATACATCCTTTGCTTCAATGTTAATCGCAAATTCCTGGTTAATGGCGACGGTGTAGTTGATGTTCTCGTTTATCCAGGCGCCTTTATCGTCAATATGCTTATAGGTCTTATCCACCTCAGGCGGAGTTTTCGTATCATCAAATTTCCGGCAGTTGAAATAATCCTCAGGAGTCAAGTCCCCTTTGCTGAAGCCGGTCTTGTCATAGGTGATCTGGAATTTTGTCATACTCGCCTTGAATTCGTTTGCTTTTTCATCTGTAAACAACAGTTCGCCGGTTTCCCGGTTCAGAACGATCCCATTAGTGCCGTCCAATTCCTTTACATCATATCCCTTCTCTTCCAACTGCTGCGTCGTTACAACGGTAAAGCTGATCGGAGTAGTGGTGACCTTTCCGTCAGCGTCTACCTCAAAAATCTTCGGCTGCGAAGTGGTGTCCAGCGGATCATACGTCAGCGAATCATACGCCAGCCGGATCCTGTTTACGGTCTGACAGCCCGGATCATTACCCGTAGCATAAGCCGTATTAGGAAGCGAGGCAAAGCCGGAGATATCTCCTGCAATAACCTCATTATAAATATATTTGTTCTCCTGCAAATCCTCAAAGGAAAGCCGCTGATCAATCTGATAGTGGTCATTTGATGCATCGGTATAGGTCAACGGCGCATTGGTCTTATAGCCGGTAAAGACAGTCCGGCCGGCATAGTCCGTATTCCCCTCGGAGTGGATCTGATCCCGATTCTGCTTCAACTGGGCAAGGATCGCGTTCCGGTCCTGCTGGTTCAAGGTATCGTTCGCGCCCTGGACACAGCAGTCATAGATCTTGTTCAGGAGACTGGAGATATTCCCAATGGCGGTCTCCGTTATATCCAGCCAGGAGTCGGCCTGCTCGATATTCGTATGGAGGTACTGATCCAGCTCGCCCAGATTCGAACGAAGCCGCAGAGCCCTGACCGCGATGACCGGGTCATCCGAGGGAAGAGCGATCTTCTTCTGGGACGACATCTGGTTGTTCATGTCGTTCACGTTGAGCTTATTGGTGTTGATGTTCGTCTTCGTGTTGCGCATGATGACGTTGTTGGTAATTCTCATATACCCTCCTTTGGGGCATCCGTGCCTTTCAGCCCCGGCGTCCGTGCCGGGTTTCAGGTGTTATTACACTCCGGTCTCCAAAATCAATCTATCATATATTTCGGACAGAACCTGGATGACTTTAGAGGAAAGATTGTAGGCATTCTGGAATTTCAGGAGATCCAGCGCCTCCTCATCCTGGTCCACGCCGGACACGGAATCCCGCTGGGTCTGGATCGAATTCTTCAGGGCATTGAAATTATCCACAAAGGTCTTTGTCTCCTCGGTATCCACGGACACGTCGTCGATGATGCACTGCAGGAAGTCCTTGGCCTTCACCCCGCGGACGATCGTGGTCTCATCATAGAGCTTCAGCAGGTCCACAGTAAGATCCGCCTGGTCCACACCGTCGGCCAGCCCGTTATTATTGGGACCGGCCGTAGTGGCAAAGCGTCTGGCATTCTTGAGAGAGGCATCCGCAATCCCAACGTTCAAAGCGGTAAGCTGATAGTAGGTGTTGGATGCTGCCGTATTTGTAGCAGCATCCTCCGTTTCCATGGCGCCAAAGGTATAGATCCGTTTTGATGCCGCCTCTATCTGTGCGTCTGTTGCACCCGAAGAATTCACTACGGTAAGATAAGTTTTATACGCATTGGAATAGTCGGAGAAATCCACCTCTTCTCCGCTCATCCGATCCGATCCGACGAAAAATGCCCCCATCTGTTCCTCATCCAGCATCAGCCCGGTCTCTTCGATATTATTAAATTTCTGGGTATACGACCGGAGGAACGCATTCAGCTGGTTCTGGTAATACGGCACACCAAGGCAGTCGACCGCATCGCCGATATGCGCTGCCTTATCCGTGCTGTTCTTCAGATAGTCATCCACCTTCGGAATATGAAATTGAAACTCTGTGACCTTTTCGGTCCCATCCTTCGAAATTTCCGTTTTATAGGAAAAGCCGTCATATTCATATTCCCGATTATTGATGGTAATCACGCCTTTTTCAGGCAGATTCAAATTGAAAACCGAATCGATATTACAATCTGTTATTGTAACCATATTCTTATCCGGGTCTACACCTGCTACTTTTCCCTGCAGGTTCGCATTGTTATTCCCATCCCGCATCTCAAACAAAGCCTTCAGGGATCCGTCCATCGCATTGGAATAGGGGCTGAAGGATACGCCGGTAGTCTTCCAATAGATATCGTACAGTCCCGTCGTATCGCTCTGATTCTTCAATTCCTCCCTGGCCTTGCATTCCAGCTCGTAGAAATCATAACCATCCACCAGGTACTGACCCTGGATCTTGATCGTATAGTCATGCGCCCCGAGATACATATCCGGGTCATTGGAGTTCACAATCTCGACCTCGCTGATCTCCACGGGCATGATCGAAGCGAGCTCATCCGCCAGGAGGTTCCGCTGGTCCCTAAGCTCATTGGCATAGCCGCCCTGAAGCTCGATAACATTGATCTCCTTATTCAAAAGCGAAACCTTCTGAAGGATGGAGTTCACGTTTTCCACCGTGGTCTTGATCTGATCATTGATCCCGGACTGGAGGCTCTGAAGCTCATTTGCTACATTATTAAAATAATTTGTCAGGCTCTTGCATTTGCTGATGAAGGCCTTCCGTTCGGTTTCGTCGGCATTGTTCCCCTTCAGCTCATTCAGAGAATTATCCATGTCCGTCATCAACGCCGTAAAACCGGTAATGGTGTCGTCGTCCAGAAAGTATTCCTCGATCTGGGACATGTAGTAGAGCTTGTCCTCGTAATAGCCGACCCGGCTCTGGTTCTCCCAGTATTTCCGGTCATAATATTCGTTCCTGAGCTGCTTGATGGAATCGGTAGACACACCGGAGCCGATGGAGCCGTAGCGGGTATTGACCCGCAGGGCGTCCGCGGAATTGATATTGGCCACCTGCCTCGAATATCCCTCCTTCTGGACGTTGGCGATATTGTTGGCGGTGGCATTAATGGCAGCCTGGTAAGCGGTGATGCCGCTGCCGGCGATGGTTAACCCGAAAAATTGACTTGGCATAAGCTGTCTCCTTTACAGATTATTGATCAGGGCCTCCATCATGGAGCTGATGACGTTAATAAACCGGCTGGAGGCATTATAAGCGTTCTGATACCGGATCAGGTTCTGGAGCTCCTCATCGGAGGACACACCGTAGACCTGCTGACGGTTGTTTTCGATCGACTGCACCGCTCCCTCGTAGCTCTCGCTGGTGGATTTGTAGATCGTACCCTGGATGGCGATGTCATTGATCATTTTGTTGTAGAATTGCTTGAAGGTACACTTTTCCGTATCGTACGGATTCAGTTGCATAAGATCCTTATCCCAGACCTTGTTGATCTCGTTTCCGAGCTCATAGGCCACCTTCCCGTCAGACATCCGGATTCCGGGGAGCAGGGAGGGCTGGGTCTTTAACTGATCGTTTATCTTGATGCACTTCGCCGTGTACTGCTTCGAGGTATCGGCAGGATCCTCCTCATTATATACATATACAAAATGCGTTTTCCCGTTTTCCTCATAAGAATATTCCTTATACCGGTCACAGCCGTCACGGACAAAGAGCTCATTGGGGGGCAGCTTCCCGTCTTCACCCACATAGGCCTTTGCCTCATTAAAGATGACCGTATTCGCTCCCAGAGTCAGGGTATTACCAGCCGCATCCTTCAGTACTTTGCCATCCAATCCGGCTTCCGACGCCGTACAGTTCGGGCAGAAAAGATCATTAATGGAAACCACCAGGTCATGCACCAGCCGGTCCACCTCGGCCTCTGTATTTTCCATAATACTGCGGCCGATCTCGTTCTGATAATCCGCACTGGAGAGATGGTTTAAGTCCGTGCTCAGTCTGGATGCCGTATTCGGATTCGCGTATTGTGTCGCATCCGCACGCTTATGCAGAAGATCCGTATAATTCGTCTTCTTATCGCCGCGTGCAAGCACCAGCGCCTTCAGCTCTCCGGTATCCGCACCGTATTCCGGATCCGTGGACTTAAACTGGAGGACATACTCCGGCGGGTCCTTCGCAGCCCCATTATCTAAAACCTTTTCCCGGTACTGATACACATAGGCCGGGTCGCTGTAGGTCTTGGTCTCCGGATCATAATATTCCGAAAGGAAGGGCCAGAGCGGATGGACGAAGCCATTCACCGGATCCGTCTCCATCCCCATTTCATGGAAGGTGATCTCGTCGATGAACTCCGTATTTTCAAAGCTGACCTTCACGATCCCATTCGGGAGTTCCTTAAAATCCACCTTGCCGAACTTCGAAAGCTCGTCGATCAGGTTATCCCGCTCGTCCCGCATGGTCATGGCAGTCTCATTTCCGGCAGCCTCCACGGTCTGGATCGCCGTATTCAGCTCCACGATCCGCTTCCCGATCTCGTTGACCCGCTTGATGTCGTTTTTGATCTGGACGTTGATCGTATCCTGATAGTTTTCCAGGCTTTCCTGTACGGACTGGGACCTGGACAGAAAAAGAGACGCCTTCTGGATAACCAGGTTCTGGTTCACGGAATCCGCCGGATCGTCAGCCAGGGTCTGGAGAGAAGTCCAGAAGTTGTTGATCGATTCCTGGAACTGGGTCCCCTCCATTTCCTGGAAATAGTTCTGTACTTCCTCCACCGCGCCGAAATAGCTGGTGTAGTAATTCGCTCTTGAGCATTCCCTGCGGTAGGATTGATCCAAAAAAATATCACGAGCGTGAACTACATCTCCGATCGACACGCCGAGTCCGGCCTGCTGATAACTGATCTTCTGGTAGCTCTTATCCGTCGTGATATAATCCCGGTCCGTAAACAGGACCTGCTGCCGCACATAGCCAGTCGTATTCACGTTCGACAGGTTATTCGCAGTTGTATTGATCGCGTTCTGAGCCATTTTCAAACCTGCCTGTCCGATGTACAGGCTGCCCATACTGTTCGCCATACGTGATCCTCTCTTACTTTTCGGTATTTTCGATTGTATTTTTCAGTTACTGCTTGGCGTCGAAGCCGCTCCTTCCGAGAAGGTCTCCCGTGTTGTTCGCCTGACGGTTATAGTTCGCGGTTTCCGGAGCCTGCCGCAGGCTTCGGAACAGAGTCAGATCAAACTCCACCATTTCCATGGCCTGCTTAAGCAGCATCTGGTTCTGGCTGTTCACACGGTTCATTTCGTCCAGCGTACTTCTCAGACTGTCCCGGACCTCCCGGAGCTTTTTCTGTTCCTCGGGCTGCTTGCTTAAGATCTCAAGCATTTTGTCCACGGTAAGCTCCGCCTTGTCCCGGCGGAGAACGACTGCCATGTCGGAGATCACACCCCGCCGCTTTCCTTCAAGAGAATGGAGCACACCGGTAATGGCCTGCTCCTCTTCGGTAATCTTGGAAAGCCGGTCGATATCTGCCCGGATCAGAACATCCTTCTTTTCCCAGGCCAGATCGATCAAAACATGGTACTCCTTCTCTTCCTCCTTCAAAACATCGAGGAGGCTATCCATCAAAGAAGCCATAGAACGGTATCCTTCCTATTCAGATCAACGTTTCCTTAAAAAGCGCCAACGGCATTATACTTTTCCAGCAGCTTGGAAGCGAAATCCTCGGGTTTTACATTATAGTTTCCGCTTTCGATCTGTTGTTTCAACGCCGCAACCTTGTCTTCCCTGACGTCTGAAGCGTTGGCGACTGCCTGGCGGGCGAGCTGGAAGTCCTTCCCGGCACGGGAGATGGAAACCTCATCCTTGGAATAAGCACTTGCACCATAGGCATTGTTCGCTTTTCTGGGCTGGTTCATCTTATAAAGAGAAGCAACCGCGTTATAAGTATCAATACGCATAACCGTATCTCCTTTCCGAAACAGCATCCTTTCTGTTTCTTACACTCTATATCGACCAAATCCGAAATCACTTTATACTTTTTTTAAAAATTTTTTCAAATTTGTCGATATATATATCGGAAGATGATAGGATTGTCTTAACGCGAATAGAAAGGAAGGGTTTCCATGAACGTAAATCTCTCAAAATCGCAGTATTACCGCAGCTTTTATTCCGGAAACGACGCCAGAAACGCCGAGTCCCGGGACGGTATGACCAGAGGCTCGCTTATGAACGCCGATACCAAGGCTTTGACGAAGGCGATCACCACCTTTTCCGGCTTATTTAAGGAAGAAGGAATCAGCGGCAAGGATCTCTACAACGCGATCCAGGCCTTCGGCGATACCTATAATAATACCCTGAGCTCCAGCTCCGACTCGGGAAGCCACCGGGTAGACCAGCTCGTCAAGAACATCAAGGGCCTGTCCGCCAAGGAGAAAAAATCCCTGGAAGAGATCGGGATCTCGGTCAAGGAAAGCGGAAAGCTCTCCGTAGATAAGGAGAAGCTGGCAAGCGCCAGTCCCAACAAGGTCAAAAAGCTCTTCGGCGAAGACAGCGAGTTTATGAAGCAGTTGAAGCCCTATATCCGCAGTCTCGGCCGCGAAAGCAGCACCATCGATCTGCAGGCCCGAGCGTTTTTTGTACATAATGCATAAAAATAGTAGTCAAAAATTAGTAAGTTTGTGCACACTTATTGACACGATGGTGGTATTATACTTCTTGTAAACCCCCCAATACATATGTTTTTGCTATACCCCATAGTAAAAATACCTTCTCCTGAAAAAGGCAGCCAAGCGG
>JAFSXC010000051.1 GCA_017450105.1 Lachnospiraceae bacterium | reverse complement strand
TATTTTTCCAAACGGAGTTGTCGCGATGGATGTGAGAGCATCTAATCCGCGCCCTTTTCCTCAACGGCCGGCGCCAATAAATTACATCCCCTGTCGACCGCAAAAGAAAAACTCCCCGCGTTACAATCCCGCAGGGAGTTTTCAAAAAAAATCTAAGATCAAACCTGATTCAAAATCTTATAAAGCAGCCCATAGAGAAGCTTAGCCTCCTCCGGCTCCAGCCGAACACATTTCCCGACCTTCCCCGGAACCGCCTTCGCCTTCTCCTTCAACGCCTCACCCAGCGCCGAAATCGTCACCACAAGCGTCCGCTCATCCTCCTTCGACCGTTCCCTGGAAAGAAAGCTCTTCCCCTCCAGCTTTTTCAGCACCGGCGTCAGCGTCCCGGAATCCAGAAACAAGCATTTCCCGAGCTCCGTCACATTCACCTGCTTCCTCTCCCACAGCACCAGCATAACGAGATACTGGGTATAGGTCAGATCCAGCTCCTCCAGATAAGGCGTATACCGGCGGATGATCTCCTTGCTGCAGGCATAAAGAGGGAAGCAAAGCTGGTTTTCCAGCTTCAGCTCTTCGTAAGTATCCAATGCGAGCCTCCTCTTATCCTTCCAGCCACCCGATAGCGGAAATCGCAGCGTTCGCGCCGTCGGATGCGGCGGTTGTAAGCTGCCGCAGCGCCTTTTCCCGGCAGTCTCCCGCCACGAAAAGCCCTTCCTGGTCCGTTTTCCCGTCCTCCTTCGCGATCACATAGCCGCCCTCATCCAGGTTAAGCTGCTCCGAGAAGGGATCTGTAGCCGGAACCTGGCCCACGGCGACAAAGAGTCCGTTCACGGTAATATCTCTGACCTCTCCGGTCTCCTTGTCCCGAACCCGTACCCCGCCAAGCCTCTCCTCTCCGAGGAGCTCCTCGATGGTCACATTCAGAACCAGCTCCACATTTTCCTTCTCACGAAGCTTGTCCGAAAGATGCTTTTCCCCGCGGAACGCATTCCTGCGATGGATCAGGTAAACCTTATTACAGATATTCGAAAGAAAGGCCGCATCCTCCAGCGCCGTATTGCCTCCGCCGGCCACCGCCACATCCTTTCCCTTGTAAAACGCCCCGTCGCAGTTCGCGCAGAAGGATATCCCGGAACCGACCCAGTCCTTTTCATGGGGAAGGCCAAGGAGCCGGTTCGAAGCGCCTGCCGCCAGGATCAGCGCCCGGCAGGAAAGAATTTCCTTACCGACATCCACAAGCCAGTTCCCGTCCTCTCTCCAGAAGGCCTTCGCCTCGACAAACCGGACCTCAGCACCAAACGACTGGGCCTGTTCATACAGCTCCGTCGCAAAGTCAAAGCCGGAGACGTTCTTGATCCCGGGGTAGTTCTCCACCGAGGGAGTGTTGATGATCTGGCCGCCATAGGCGTTTTTTTCCAACACAATTACGCTGTGTCCGGAGCGCGCGGCGTAGATCGCGGCGGAAAGTCCCGCCGGCCCGGCTCCGATAATGATAATATCCGCATTCGCCATGGCTCACTCCTTGATCAGCGCAAGGATCTTCTCCTTCGGCGCAAAACCGACCTGCTTCGCCTTTACCTCTCCCTTGTCAAAGATCAGGAGCGTCGGCATGGCCTCGATCCCGAACCGCCGGGCCAGATCCTCCTCTTCGTCCACGTCCACCTTTCCGACCTTGATATCCTCGTTTTCCTCGGCGATCTGGCCAACGATCGGGGACAGCATCTTGCAGGGTCCGCACCAGGTAGCGAAAAAGTCCACCAAAACCGGTTTGTCCGCCTCCAATACCTCTTTGTCAAAGTTTTCCGTATTCAGTACCATCGGTTCCATTTTGTTTTCTCCTTTCTAAGCTCGTTGCAGCCGGACGAGGTGCTTGCGCTTCTGCTGCCGGCCCTGACAATTTTACCGTGTACGCAAAAAGATTGTGTACAACTTAATTTAGATTGTACACAATCTTTCTCTTCCTGTCAACCCCTGACCGCAGCAATTTTTCTTTTTGTTTCCGCGATCACTTCCGAAAGGATCTTCGCCTCCGCCTCCGCTGCGCGTTCCTTTTTCTTCAGCTCCGAAAGCTCGGCGTCTCCGATCTCGATGATCCGGTCCTCCTCCCGCGGGATTCCGGTTTTTTCCTCAAAATCGTGGATATCCTCCAGAATCTGGTTCAGCTCCTCCCTGGCCTCCTCGAGGATCTTTTTGTCCCGGGTCATCTGGTACAGCTTCTCCCTCGGGTCCATCACCCGGTTTTTTGCAAAGGAGGAAAGCACATAGGCCATCCGGACGCTGTCGGAGAGGTCCTTCCAGTCCGGTTCCTCATCCCCCAGAGACTCCGTCGCCTCATGGATCACGCCCAGCACCTTCTCCTTCCGTTTCAGGAGAGCGTCATATTCCTCCCAAAGCTCCTTGCGCTCTCTCCGGGCAATGGTGCGTTTCAGCTTCTTCAGCTTCTCCAGACACCGTTCTTCTTTTTCCTGCGCTACGGAAAGATACCGAAGCAGTTCTTCCTCAGTTTCCACCAAACGCATTTCCCTCCTCCACGGGGATCATCTGGATATTCATATCCACACGGGACACGATCCCGCTCACCCTTCCGTGGCTTGTATATTGCCAGAAGTCGAAGCAATAGGGGCTCTGGGGCTTGCTCTGATAATCCGCGAACCAGAACGGCACATCTGAAAGCGCCGCCATATCCAGCTTTTCGTCCTCCCAGGCCATATTGGCATAGATCATCGGCGCATAGCCGGCATTCCGGATCAGATCGCAGAACACCCGCGTATTCACCGTAAACTGTTCTCCGTATACATCATCGGTCCGCGCGGCTGCGGTTTTGATGCTCTCGGGATCATAGACCACGGGAAGCGTCAGCTCCTCTCCGTCCAGAAGCGAAAGAACAAAATCGGCTTCCTCCGCCGCTTCTTCGGTATTGACCGCCTGGGAGAAGAAATACACTCCCACATCCAGCCCGGCCGCCTTCGCGCCCTCGATATTCCGTTTCCACATCCGGTCCTCGTAAAGCTTGCCCGATGAGCTGTAGCCCCGGTAACCGATTCGGATGATCGCGAAGCGGATCCCCGCCGAGGCCACCCGGTTCCAGTCGATCACGCCCTGGTGGTGCGATACATCCACGCCCAGCCGCGTTTCGTATCCCGGCCCCCCGTAGGACATGAAACCGTGCGAAATGGTAAACAGCTCCCTGTCGTAGTTGTTTCTCGGAGCAAAAGGGTCGGTGATCATCTCCTTTTTCTGTCTGTTCGCATCCAGGTAGGTGATCTTTTCCACCGGATAGATGGGGCTTAAGGGCTCCGCCTGCGGCTCGCTTTCCGGTTCCTCCGGGGGCGCCTCGGGTTCTGCCGGCTCCTCCACCGGCGGAAAGGCCTCCGCCAGCATCTGCGGAAGGATCCGAAACATCGTTTCCACGTTTTCCTTCAGCTCCTCGGCCTTTGTCTCGATCAGCTCTCCCGCCAGGAAAAAGCAGTTTTCACCGAAATAGGCCCCAAACAGGGAAAAGGCAAGCATCAGAGAAAGGACGACACCGGCAAGCCATCCTTTTTTCATACCTCCTCCTCCAGAAAGTCCTTCAAGATATTGGCCGTAAGGCCCCAGATCGTTCCCTTCGTATGACGATAAAACAGATATTCCGTTCGTTTTTCCGAAAATACATGGGATTCCCCGTTATGAACAAGCGCAAAAGGAAAGCCCGGATCCGGCTTAGTCACAAGCGTAGCGCCATAACGCTCCGGCGGCGTACGAAGGAGCTCATGGATCGGGATCAGAAGAACCGTCTCCACCTCCAGCTTTGAAAAGCTCTGGTAATACTCCGTTAATTCGCAGGAGAAGGGATACACCGCGCCGCCGTCCGGCCCGATCTGCGCGGGAAGCGCCTCCCTCGGGCCGAGCTGCGTATCGTCAAGAAGCAGCTCCTCCTTTGTCTCCCGCACAGCGCCGTCCTCCGGAGCTTCTCCGTCCAGAAGCCTTCCTCCGGGGAAGCACAGGTCAAGCGGCTGCGTATGCAGGGACCGGCTCCTGACCTCGAAGAGAAGGCATCTCCCCTCTGCGGTCGTAACGACCGGAACCACAATCCCATAGCTTTTTTCCTCATTCAGAGGATGAAATCGAAACTCGTTTTTTCCTCTCATCAGCAAATATCCACGACCCAGTCCGCGGGTCCATCGATCCGGCCCATCTGGATACCGGTCAGCGTATCATAAAGTTCCTTTGTCACCGGTCCCATTTCTTCCATGCCGGCCGGGAAGCAGATTTCCTTTCCGTGGTCATTGATCTTTCCGACCGGGGAGATCACAGCCGCCGTCCCGCAAAGACCGCATTCCTCAAACTCGGAAAGCTCCTCGAACAAGACCTCGCGATGCTCCACCTTCATGCCCAGGATATGCTCCGCCACATAGCAGATACTCCTTCTCGTAATGGAGGGAAGGATGCTGTCCGAAAGCGGCGTCACCAAAGTTTTATCCTTAGTAATAAAGATAAAGTTGGCCCCGCCGGTCTCCTCCACCTTGGTTCTGGTCCCCGGATCCAGGTACATATTTTCCGCAAAGCCCTCTTCATGCGCCTTCACGATCGGGTACAGGCTCATCGCATAGTTCAGCCCGGCCTTGATATTCCCGGTTCCTCTCGGCGCCGCCCGGTCATAATCCGATACCTTGATCACGATCGGCTTCGCCCCGCCCTTGAAATAGGGGCCCACCGGCGTCACAAAGATCCGGAACATATACTCATCCGCCGGCTTTACACCGATCACGGGGTTGGTACCCATCATATAAGGGCGAATATAGAGCGTAGCTCCGGAGCCGAACGGCGGGACCCAGGCTTCATTCGCCTTCACCACCTGCTTTACCGCGTCAATAAACCGCTCCTCCTGAAACGGCGGCATTTCCAGTCTTTTCGCGGAATCAACCATCCTGGCGGCATTCAGATCCGGCCGGAAGCAGACGATCCTCCCGTCCTCCGTTGTATAAGCCTTCAGGCCCTCAAATACGGTCTGTGCATACTGAAAAACCCCGGCGCATTCGTTCAGGGTAATCGTCGCATCCTCCGTCAGCGTCCCTTCGTCCCAGGCGCCGTTGCGGTACATGGAAACATAGCGCAGATCCGCCTGCAAATAGCCAAAACCGATATTTGCCCAGTCGATGTCTTTTTTTGTCATCTCTTCGCCCCTCTTTCCTATTAAAAAATCAAAAATATTATACACCTCAAAACTATTAGGTGTCAAAAAGGAAGCAATATGATAAACTGATGGGTAAGTATTGTACCCGGCCCCCTTCTGTCCGCAATATGCAGGCGTCATAGGTATGCCAAAGGGAGGGTCTGTTTTACACCGTTTTGACACAAGGACCGCTCTCCGGCGGGGAAAGAAACCGGGATTCGCATATAACCAAGAGGCGAAGGAACCCTATGGACGAGAAAGAACCTCAGCTTCCCGAAAAATTTAAATCAAGAATTGAAAAACAGCTCGAGTCAGAAGCGCCCTCCTTCTTTCAAAGCTTCTATGAGGAGCCGCACAAGGCCCTTCGGATCAACCCGCTGAAATGCGATGATCCCGCTTCCCTGCTGGATTTTCTCGGCCTGGATCCCGCGAAGCAGGTTCCCTGGGAGCCGAACGGATACGAATATGAGGAGGAGCTTGCTCCGGGAAAACATCCCCTGCATGCTGCCGGAGCCTACTATATTCAGGAGCCCTCGGCTATGCTGCCGGTATCCATGCTCCGCCCTTCAAAGGAGGACCGCGTCCTGGATCTGTGCGCCTCTCCGGGAGGAAAAACCACCCAATTGGCGGCCTATATGGAAAACCGTGGCCTTCTGATAGCAAACGAGATCCACCCTGCCCGGGCAAGGATTTTGTCGGAAAACGTGGAGCGGATGGGCCTGAAAAACTGCATTGTTTTAAACGAAAAGCCGGAGGCTCTGGCCAAGCGGTTTCCTGGGTTTTTCACCAAAATTCTCGTGGATGCCCCCTGCTCCGGGGAAGGAATGTTCAGAAGAAATTATACCGCGATTGAAGAATGGGAGAAAGGAGATCGAAACGGCGAGTGTCAGGAGCGGCAGAAGCTGGTCCTTAAGTACTCTGCCCAAATGTTGCAGGAAGGCGGGATACTTTGCTACTCGACCTGCACTTTTGCGGAAGAAGAAAATGAAATTGTAGTTAAAGATTTTCTCGAGCAGCATCACGACTTCCATTTCGGCAACATAAGGCGTATTTGGCCGCATAGAGACCCGGGAGAAGGCCATTTTTCCTGTTTGTTATATCGAGATAAAACTAATTTTAAAGATCAAATTTTTTCGTCAAATTTACCAAAATTAAATCATAATATATCGGATTTTTCGAAATCTGACCGCTCATTACAGAAATTTTCAAAATCAAATCCAATTTTAACCCAATTTTTTAAGGACCTGTTTTCCGACCCAAATCTGCTTCCGGCTCGTTTTTTAGCATATGGTGACACTTTCTATCTTTTGCCGGAGGGGGCTCCAAAGCTTGATGGTTTGCGAGCGCTTCGTCCCGGTTTGTGTCTCGGGACCATAAAAAAAGGCTCCTCGAATAGTACTTTTTTACCATCCCACGCCCTTGCTCTCTCACTCTCTCCGGATCAAGTGAAGCGATCCCTCTCTCTTTCCCTCGAAGAAGCCCGTCGCTATCTTCACGGAGAAGCCCTGCCAACCCAGGGTTCTCCGGGCTGGACCCTCGTTCACCTCAACGGATACTCTCTCGGCTTCGGGAAGGTCTCAAATGGGATGCTGAAAAACCACTATCCAAAGGGGTTGAGGGTATAAATTATGTTTAAAATTAAATATTTTCCTTCTTCTAAACGGGATCGCTGCCTGCTTACGCATGCTTCTTCCGAGATCTTCGATATTCGTTTTTTGATATTTTTAATTTGAGATATAATTATTTGAATATTATTTATTTAGGAAATAACATCATTAATAAATCACGTTTTCAGTATGAATATCCATATAGTTCATTGATGATTATACTTATTTTCGCCCTGTTTTCCTATCTTTTTACCCATTTTCGACCATGCAAAAAAAACAGAGTCAAGGCACTTTTTCTACTAAAAATACTAAATTTGTTTCATTTACGTTATTTATACTGTTAATTATTATTTGAATTAATATTTTCTAATTTTTTAGAACATTTGTTCGTGCTTTATTAAAAGGTTATATCCTTAATTAATAAAAAATCGAGCCAGAATCTTCTCTTCCCGTCGTTCTCCATCTCTTCCATGTCGGTCTCCGTCTCATCCAGGAAAATGTGTGCGCTTTTCCACTACGTAGTTGCCGTGAGGGGTGTGAGGGCATCTTCTGACTGTTTCGGAAGACGCCTGGCGAGACCTGAAATCACCCAACCCCAGGAAATCCGCGCCCGGATGGCGCGCATAGGGGCCCAGGCGCAGCCCAGCCAAAAAGTTTTTTCCGCCCAGGCCCTGCCAAAGAAGCAAGTCGGCCTCCACCCTGCAGAGTGTTTTCCGAAGGCGTCCTGCCTCGGAAAATGCTCTGCGGGGTGGAGATCGACGCATTTCGCCAAGACGCCCGAATGAGGTGTACCCCCCGGCACAGCGATTGAGGGCAACGACAGCAGGAGCAGATCCGTCGAGTCCTAAAGTCGATCCATCCCCTTCCCGAGCCCGTACAAGCCCTATATACGGTCTTGCATCCTCATTAAGCCTTCTTAACCCTAAACCCTCTGAACGGCGTAAAAAGCCCCAAAACGAAGTCAGAAAACCGATCCGAATATTCTGTCCCTGAAAAAGCACAAAAAAAGAGGACGGAAATATTTTTCCATCCTCTGTACTCTTTTATTGCCGTAAGATCTCTTTCTATAGCTTGAACCTGGAAATAACCTCCTGCAGGTTCTCGGACCTGCTGACGCTCTCGCTGATCAGGTCCTGGGCCGTTCTGGTCTGGTTTACGATGTCGTCCGTCTTTCCGGCCATATCGCTGATTCCGTTTGCGGATTCGCCGATCGTCGTATTGATTCCTGCGATCGCATCGTCCACGACCGAGATGATCGAATTCAGCTCATCCATCTGGCTCTTCATCTGGGTCAGATTGTTCTCAAAGACCGCTGCATCGTCGTTGTACTGGCTGCTGACCGCTTCCATGGCCTCCAGATTCTCCTTCGTGGAGGTTTCGGCGAACTCAAGCACCTCTCCGAGACACTTGGTCATGCCGTCCACCGCTCCTTTGATCTCGGAAACGATGCCGTTGATCTGTTCCACGGTATCCGAGGATTCGGATGCCAGTTTTCCGATCTCCGTTGCCACGACCGCGAAGCCTCGTCCGCTCTCTCCCGCCCGGGCAGCCTCGATACTGGCATTCAGCGAAAGGAGCTCGGTCTGATCGGAAATACCCCGGATGGTTTCGGTCAGCTCGTTGATCTGGTCGATGGCCTTGGCACCCTCCAGAGCCTCTTCGGTATTTCTCTTTATATTGGCAAGAACCTCGTTCGCATGTTTCTTCGCGTTTTCCGCCTGACTGATACCCTCGGCGGCTCGTTTGTATATTTCCTTGGAGACGTTGATACCGTCGTCTGCAAGGTGGACGACCTGTCCTGATTTGTCGACCATTTCCGACATGTTGTTCGCAATGGTATCCGTGGTCGCCGTCGTTTCCTGCATTCCTGCCGCCATCTGCTCCGTAGTCTGACTGTTTTCCATCGAAGCGCTGCTGATATCCGAAACGCTTACCTTCAGAGACTCGGAGCTGTCGACAATCTGGTCGACTGCCTCCTTTATGCCCATCGTTATACTGTCTATCTTCTCGCACATCGTTATCGTATGTCGTGCAAGCTCACCGGTCTCATTCCTCCAGTTAACATACTTCTGCAGGGCCGGATCGTCTGTAAAGTCCAGATTCGCCACACGCTCCAGAGATTCGTTGAGGTGCAGGATCGGCTTCAGGACCGAACGGATCAGGATAATGGTTATCAGGGCGATCACGATCGGAAGAATGATGATCACAAGGATAACGCTGGTCGGGATCGCGGAGATTTCTTTCGTAATCTTCTCGAGGTCCGCGGAAACCACGATGATGTTGTGCAGGCCGTTTGCACTCGTAATATAGAAGCCGGCATATTTCATCGTTCCCTTATATTCATATTCCATAACGTTCGGGCTCGGATAGGTTCCGCTTTCCATCTGGGCCACCAGGCTCTTCACACCCGCATTTTCCACAGGCTGGCCGATCTTCTCGGCTGTCGGATGGTAAAGCATGGTTCCGTCTTCACCGACTACGTATATATATCCGGCAGAGTCATTCGGAACGATGGCATTTCCTACCAAAGCGCCCCACTCCTCCGAGGTCAGGTTCTCGCCGCCGGTCCGGCTCAGCTCATTATCCGCCGCCTGCCCGAAAGCATCCGCCACCGCCAGCATATCGTTCTTCACCATATCCTGGATCCGGCTCGTATAGGCGATCTTGTTCACCAGAACCGCGGCCAGTAGAGAAACCACCACGAGGAGAATCGTGATAATGGTAACCTTGGTCGTCATGCCGAGCCGTCCCATCAGGCCGACTCTCTGACTCTTTGTTTCTGCATTCTTTGCCATAACAACCCCCTTGCACGATAAATCGTTTTCACGGCTAAGCCGAATTTTTTGGCCCCATCTATGCAGTCTCAATCGTTTATCATCATAATGTAAAACGGCAAAAATGTCAATAAAATAGAACATTTCAGCCGCACCCGGCCACTTTCCGTGTTACTGTTCACACCTCAATATCATTAACTTAAGCAAAAACCTTCCTCATAACGCGAGTAAGAGGGCCCCGGACCGAGCACGGGGGAACCGATGCTTTTCCGGGAGGACATATTTTTTTCGGGGCCTTTGCGCACTTAAGTCCGGGAGATGGCTTGCGGGAGCGACGCCACTATGTATATTTGCTTAAGTTAATG
>JAFSXC010000050.1 GCA_017450105.1 Lachnospiraceae bacterium | reverse complement strand
TGATGACGCTCGCGCAGGCGGCCAATCTGATCCTCGGGGCGAACCTCGGGACCACCTTCACAGCCTGGCTTTTGTCCTTAAATGCCATCAGCAGTAACAACTTTTTTATCAACCTCTTCAAGCCCATGTCCTTTTCTCCGTTTCTGGCGATCATCGGCACAGGGCTTTTGATGTTTGCAAAAACTGACCGGAAGAAGGAGCTCGGAACGATCCTGATCGGTTTCGCCTTCCTGATCTTCGGTATGGATATGATGAGCGCGGCAGTGTCTCCGCTGAAGAGCTCGGCCGCCTTCCAGTCCTTCCTGACCACCTTTACGAATCCGCTGGTCGGACTTCTGGTGGGTGTTCTCTTTACCATGGTGATCCAGAGCTCTGCAGGTACCATCGGCGTTCTGCAGGCCCTGTCCTTATCCATTGTGATCACAAACGGCATGGCGATCCCCGTGGTCGTCGGCGCAGAGGTCGGAACCTGTATTACGGCGATCCTCTCCTCCCTTGGTGCCAATAAGAACGGCAAACGGGCGGCTTTGATGCATCTCTATTTCAACATCATAAAAGCCGCTCTATTCATGATCGTTTTCTACAGCCTGAATGCGATCTTCCATTTCGAGTTCCTCGGACAGCAGGCGACTATGGTCGGCATCGCGTCGGTGCATACGCTTCTGAACCTCGTGGCCACGCCCCTGATGCTGCCCTTCTCGGGCTTTCTGGTTACGCTGGCGACAAAGACGATCCCCATCGATGATAAGGAAATGGAGGAACAGAAGGAGCAGGAGAGTCTGGCGGCGCTGGATGCCCGGTTCCTGTCAAACCCGTCCTTCGCTCTCCGTCAGGCCAAGATCGCGGCCAACGACATGGCGAACTACTCGAAGGACTGCTTTGAAAAATCCGTTACTTTGTTTTCGAACTATGATCAGGAGGTGGCCGACGAGGTGGCGCGGCTCGAAGCAAAGATCGACCGCTACGAGGACCATCTCGGAACCTATCTGGTAAAGATGGGCGGGATCGACCTGACCCTTCCCGACAGCCACCGATTGTCCATCATTCTCCACTGTATGACGGACTTCGAGCGGATCAGCGACCACGCCTACAACATTATGCTTCTGGCGAAGGAAATGAATGAGAAAAAACTGACCTTCTCGCCGAAGGCGATGGAGGAGCTGCGGGTCTTCTCGGATGCTGCGAAAGAGATTGTCAGCATCAGTGCCGACGTCTTTGCCCGGGAGGATATTCAGCTCGCCGCCAGGGTGGAACCGCTGGAGGAGGTCATCGACGGCATCCATATGGAGGTCAAGCGCCGCCATGTCCGGCGTCTGCGTAAGGGAAAATGCACGATCGAGCTGGGCTTTGTGCTCTCGGACCTCGGTACGGATTTTGAACGGATCGCCGACCACTGCAGCAATATCGCGGTCTGCCTCCTGCAGGTTAATCAGGACGGCTACGATACCCATGAGTACCTTGAGATGATTCGTCAGGAACGGAACGAAAGCTTCAAGGAGTCGGTCGTGTATTACGAACAGAAGTACAGCCTTCCGATGAAGAAGCCCGAGCAGGAGGAGGAAGAGGAGTCCGCCCGGAAGAAGGAAAAGGAAGAGGAAACGATCCGGAAAAAGGAAAAGGATGCCGAGAGCGCTCGGAAGAAGGAAAAGGAAAAAGAGAAAAAGCCCGTCCGGAACACGGTAAAAAAGGACGAGAAAAAGGAAGAAAAAAAGAAAAGCAAGGAGAATAAAGCATGAAGCTGGTGTGTCTTGATTTGGAGGGAGTTCTGGTTCCGGAAATATGGATCGCCTTTTCCGAGGCGACAGGGATCCCGGAGCTTTCCCGGACGACTCGTGACGAGCCCGATTACGATAAGCTGATGAGATTTCGTCTGGATATTTTAAAGGAACATTCGCTGGGACTGAAGGAGATCCAGGAGGTGATTTCCGGGATCGATCCGCTTCCGGGAGCGAAGGAATTTCTGGATGCCTTGCGGGAACGGGTGCAGGTTTTGATCTTAAGCGATACCTTCGAGCAGTTTGCAATGCCGCTGATGAAGAAGCTTTCTTATCCGACGCTGTTCTGCAACTCTCTGGAGGTCGGGGAGAACGGAGAGATCACGGGCTACCATATGCGGTGTGAAAAATCCAAGCTCTCCACGGTAAAGGCGCTGCAGTCCGTCGGCTTTACCACGATCGCTGCCGGGGATTCCTACAACGATCTGGCGATGATCGAGGCCGGAGAGCACGGCTTTCTTTTCCGCACCACGCCCCAGATCCGCGCCGACCACCCGGAGCTGCCGGCCTTTGAGGACTTCGACGAGTTTTTACAGGCATTTTACGCGGTACTGTAAATTTGCTCCGGCCGCGAAATATCGACATTTGATCCGCAGACGTTTTGTCTGCGGATTTTTTTGACCCAAGATATAGTGTTTTTGTGCTTGACTTCATACAACATGAACACTATAATGATTTTTGGAAGCGCCAATTATGGGATAAAAGTACTACAGACGAAAGTACCCGAAAACCTGCAGAAAGGCCGTGAAATGAAAGAGACGATACAGATCGCCGGGAGGATAATGCATTCCTCCGTGAACGGCCCAGGCGTTCGATATGTTCTGTTTCTCCAGGGTTGTCCTCATCGGTGTCCGGATTGTCAGAATCCGGAGACCTGGGACCCCGAAAAAGGAGAGACGATTCTGATTCGGGATATTATCAAAGAAATCAAAGAGACCCGTTATCTGGACGGGCTGACCCTTTCGGGGGGCGATCCCTTTCTCCAGCCGGAGGAAGCGGCAGCGGTGGCCGAGGCCTTCCGCGAGGAGGGAAAGGACGTCTGGTGCTATACGGGCTATACCTGGGAGGAGCTTCTGGAACAGAAAAAGGTTCCGAACGCCAAAAGGCTCCTGGAAACGATCGACATCCTTGTGGACGGGAAATTCCAAAGAGACGAAGCCGATCCGGAGCTTTTGTACCGGGGAAGCAGAAATCAGCGTCTCATCAATGTGAAGCTTAGTCTGATTGATCATAATCCAAAAATTTATCAAGAGGGGTAGGAAAATGACAACACTGACAAAGGTAAAGAAACGGAACGGATCCACTGCGCCTTTTAACGCGGGAAAGATCGAGAATGCGGTGGCGCAGGCCTTTATGGCCACGGAAGAGATCAGCGCCAGAGATCTTTCTACAATGGCGAGGGCCATCGAGCTCATGGTGGAGACCCAGATCAAGGAAGCCGGCGGACAGGAGAGCCCGACGGTGGAGGAGATCCAGGACCAGGTGGAAGCCACTCTTATGAAATGCGGCTACGCCAAAACGGCTAAGGCCTACATTCTTTATCGGAATCAGCATTCCCGTGTCCGGGAGACCAGAAATACCCTTTTGGATTATAAAAAACTCGTGGATGGTTATATCGGTACCGAAAAGGACTGGCGTGTCAAGGAAAACTCGACCGTGACCCTGTCTGTCGGCGGCCTGATCCTTTCCAATTCCGGCGCGATTTCCGCGAATTACTGGCTGTCGGAGGTGTATGATGAAGAGGTGGCGAAGGCCCACCGGGAATGCTTCATGCACATCCATGACCTGTCGATGCTTACCGGCTACTGCGCCGGCTGGAGCTTAAAGCAGCTGATCAAGGAGGGACTCGGCGGCGTATCCGGGCGGATTACCTCCGGCCCGGCCCGTCATCTTTCCACGCTCTGCACCCAGATGGTGAATTTCCTCGGGATCATGCAGAACGAATGGGCAGGAGCCCAGGCCTTCTCTTCCTTTGATACCTATCTTGCCCCCTTCGTCAAGGCGGACAATTTAACTTATCCGGAGGTAAAGCAGTGCATCCAGAGCTTTATCTACGGGGTGAACACGCCGTCCCGCTGGGGCACCCAGGCGCCGTTTACAAATGTGACGCTGGACTGGACCGTGCCGGAGGATATGGCGAATCTGAACGCGCTCGTGGGCGGGGAGGAAATGCCCTTTACCTATGCGGACTGCAAGAAGGAAATGGATATGGTGAACAAGGCGTTCATCGAGATCATGATCGAGGGAGACGCCAACGGCCGAGGCTTCCAGTATCCGATCCCGACCTACTCCATTACCGAGGAGTTCGACTGGAGCGACACGGAAAACAACCGTCTGCTGTTTGAAATGACCGCGAAATACGGGACACCGTATTTTTCCAATTATATCAATTCCGACATGAAGCCCTCGGATGTGAGATCCATGTGCTGCCGGCTGCGTCTCGACTTAAGAGAGCTCCGGAAAAAGGGCGGCGGCTTTTTCGGCAGCGGGGAGAGCACGGGCTCGATCGGGGTTGTGACCTTGAACCTTCCCCGGATGGCCTATCTTTCCGCCAATGAGCATGAATTCTACGAGATGCTGGATCACTATATGGACATCGCGGCCAGATCTCTGCACATCAAGCGCCAGGTCATCACACGCCTGATGGAGGAGGGCCTTTATCCCTATACCAAGCGTTATCTCGGCGCCTTCGGGAACCATTTCTCCACGATCGGCCTTGTGGGTATGAACGAGGCGATCCTGAACGCTGACTGGCTGAGCACCGATATTACCACGGAAGCGGGCCGGAGGTTTGCAAAAGAGGTCCTGAACCATATGCGCTCCCGCCTTTCCGATTATCAGGAGCAGTACGGCGACCTCTATAATCTGGAGGCCACACCGGCGGAGTCCACGACCTACCGCTTTGCGAAGCACGATACCGAGGAGTTCCCGGACATCGTGACCGCGGCCGGAATGGACCAGGCTCCCTACTATACAAACAGCACCCATCTCCCCGTGGGCTATACCGACGACATCTTTGACGCGTTGGAGAAGGAGGATGAGCGTCAGACTCTCTATACCTCCGGTACGGTCTTCCATGCGTTTTTGGGTGAACGTCTGAAGGACTGGAAGAGCGCGGCAAATCTGGTAAGGAAGATCGCCGAGAACTTTAAGCTCCCCTATTATACGCTGAGCCCGACCTACTCGGTCTGCCGGGAGCATGGCTATCTTGTCGGTGAGCATAAAAAATGTCCCTTCTGCGGCAAGGAAACCGAGGTTTACTCCAGGATCACGGGCTATTACCGGCCGGTCAAGAACTGGAACGACGGCAAGGCAGCGGAGTTTAAGAACCGGAAGACCTATGAAGTGGGCGCGAAGGAGGGTGGCGGCAGAGCCGAGACCGTTGCTGATTCCGTGGCCGAGACAATGAAGCACGATGTGAGCAGGAATTTTGTCCGGGTAAAGCCGGTGGTGATCCGCCCCGAGGATTTAAGGGAGGAGCCGGAGATTTCCCTGAAGAAGGAGAGCAAGGGGACGGATCGGATGATCCTTCTGTCCACCAAGACCTGTCCCAACTGCAGTACGGCCAAGCGGATGCTGGAGGGTGCGGGAATGCAGTTCGACGTGCTGTATGCCGAGGACCCGGACGGAGCGGCCCTTGCGAAGGAACTGCATGTCAGTCAGGCGCCGACGCTTTTGGTTCCGCATGGCAAGAGCTATGAGACGATCCCTAATGTCAGCAACATCAAGGGCTTTGTCGATCGCTTCTGAATAATCAGGACAAACAGTTATTTCATGGGCTGTCGCTGCTGCGGCAGCCCTTTACGGCTTTCGGAGGACGGAAAATGAATCGGGAGATCATGGGAAAACCCCTGCGCTGGCATATTGTTCAATGGACCGTTTTTTTTATTTGCTTCTCACTTACGGCTGTGCTTGGTGTGCTTTCCGTAAAGGACGTTAACGGGATGATCCTCTATGTCGGGGACACGGATTTCGGCTTTAACTTTCATGCATTGGCATTTCTGATCTTCGCAGGCCTCTTCGGGCAGGTCCCGGCCTACGCCTGCACGGTTCTTGTGTTCCTTGTATGTATCTTTCTGCGGCCGGGGGAGGCCTACCAGGTATCTGCGGCGCTTCTGGCGACGATTCTGTTTTCACGGGCGGGCAGGAAGCAGGTGTTCCGGAAAAAGGGAAGGTGCTTCTGGCTTTTCGTACGTTCCTCTGTTTTGCTCGGTATCCTGAATACGGCCCTGATCATGCTGCAGGGGTATGATTTCAACCTCCATATCATGGCGGGTACCTGGTCCACGATCCTTGCATCGATGCCGGAATGCCTGATCGCCACGGTCTTCTGCTATCTTTTCTTCACAAAAACCCCCGACAGGGTTAAGGAACGGGTGGCAAACGGACTGATCTATTATAATCGTGAGGTGGAGGAGGACGAGATCCGCCGCCGGGTATTCCTGAAAAACAGGCTCGGAACGAGGATCACAGCCATTGTTCTGGCGGAATCGATCATTCTCGTATGCTCGGCCATGGGCTTTACAACGGTGCTGCTCCCGGATCTTCACAGGATGAACCAGAGAAGGGCGGCCGGAGAGCAGGCCATCGACTGGCTGGAGATGCCGGAGGGGATTCGGCTTCCCTTCGACATGCTCCGTAAGGAATGGGAGACGGAAATCTCCTCGGAGGCGGAAGAGCCTGTGGAGTCCTCGGAGAATACGGAGGTCTCGGTATCTATCGCAGAGGATGGCCCGCCCGAGATCGATGAGGGAATAATCTTTGCGGCCAATAACTATGGCCTTGCCTATATGCTGAAGCTGGGCCTGATGCTTTTATGCATGGCGGTCCCGGTGGCTGCTTTTGCAGATTTTTATACACAGAGCAGGGTCGTGATCCCGGTGACGGGACTGTCGGCTGCTATGGTGCGCTTCTCGCGCAAGAAAAAGGACGAACTGGAAAGCTATGCCTCCGAGGTAAACAGCCTGAATATCCGTACCCGTGACGAGATCGAGGAGCTCTACCATGCCGTGGACGGGATGGTGCAGGAAATGGTGCATTACATCGAGCGGCTTGAGGAGGAGCAGAAGCTGAAGGAGGACCTGAGGGTGGCCGAGGCGGCCAGCAAGGCCAAATCCGAGTTTCTGTCCAACATGAGCCATGAGATCCGGACCCCGATCAATGCGGTACTCGGACTGGATGAGATGA
The DNA here is from genome assembly GCA_017450105.1 of Lachnospiraceae bacterium. GTDB lineage: Bacteria > Bacillota > Clostridia > Lachnospirales > Lachnospiraceae > RUG12461. The sequence goes on along the minus strand of JAFSXC010000050.1, from coordinate 66,944 downwards.
TCCTCAGGGAATCCGGGGAGGAGGAGACCCTGCGCTATGCCCACGATATCAAGAATGCAGGAAATACGCTGCTCGGCATCATCAATGATATCCTGGATTCCTCGAAGATCGAGTCGGGGAAGATGGAAATTCTGCCTGTGACCTACGAGCTTGCCTCGACGATCAACGATCTGGTGAACATGATCAGCCAGAAAGCGCAGGACAAGGGACTCGACCTCATCATTCATGTGGACGAGACGATCCCGCATCTTCTGATCGGTGATGAGATAAGGATCAAGCAATGCGTTCTGAACATTCTTACGAATGCCGTAAAATATACGGAAAAAGGCTCCGTCACCCTAACCGTCGGCTGGCGAAGGGAGGATGAGGAGCATATCTTCCTGTCGTTTCGGGTTGAGGATACGGGAATCGGCATCCGGGAGGAGGATCTGAGCAAGCTCTTCAGTCCCTTCGAACGGATCGAGGAGATCAGAAACCGCACGATCGAGGGAACCGGCCTTGGCATGAGCATCGTCAAGCAGCTTCTGGCCATGATGGACACGAAGCTTACGGTAAAGAGCGTCTACGGGGAGGGCTCCGACTTTTCCTTTGAGGTACGGCAGGAGGTACAGGATCCGACGCCGGTCGGAAGCTTTGAGGACAGCTACCGAAGGGCTCTGGAGGAGCAGGAAGGGTATGAGGCCCTGTTTACGGCTCCGGAGGGCCGCATCCTGGTAACTGACGACACGCTGATGAACCTGACGGTCATAAAGGGCCTGCTGAAGGAAACCCTGCTGCAGGTGGATACCGCCACGAGCGGGAAGGAAACGCTGGACAAGATCTGTAAGGAAAGGTACGATGTGATCCTTCTCGACCACCGGATGCCGGAAATGGACGGGATCGAGACGAAGGAGGCCATGGAAACGCTGGAGGGGAATCTGAACGCGGACACACCGGTCATCGCTCTGACGGCCAACGCGGTTTCCGGAGCCAGAGACCGGTATCTTGCGGCTGGCTTTATCGACTATCTGTCCAAGCCCGTGGACGCGAAGAAGCTGGAAAAAATGCTGACGACCTATCTCCCGAAGGAGAAATGCCATCTCCGCGGGGAGGAGGGGTATGTGAAGCAGAAAAAGGACGCCGGGAAAGAGGAGGAGCTGCCAGAGGAGCTGAAGAGGCTGAAGGGAATCGATCCCGGGACCGCGCTTAAGAACTGCGGCTCGAAGGAGGTCTTCCTGGAGGCTGCTGAAAACTTTCTGACCGCCCTGCCGGAGAATGCTAAAAAAATCGAGGAATATGCAAATTCCGGGGACTTTCGGAATTACACGGTCCTGGTGCATGCCTTAAAGAGCAGCGCCAGACTGCTCGGAGCGACGGAGCTCAGCGAAAAGGCGGCCTGGCTGGAGGCGAAGGGGAATGAGGAAAACAGGGAGGAGATCCATGAAAAAACGCCGGAGCTCCTTGCGCTGTACCGAAGCTATCAGGAGCTGCTTTCGCCCCTGAAGCCGGATGAAAAGGAGGAAAAGCCCGCGATTTCGGAGGAGGAGCTGGCGGAGGCCTACATGGGAATGAGGGAATTTGTTGATGCCTTTGATTTCGACAGCGCCGGCCGGATCATGGAAATGCTGAAGGGTTACAAAATACCCGATACAGAAGTTGACAAATATGATAAAATAAAGAAATGTATGGCAGCGGTAGACCGCGACGCGCTCCTTGCGCTGCTGTGATCTGAAGGGCAGACCTATAGATCAGAAAGGAATCAAAGGCTATGATGAATTATAAGAAGTATAAACCGGTCCCGATCGAGGAGTTTAAGGAGAGAACCTGGCCCGACAGAAAGATCCTGCGTGCTCCGCAGTGGTGCTCCGTGGACCTGCGGGACGGGAACCAGGCTCTGGTGGAGCCCATGAACGTGGAAGAGAAGATGGAGTTTTTTGACCTTCTGCTGAAGCTCGGCTTTAAGGAGATCGAAATCGGTTTCCCTGCGGCCTCCCAGATCGAGTTTGACTTCTTAAGAAAGCTGGTGGAGGAGGACCGGATCCCGGATGACGTAAGGGTACAGGTCCTGACCCAGTGCCGGGAGCATCTCATCGACCGTACCTTCGAGGCGATCGAGGGAATTCCGAACGTGGTTTTTCATATTTATAATTCCACCAGTACCCTCCAGCGGGAGGCGGTGTTCCACATGAGCCGCGAGGAGATCAAAAGGATCGCGGTGGAAGGGACCGAGATGGTGAAAAAACGGCTTTCCCGGTATAAGGGGAATCTGGTGCTCGAGTATTCGCCGGAGAGCTTTATGGGAACAGAGCTCGAATACGCGCTGGATGTCTGTACGGCGGTGCAGGACGCCTGGGACTATGCCTCGGGAGATAAGATCATCATGAACCTGCCGAATACCGTGGAGCAGACGACGCCGAACGTCTATGCGGACCAGATCGAATGGATGAGCCGGTCCTTCAAGGACAGGGACAAGGTGGTCCTTTCGATCCATCCCCATAATGACCGGGGCTGCGGCGTGGCGGCGACGGAGCTCGCGCTTCTGGCCGGAGCGGACCGGGTAGAGGGAACTCTGCTCGGAAACGGGGAGCGGACCGGAAACGTGGATATTCTGACCGTAGCCTATAACATGTTCAGCCAGGGGGTGAACCCGAAGCTGAATCTGGAAAACATAAACGATATTATCGAGGTCTATGAAAGATGCTGTAAAATGCGGGTGGATCCGCGGCATCCCTACGCCGGGAAGCTCGTATTTACGGCCTTCTCCGGTTCGCATCAGGATGCGATAAAGAAGGGGATCCGCTATATGGAGGACCGGGACGACGGATACTGGGAGGTACCCTATCTCCCGATCGACCCCACCGATCTCGGCAGAAAATACGAGCCGATCGTCCGGATCAACAGCCAGTCCGGCAAGGGCGGTGTTGCCTTTGTCATGGAGCAGTCCTACGGCTACAGCCTGCCGAAGGAGATGCAGAGAGAATTTGCGGATGTGATCCAGAAGCTCTCCGAGGAGCGGGGTGAGATCGCGCCCTCCGTGATCATGGACAACTTCCGCGCCCAGTACCTGGAGCTGACCTGGCCCTATGAATTCCTGAAGGCGAAGATCAGCGAGGGTGAAGACAACGATATGACGGAGGCGGTTGTGACCTTCAAGTACCAGGGCATAGAGCATACAACGGAGGCCGTCGGAAACGGTCCGGTGGATGCCGTCCGAAATGCCGTCGTGTCCCAGATCGAAGGGCTTGTCGTTACCGTGAACAATTATTGGGAGCATGCGCTTTCGGAAGGCTCCCATGCCAAGGCGGCTGCCTACATCGAAATGCGCGATGATAAGACCAGCCGGGTTACCTTCGGTGTCGGGGTTTCCGGTAATATTACCAGGGCCACGATCCGTGCCATGTTCTCCGCGCTGAACCGGCTGGCCGGACCGATCGAATGATAAGGGCGTTAAAGGAAAACTTCAAGCGAAAGCATCTGATCCAGCTCCTGATCCTGACGGGGCTTTTTGTGGTAGGGATGTTTGTGGTCTACGGGAACGAGATTCATCCCCGGATGGAGGACATCTACACAAAAGAGGTTATACCGACAACGGATGATACGAAGAGGATCCCGCTGGAGGAAGGCATGGTTCTTTCCGAGGATGTGATCTTCCCCGAGGACCAGATGCTCGGCATCGGGGTCGAGCTATACAGCAATACCGACAAGAATCAGGGAAGCCTTTTGCTGTCGGTAGAGAATACGGATACCGGCGAGGTCCTCGGAACCGAGAGGTTGAACGTCAAAGAGATCCTGAACATGGAAAAGAATCTGCCGACGGACGAGGACGTGTGGTACTTTAACGTTCCCTTTCCGGAGCAGAATTTAGGCCATCTCGGCGAGCCCATGACCCTGACTCTGACCGTGGAGTCTCTGGGGGAAAAGACCGACCTCTATATCTATGGAAACGAATGGGAGGATGCTGACCACCCCCTGGGCTTTGAAATGGTCGTGCGGACCTATTGCTACCACTACTCCTACTGGTTCTGGATCTTCCTTTTGCTGGGGATCCTGCTTTACGTTGTCCTGGTCCTTGCCTTCCTTCTGCTTCTGGTGGTGAAGGCCGACTGGCATAAGGTCTTTATCCCTGTTGGGATCGGCTTTGCGATCGTTTACAACTTTCTTCTGCCCCCGGTGACGGTACCGGATGAGCTGAACCACATCGCCACGGCCTATTATTACTCCAATGTGCTCTTCGGCGTGGAGGAGCCTGCGCTGGATGACCTGTCCGAGGCCTCGATCTATGTCCGCCGGACGGAGCTGAATGCGTTTCCCGAATTTAAGGCGGGGCCGGATCTGAAGGAATACGACTACATCAAGAAAAATATCATGCGACGCACCGATGCCGCCGGAGAGGAGTACGCCGAGCTTTCCCAATACAAGGAATCGGATAACTTTCTTCTTTATCTTCCGGGGACGATCGGTCTTTCCCTGGGAAGGCTGCTGCATCTGAACGGAGTGACCACGATCTATCTCGGCCGCTTTTTCATCACGATCTGCTATCTGCTGTGGTTTTATTTTGTGATCAAGCGAGCGCCCTTCGGCAAGGCGGCGGTCTTTCTCTTCGCCTTATGCCCGATGGTGCTCCAGATGTGCTGCTCCTATTCCTATGATGCGGTGCCGATCGCGGCAGGAAGCCTCTTCTTCATGATTTTGTGCGATATTCTGTATGAGAAGAAGAGTGTCAGCAATAAGGATACGGTGGTGCTGGCGATATTGATGTTCCTGCTTGGCGGCTGCAAGGGGGGAGTCTACCTGCCCCTGTGCCTGCTGATCCTCCTGATCCCGACGGATATCTACGGATCGGTGAGAAACCGAAGGACCAAGAGGATCCTTTTCCTGGCAGCGGCGGCGGCCGGCTTTTTCCTGTGCACCTTCCCCTATCTTCTGCAGGTGCTCGGCGTTACGGAGGCGGCGACAAAGACCCAGTTGATCTCGGAAAGCCTGACGCCGTACTCGATTAAGGATGTGCTGACCGACCCGGTTCACAGTATCTGGGTTGTGATCAATACGATCCTCATGTATGCGGACTTCTATCTGAAGGGGATGTTCGCGGGACCTCTGGGGTGGCTGAATATCGACCTCAATCCCTTCTGGATCTATTCGCTTCTGGCGCTGATGATCCTTGGGATACTTCCGCAGCATAATGAGGATGCGCAGATACAGAAAAAGCAGAGGCTGTTTTTCTTCCTGGCCTGGCTTCTGATCTTTCTGATGGCTCTGGCCTCGATGTTCGTTTCCTGGACGACGAAGGGAAATCTGACGGTTTCGGGCCTTCAGGGAAGATACTTTACACCGGTATTTTTGGTTATGCTTGTCATGGCCGCCAGAAACAACGTACTCGTGCTGAAGAAGGACATTTCCCGGCAAGTTTCGTTTCTGGGGGTTGCGCTCGGACTCATAATCGTCAATAATATATTATCAAGTACACAGGCATTATAGGAGCGAAAAATCCGTCAGCGGGCGATCTTTGGCCGCTTACGGGCTTCGCATCCGAATGCAGGTAAAAATGGAGAAGGCCCTATGACGTACCCCTTATGTTCAGTCTGCATCCCGGCTTACCGGAACGCTTCCTATATCGGAGAGACCATTACCTCTGTTCTGAACCAGACATATCCGAATCTGGAGCTTGTGATCTGCGACGATTGCTCCCCGGATAATACGGTAGAGGTGATCCGCTCCTTTTCGGACGAGCGGATCCGGCTTTTTCAGAATGAAAAGAACCTTGGTATGAGCGGAAACTGGAATAACTGCCTGTCCAAATGCCGGGGAGAGTTTATCAAGCTTCTGTGCGCCGATGACCTTCTTGCGCCGGACGCGCTGGAAAAGGAGGTCCGGGCTCTGATGGACCATCCCGAGGCCCTGTTCTCCGAATCGGATACCCGGCTGATCCGGCTGGACGGAAAATTCCGGGGGTGGTATAAGCGCTATAAAAAAAGCGGTCTTGTAGACGGGAAGGAAACGGTAAGAGCCTGCTTCTTTTCCCAGGACTATTACGGTGCGCCCCTGGCGAATACCTTCCGCCGCAGCGCCTACGAGAAATACGGAGGCTTCGATACGGATTTCGTCTATATTCTGGATTATGAGTTCTTTGTCCGGCTCGCAATCCACGGGCCGGTCTATATTATCCACGAGCCCTTAAATTATTTTCGGGTCCGGAACGATTCCAATACCGGCGAGGTGATCGCCGGAGACAAGACCGAGGCCTATGTAAAGGAGCACGAGCTGCTCTTAAAGAAGCACGGAAAAGCGGTGGGACTGACGGAGAGGGGTTTTAAAAAATCCGTCCGGATTCGGAAGCTCCGTAATTTTGCCGCAAATATTTATTTGAAGCTCTTTGTGCATAAATAAAATGAAGAAGAAGCTGGTGATCATCCCTGCCTACAACGAGCAGGGGAATATCTTAAAAACCGTGGAAGACGTCGAGAAGAACGCTCCGGATTTTGATTATGTGGTCGTGAACGACTGCTCGACAGACGATACTCTCGCTCTGTGCAGGGCTCATGGGATCCATGTGCTGGACCTCCCGATTAATCTCGGGATCGGAGGCGGGGTACAGACCGGCTACCTTTATGCCTGCCGCAAGGGCTACGATAAGGCGGCCCAGTTTGACGGAGACGGCCAGCACAATGCCTCCTACCTTGGGGCCATGGCGAAAAAGCTGGAGGAAGAAAACCTGGATATGATCATCGGTTCCCGCTATATCGAGAAAAAAGGCTTCCAGTCCTCGGGACTGCGCCGTGTCGGGATCCGCTACTTTACCTGGCTGATCCATGCCATGACGAAAAAACGGATCACGGACCCTACCTCCGGTATGCGGTTATGCAACCGCCGGATGATCGAGTGGTTTGCCTTTGATTATCCGCGGGATTATCCGGAGCCCGAGTCTGTGACGGCGGCCCTGAAATCGGGCATGCATATCGAGGAGTTGCCGGTGGAGATGAACGAGCGGGCCGAGGGCGTATCCTCGATCTCCGCCAGAAATTCCGTATATTATATGATCAAGGTCTCCATCGCCGTATTGATGGCTTCCTCGCGTAAAAAGAAAAAGGGTTGAAAGGCATTACCTTATGGATATAAAGCTCCGTATCTTTATCGGAGTGGTTCTTGTCATCGGTTTTTTGTATGTGATCCACTCCATCCGAAAAAAGAAGATCGATATCCGCCATTCCCTGGTCTGGATTCTGGTCTGCGTTCTTCTTGCGATCCTGGATATCTGGCCGTCGCTGCTGAATAATCTGGCCAGGATCCTCGGATTTGAACTCCCGGTCAATATGCTGTTTTTCCTGGGCTTCGCCATCGCTGTTGTCATCATCTTCGGCCTGACGACCCGGGTCTCCAGACAGAGTGAGCAGATCAAGTCCCTGGCTCAGGAGATCGCGCTTCTGAAGGAGAAGGCGGAAGGAAGGGCAGACGAGGAGAAAACCAAAGAGCTTTGACGCTCCGGCAGGGATATGCTATAGTAAACGGACAATAGGCAGAGGGCTGTGCCGTTTCCTATAGGGAGCGTATTGTTTGAAACCAAGGGAGGAAAAGATGGGAAAACTGACAGTAGAAAAGGACTGCAATGGAATCAAGGGCCTGGTCGTTCTGACCCCGCAGGTGTTCGGCGACGAACGCGGCTATTTTATGGAAACCTATAATCAGAAGGATTTTGAAGCAGCCGGTATCGGCTGCACCTTCGTTCAGGATAACCAGAGCTCCAGCAAAAAGGGCGTATTAAGGGGCCTTCATTTCCAGATTCAGTATCCTCAGGACAAGCTGGTCCGTGTTGTACGCGGCGAAGTCTACGATGTGGCTGTGGATTTAAGGCGCGGGAGCGAAACCTTCGGAAAGTGGTTCGGTGTCCTTCTTTCTGCGGAAAATAAAAAGCAGTTCTTTATTCCGAAGGACTTTGCCCACGGCTTTCTTGTGCTGTCGGAGGAGGCGGAGTTCTGCTATAAGGTGACGGACTTCTACCATCCGAATGACGAAGGCGGTCTGATGTGGAACGATCCCGCCATCGGCGTGGAATGGCCTCTCGGGGATATGACGGAAGCGGATCTTGTGCTGTCGGATAAGGACAGGGTCCATCCTTCGTTTGAGGAATTTGTAAAAACCTACCGGAGTTGAGATGAGTGATAACGCGATCGCCAGGAAAGAACAGAAAAGCTCTGCGAAAACCCTCGGAGTAATGGTGCTCCGTCTCGCGAAGAACGACTTCAAGGCCAAGTTCGCGGGATCCTATATGGGGATCCTCTGGACCTTCCTGCAGCCGGTGGTGATGATCCTTGTCTACTGGTTTGTGTTTGAAAAGGGGCTTCCGGCCACCGGAGTGACAACAAAAAGCGGGATCACGGTTCCCTTTGTGCTGTGGCTGACGGCGGGCATGGTGCCCTGGTTTTATTTTTCCGAGGCCTTTTCCAGCGGGACGAATACGCTGCTGGAATACAGCTACCTTGTGAAGAAGGTGGTCTTCAAGATCGATATGCTGCCGTTGGTCAAGGTCATCAGCTCCGGCGTGGTGCATGTGATCCTGATCGGAATCATGCTGATCCTTTACGCGGCTTACGGCTTCTTCCCGGACCTCTATTCCCTGCAGGTGGTCTACTATTCCTTATGCATGGTGTTTCTGGTCCTCGGTGCCGTAACGATAACCTGTTCCATCGTGGTCTTTTTCCGCGACATGAGCCAGATCGTGAATATTTTCATGCAGGTCTGGGTCTGGGTAACGCCGATCATGTGGAATCTGGACGGCATGACCGCCGCCGGGAGTATTTCTCCGATCGTCGCCCGGATCTTTAAGCTGAATCCTTTTTACTATATCGTTTCGGGCTACAGAGATGCGCTGATCTATAAAACGGGATTCTGGGAGAAGCCGGGTCTGACCCTGTATTTTTGGATATTTGTGATAGTGCAGCTCCTGCTGGGCCGGCTGATCTTCAAGCGCCTGAAGCCGCATTTCGCGGATGTTTTATAGGAAATGTCAGATAATCGGCCGTTCACTGCAAAAGCGCTGAAGGAACCGCAGGAAGTCCACTTACTGAAAGCATGAACGAAGTAATAAAAGTAGAAAACGTAACAAAAATATACCGCCTGTACGATAAGCCGATGGACCGTCTGAAGGAGGCTCTGCTTCCTTCGAAAAAAAAGCGGTACCATGAGCACTACGCCCTGAAGGGCGTTTCGTTTGATGTCAAAAAGGGCGAAACCGTCGGAATTATCGGAACAAACGGCTCCGGAAAGAGTACGATGCTAAAGATCATCACCGGGGTCCTCCATCAGACCGAAGGCGAGGTGTCGATCGACGGCAGAATCTCCGCTCTCCTGGAGCTCGGTGCCGGCTTTAACAGCGAATACACCGGGATCGAGAATATCTTCCTGAACGGCACAATGACGGGCTTCTCCAAGGAGGAGATCAACGAGCGCCTGCCGGAGATATTGAAATTTGCGGACATCGGGGATTTCGTGTATCAGCCTGTGAAGACCTATTCCAGCGGTATGCTGGTGCGTCTCGCCTTTGCCGTGTCCATCAATATTGACCCGGAGATCCTGATCGTGGATGAGGCTCTGTCCGTCGGGGATGTGTTTTTCCAGGCAAAATGCTTTAAAAAATTCGAGGACTTTAAGAAGGATGGCAAGACCATCCTGTTCGTGAGCCATGATCTTTCCAGCGTCCAGAAGTACTGTGACCGCGTGGTGCTCCTCAATAAGGGAGACAAGCTGGCCGAGGGCAGCGCGAAGGACATGGTGAATTTATATAAGAAGGTGCTGGTCAACCACCTCGCAGATACGACTCTGAGTAATGAAGATAACCCCGCGCTTATGGGGAAACAGAATGTAAAGGCCGTATTTGACGGGTCAGGCACCTGGAGAGACCATTTCGAGATCAATCCAAACGTGATCGAATACGGAAATAAGGAAGCGGAGCTCATCGATTTTGCCATTGTGGATAATGAGGGCATGCTGACCGGAAGCATCGAAAAGGGCTCGACCTTTTCGGTAAAGAGTAAGGTCCTGTTTCATCAGGAGATCCAGAATCCCATCTTTACGCTGACCTTCAAGGATATCCATGGGACGGCCATTACCGGTACGAATTCCATGTACGAGAAGGTCGAGATCGGGACTGCGAAGGAGGGGGAGATCTACGTCGCCACGTTTACCCAGGAAATGAATCTCCAGGGCGGGGAATACCTGATCTCCATGAGCTGCACGGGGTATGCGGATGGAGAATTCACGGTTTATCACCGACTTTATGACGTTTTGAACCTGACCGTGATCTCGGATAAGGATACGGTGGGGTATTTTGATATGAATTCCAAATGTACGGTAGAAAGGGCGGAGGCATAGCATGGTCTTTTCTTCCATGACATTTTTGTGGCTGTTTTTGCCGGTAGTGCTTCTGCCCTACTGGCTTCTTGCGCCGCATATCAAAGTAAAGGGCGGGAATATCCTGCTTCTGATCGCAAGCCTTTTTTTCTATAGCTGGGGCGAGCCGGTCTACATCCTTCTCATGCTGCTTTCCGTGTGCATGAACTACGGCTTTGCGTTGTGGATCTCTCGGAACAAGGGAAAAAGGCTGGCGCTTTTCTGCGATGTGGCGGGAAATCTTCTGCTGCTCTGCTTTTTCAAATACGCCGCCTTTTTTACAACCTATCTGAACAAGCTTACGGGCGGGGCCATAGAGATCGTAAATATCGCTCTGCCGCTGGGAATATCCTTCTATACCTTCCAGGCCATGAGCTACGTGATCGATGTGTACAGGGGGGAGACCGCTGTCCAGAAGAATCTGGGCAAGGTCATGCTCTATATCTCCCTTTTCCCCCAATTGATCGCGGGACCGATCGTTCAGTATAAGGACATTGAAAAGCAGATCGATCACCGGACGCTGACCGCGGAAAAAAAGCTCTACGGGATCCGGCGTTTCCTGTTCGGTCTGGCAAAGAAGGTGCTGCTTGCCAATTTCTTCGGGATTTACGCGGATAAGCTCTTCGGAATGCACGTATATCAGGTCAGTACGGGTGTGGAATGGCTGAAGATGCTGTTTTATGCCCTGCAGATCTATTATGATTTCTCGGGTTACTCCGATATGGCGATCGGGCTGGGAAGTATGTTCGGGTTCTCCTTCAAGGAAAACTTTAATTACCCCTATGTATCCACCTCGGCGGCGGAGCATTGGAGAAGATGGCATATTTCGCTCGGAGCCTGGTTCCGGGACTATGTTTATATTCCGCTGGGCGGGAGCCGGAAGGGGCTCTTTCGTACCTGTGTCAATACGCTGATCGTGTTTTTCCTGACGGGCTTCTGGCATGGGGCGTCCTTACGGTTCATCGTGTGGGGCCTGTTTTACGGCGTGTTTATCTGTTTCGAACGACTCGGCTTCGGAAGGGTGCTGGAATGGCTGAAAAAGCACAGGCTTGGCTTTGTGACCCATATCTATTACTGGATACTGATGCTGACGGGCTGGGTCTTCTTCCGGGAAAGCGGGGTTTATACAGCGCTTTACACGATCCGGGCCATGTTCCTGTACCAGTCCGGCAGCATCAATATCTTTAACTGCCTGAATGCGGCGATCCTGGTGATGCTGATCCTGGGGATCCTTCTTGCCGGGCCCCTGCAGCTTCTTTTCCCGAAGCTGCAGAAATTAAGGGATCCGGCCACGCCGGTCAGAATTCCGGAGTTTGTGCTCCTGATGGGGCTGCTGTTCCTCTCCACGATGTCGCTGGTAAGTGATTCCTATAACGCATTTATTTACTTCCGGTTTTGACCCGTACACTGTTTTGAGGTATGATACTAATCAGATGAAAGCGAAAATAATGTGCCTCCTGTTTCTGGCGGCGCTGATCGTTCCTACAATTTCCTGGCTTTTTGTCCGAAACCTGGTGGGCTCGGAGAACCGGGAGAAGAGAGAGTACGCCGAATTTCCGGAGCTTTCGGCCGAAAACTATGAGAACATCACCTCGGGCTTCGAGGCCTGGTTTAATGACCGTCTTCCATATAAGAACCAGCTTACCTCCATGAATGCGGAGCTGAAAAAGCAGACAAAGCTGGAAAGCAACTGGATGGACTACATCGGCGGTCTCGGTGTGATCTTCGGGAAGGACGGCTGGCTTTTTCATAACGGGAATACGGCAGAAAGTACAATAAACGATTATATCGGAAATAACCTTTATACCGAGGCAAGGCTTAGAGAGCTCGCCGATGGCTACCAGCGGCTGAGCGATCAGTATAAAGCGATGGGCTCGGATTTTATTCTGCTCATTCCTACGAACAAGGAACAGGTTTATCCGGAGTTCATGCCGGACGAGCTGATCCCTGTCAGCGCTGTGAGCCGGACGGATCAACTGGTCGCTTATCTTAAGGAGCATACGGATGTAAGGGTGATCTATACAAAGGAGGCCCTGCAAAAGGCCAAAAGCCAGGATTACCTTCTGTTTTATAAATACGATTCCCACTTGAATACCGTGGGCGGCTATGTGGGCTCCCAGCTTGTCCGGAGGGAGCTGACCGGGGAATATACGGATATCTCCGATGTGACGGTCTTCTTTAATGAAAAGGAAAGGCCGCCGAGGGACCTGGCTGATTTTTACGGGCTGGGGCCGGAGTATGATGAACACGGGTCCTGGGATGTTAAGGATTATAAGCCGGAGGTGACGGGACATTTTACGACGGAGAACCCTTCCGCCGAGGCCGAATTTATGCAGTTTGAATCCACGGCATCGGATAAAAGAGAGCTTCTGATCATCAAGGATTCCTTTGTTTTTAATATGATCGGAACGCTGGCGAGGGATTTTTCGTATCTTACGATGATCAGCGATTCTGCTCTTGCGAAGGAATATGTGGAAAATAACCACCCAGCTGTGGTAATATTAGAAATTGTAGAGCGACAGTTCTACAGAGCAGAGCATCAATGGGAGGAACTTTTAGAGGAATGATGCAGGATGCCCATCTGGACCTGTTAAAGGAAACGGTCCGGAATACGGAAAAAGAAAAATATGAGGATGTAATCTGGAAATCGAAGAATTATAGTCTTTTCTATCATCTTTCTGCTGCCAGAAGAAATCTTTTGGAATGGATACCCTTACGTGCCGGTACCACGATCCTGGAGGTGGGAGCGGAATGCGGAGCGCTGACAGGCCTGTTTCTGGAAAAGGGAAACGAGGTAACGGCGCTGGAAACGGATCCCGCCAAGGCGGAGATATTAAAGCTCAGATATAAGGACTGTGCGAATCTGCAGGTCGTGACCGGAACCTTTTCGGATCTTCCCGAGGGGAAAACCTGGGATTATCTGATCTCGGCGGGATCGTTACCGCTTGCAGCGACTTACTTCCCTAAGGAAGAGGATCCTTATCTCGCCTTCCTTCGGGCGATGAGGGCCAGAATGGCGGATGACGCCAGAGTGTTTGTTTCTCTTCCCAATAAGCTGGGGCTGAAATATCTGTCCGGGGCGCGGGAGGATTATACAGGTGCGCCCTTTACGGGGATCGAGAACTATTTTTACCATCCCTCGATCCGGACCTTCGGCCGAAGAGAGCTGGCCGGCCTGTTTGATCAGGCAGGCTTTCCCGGCGGAAGCTGGTTTTATCCCTATCCGGATTGGCGCTTCCCTGTGGCTCTCTTCTCCGATGAACGCCTTCCGCGGACCGGAGAGCTGAACCGGAATCTGGAAAGCTGCGATCAGGAGCGGTATGTATTCTTTGATGAGACCAAGGCCTTTGATACGCTGGTGGAGGAGGGACTCTTTTCCGAGTTCGCGAATTCCTTCCTGGTGGTCTTCGGCATGGATAAGACAGCGCTTCCTACTTATATTAAATATGCGTCGGAACGCTCCAAAAAATATGCGGTCCGTACGGAACAGCGCTGGAACGGCATTATTCGAAAGGTAGCGATGTTCCCCGAGGGGATCCCGCATATCCGGAGCATCTTCTCCTCGTATGAGATCCTGGAGCACAGCATGAAGGATACGATGATCAGGGTTGCGCCCTGCCGGCTGGTCGATAATGCGCTGGAACAGAAGTATGTTCAGGGCAGGAGTCTGCAGCAGTTTATGCAGAAGCTGGCGCTGGAGGGGAAGAACGAAGAGATCCAGATGCTGATCACGGAATACCTTATGCGGCTGGAGACCTTCGAAAACCTGAACGATATCGATCTGATCTTCTCCAATCTGATGATCAGCTCTTCGGCGTCTACTGCGCTGGATGTGAAGCACAGCGTTTGGGATCTGATCGATTACGAGTGGACCTATGAGGAACCGAAGCCCAAGAAATACGTGCTTTACCGGTCGTTTTTGATGGCGTCCGCCGAGATTACAAACTGTGAGGCCCTGAAGTTCGACAATCTGATCAAACGGATTAATCTGTCCAAGGATCAGATTAAGCAATACGAAAATCAGGAAAAGGCCTTCCAGGCAGAGGTTTTGGGAGAAAGACATCCCACCAGGGATATGGTCCGGCAGATCGAGCCCGGCATTATCCCGCTGGCGACGCTGGATCAGGCCTATCGGGCTTCGCTTGTAAAACCGGAGGAAAAAAAGCGGAGATTTTTCCGCCGTTAGGGAGCATAGATGGAAAAAGCTTTCGTTTCCCTGGAAACAGAAGGAGCAGAGGGATACAAAAGGCAGCGCCGACTCATGGAGGAGGAGCTTTCGGAGATTTGTCTTTCTCTGCCGAAGGGAACCACCAATATCCGCCTTCAGTTCGAAGGAAAAAACAGAATTTTATATCTGAAAACCGTACAGGGAGTCTCTTCTCCGAGAAAAGAGGGAGAGGAGGCTCTTATCTATGACCTCTCCTTTTCTACAAATGCCCTTCGTCTCGGGCACAATCTCTTTCTTCTGGAGGAGAACAATTCCTGTGTTTATGGTGAGGATTTTCGCTTCGGCACTATAGAGCTGCGTCTGCAAACGGATATTATATGCCTTTCGGACGAGGAAGCCGAAGCGCTTTCTCATGCCGTGAGACGGAAGGAAGCAGAAAACCGGGAGCTTGAGGAAAAATGGCTGTTTCAGAGAAGCACCTATGATGAAAAGGTGCAGGAGGTGGAGCGGCTCGAGGCCGATAAGGTGGAGCTGAATGAAACCATCGAGGAGCTGCGGGGGGAGGTTGCCTTCTGGCGGGATAAGTACCACGAAATGGAACAGAGCTCTTCCTGGAGACTGACGGCGCCGATCCGAAGCATCACCGGGGCCCTGCGGGAGAAAAAAGCGGGGTCGCCCTTAAAGGCCCTGAAGAGAGCCTTTGTCGGAAGGGAAGGGCTGGATAAGCTGAAGGCCCAGTACGCGGCTTTCCCGGAGGAGAAAGCCGCAGAGGCGGAGAGCGGGCCGGTGTTTGCCCTCTATGTCCGGTTTACGGAGGAGCCGGAGGAGGTGGTGCTGCGCTTTGCTGCCACGCTCCTGAGGCAGACCTGGCAGGGCTTTTTTCTTTATGCCGAAGGAAAGCCGGAGCTGATCACATGGCTCTGCTCTCTGGATGAACGGATTGTTCCCTGCAGCGGACCGCCGAAGGAGAAAGACTTCTTCCTGTCGTTTCTGTCGCCCGGGGACCTTCTGATGCCGAAGACCCTCGAAAAATGCGCCCTTGCCCTGAGAGAGAATCCGGGGGCGAAGGCGGTCTATACGGATTCGGCCTTTTACGGGGAGGGGCCCCAGAATACGAAGGACCTGTGGTTCAAGCCGGATTTTTCTCCGGATTATCTGATGGGCATGAACTACATCCGGGGCTTTTATGCTGCCAAAGGCTCTCTCCTTTCGACGGAAGAGGAAACGGACCTTCTCATCGCGGATAAGGCCTATGGCTACATCCTTCTTACAACGGCGGGACTGTCGGAAGCGGAGGTCTGCCATGTCAGAGAGAGGCTTTTCTACGAGAAGGAGGAGGAACGCACCGGCTTTGTGCTTGAGAAGGAGAATCCCCTGATCGAGGAGGCTCTTCGGAAGGCGGCGCAAAAACGCGGCTGGCCGCTGCAGAGCCTGACCCTGATCGACAGGAAAAAGAGTCTGTTTCATCCGACGTATTCCTTTGACCGTCAGAAGCTGATCTCGGTGGTAATCCCGAATAAGGATCATGGGGAGGATCTGGCGAAGTGCATCGATTCGCTGAAGCGAAGCGCAGAGGGCTATGCGCTTGAAATTCTGATCGTGGAAAACAACAGCGCGAAAAAGGAGACCTTCGAGCTCTACCGCCGGCTGGAGCAGGATGAGAGAATCCGTGTGCTGCAATACCGGGACCGGTTTAATTTCTCCCGGATCAATAACTTTGCCGTGAAGGAGGCGAAGGGGGAGCTTTTGCTCCTTTTGAACAACGATATGACGGTTCTTCCGGGAGACCTTCTGGGAGAGCTTCTGATGTATGCCGAAAGGCCGGATGTGGGCGCGGTGGGTGCAAAGCTCCTGTATCCGGACAATACGATCCAGCATGCCGGGGTCATCATCGGGCTCGGCGGCGTGGCGGCCCATTCCCATAAGGACTACGGGAAGGAGGACGCCGGTTATATGAACCGCCTGCTGGTGGCACAGAACCTTTCTGCCGTGACGGCGGCCTGTCTGATGATGAGAAAAGCGGTCTATGAGGAGATCGACGGGATGGATCCGGGCTATGAGGTGGCCTTTAATGACGCGGACTTCTGTATGCGGATCCGTAAGAAGGGCTATCGGGTGGTCTTTACGCCCTTTGCCAGACTGACCCATTATGAGAGCAAGAGCCGGGGAACGGAGAATACACCGGAGAAGGCGGAGCGGTTCGAAAGCGAGGTACAGCGGTTTAAGGCGCTGTGGCCCGGGATCCTGCGCGACGGGGACCCCTATTATAATCCGAATCTGACCACGGCAAGTGAGGACTTCTCGATACGGCCGGAGGCTTTATGATAAAGGACATCGTAAAGAACAGGAAGTTCATACTGGCCGCAGCAGCGGCGGTGATCTTTTTTGTTGGTTTTCTTTATACGAACCGCTGTGTTGCCGACAATACGAATGGAATGGATCCCTTCCGGGCCATGTTCTATGTCCTGATGGCTGTGATGGCCGCTCTGATCGGCCTGTCTTTTTACCTTCTGCTTGTCCGAAAAACAAGGCCGGAGTATGTATTCCTTCTGACCGGCCTGATCTTGGGCCTGTGCTACAGCCTTATGATCCCGGTCAGAAGCGCACCGGATGAATCCATGCGGATGGAGTCCGCCTTGAATATGGCCGGAAACCTTATGGGCTGGACCACGGAGGAAAAGAATACGATGATCCTCCGTACGGAGGAGCGGGACCATGGGCTGGCTGAAACCGGGATCGTTCATGACTACTATGCATCCTACTTTCCGCGGCTTACGGAGGGAGAAAGGGATTCCTCCCGGGTGGAGATGGTCTTTAACTATACGGAGGAGGTACCACAGGTCCTTT
This sequence comes from Lachnospiraceae bacterium, assembly GCA_017450105.1. Classification (GTDB taxonomy): domain Bacteria; phylum Bacillota; class Clostridia; order Lachnospirales; family Lachnospiraceae; genus RUG12461. Next base: position 49,567 of record JAFSXC010000050.1, on the reverse strand, counting down.
ATGTGGTACCGGGGCTCGGGATCGCGCTTGGACGGGCGCTTTCTCTCGGTGCCGTTCCGACATTTCTGCTGGCGAGGCTTATGAACCTTTTGCTTTTCCTCGGGGCCGGGTTTTATGCGATCCGGCGGACGCCCTTCGGGAAGGAGCTGTTCTTTTTGGTGGCGCTGCTTCCGATGACGATCCAGGAAACGACTACGATCTCGATCGACAGCCTTCCCCTGAGCATGACCTTCGTGGTTGCGGCCTTTTGTCTGCGGTACGCCTTTTCGGAAAAGAAGCTCCTTGCCGAATGGAAGGAACACCGCATCAAAACCACGATAGAGCTCGCGGTGATCGTCTTTTTCACCTTCCTTCTGGCCGGCTGCAAATACGGGGCGCTTCTGCCGGTTTGTCTGCTTTTGCTTGTGATCGTGAGTGAAAAGGGGAAAAGGGACAGGGTGCTTTCCTTTGGCTGTCTCGGAGTGCTTGCCTTTGCTATTTTCTTTTCCTTCCTGCCGAAGCTGATCTTTACCTTTCAAAGCTCGGTGCTTGCCGGAGCAGGGGAGCCTCACTATACGGTGGGAGCGCTGCTTTCGGATCCGGTCCACACCTTCCGCGTTCTCGGGAATACGGTCAACCGCTATGCCGATCATTACCTTTATTCCACCATCGGTACCTCTCTCGGCTGGTTTGAGATCAATTTCCCGGTCTTCGTGGGGCTCCTCTTTCTGACGGCGCTGGTCTTCGGGACGCTGCTTCGGACAGGGGAGGAGAGAAGATTTAAGAAGAGGACGAGAAGACTGATCCTTCTTTTTGCGTTTCTCGGGATCGCCTTTTCCGTGGCCGGTATGCTGCTGGGCAATACGCCTGCGTCCTCGGAGGTGGCGGAGGGTGTGCAGGGACGGTATTTTCTGCCCTTCCTGATCCCGCTGCTTCTGCTGGGAAAGACTTCGGAGCTTCATGTGAGTGACGGGAAGGGGATCCTCAGGGAGATCGTTTTCTTTACGGTCTTTACGCACGCGATCGTTATGATGTGTCTGTTTCTGCGGGCTTATTAGATGAAGAATAAAGCGGGATTGTTCATAAAAAAATACGGAAAGCTGATGCTCCTTCTGCTTTTCTTTGTGCTCCCTCTGATCTACGGATTTTTAAGCCTGTCCTCGGAGGAGCTGAAAAAGCCGTTCGCTCTGTTTGCGGTCCTCCTTCTGATCCTTCTGCTGGTATGCCGGAGGGGGCTGCTCGAAAAAAAATGGCGGACGGAGGTGCTGTGGGCCCTGTGTGTGCTGATCCTTGTGCCGATGCTCTTGTATCTTACCAGGGAGGGCAGACCGGAGGGCCTGTTTACTATGAAAAGGATCGGGCTGTTCCTTATCTCCTTCCTGGCCTTCCTCTACGGGATCTGGAGGCTTCCCTTCGGAAAGGAGATCCTGTTTGTCTTCAGCCTTCTCCCGTCTGTGCTGGAAAGCTTCGGGAGCGGCCGGGCAAAGGACCTTCGGGTTTCGCTTGCGGTTCTGGTGTTCGCCGTCGTTCTGCGTCTTATTTACGCGGAAAAGGACAGGTGGAGACCCCTGGATCTGATTGCGGGGGCAATCTCCCTCGGCCTTCTGATCTTTCTCCTGATCCGTGCGGGCTCCCCCTTTATCGGGGTTCCTCTGTCTCCGGTGCAGGGAGGAAAGGAGTTTTTCGACAATGTCTATCTGAGGGGAGACCTGTGGCTCTTTACGATGGGAGGCGTATTCCTGGCTGATGGGATGGTCGCGCTTCCCCAATACATGGTGGTCATTCTTCTGGTCCTGCTTCTGCTTTCGATTTTTCGGATCGAGGGGGAGGTACCGGCCTGTAAGCCGAGAGCACGGATCGCCATGGCGGCGGTGGGGATCCTTACTCTTTTCGCTCCGGCCCTGCTCTTTGCCCTTCGCTCCAACCGGCTCCTTCTGGCGCGGCCGGGGAGATTCCGGCACAGGGTGATGCTGGCGGCGGTATTTATGCAGGTATTTGTGATCACGGCTTTGTTTGTGAGGTTATGAGATGAAGAACGACAATGCGCCGGCGGATCTCGGCTTCGGGATCAGCCAGGTGGATACGGTAAAATATTATGAAAGGATCGACGGGAGCAGGCGTCAGCTTGTGGTGGCCGGCTGGCTTCTTTACCATGAAAGGCAGGAGGAGCGCTTCCGGATCCGGGTCCTGGCGGAAAAAATAGCCTCTTTTTCGGTCAATACCCGGGAGGAGCTGGTCCGCAGACAGGACGTGGCGGATATGTACGACACCGTAAATCCCTGGCTGGGCTTCCGGGTCTTTCTGGAGACCGAGGGAGACTTTCGGGAGCTGGGCCCGGAGATCGCCATTTCCCTGAGCCGTCCCACCGGCCGGGATGAAGCGATCGTGTTTTCCATCGGAACGGATGAGCTGGAGGAATACCGTGAGCCCAATGTACATTATCAGATCGACCAGTTTGCCCTGAACGGCAACACGATCCGTCTGGCGGGCTGGGGGTATTTATCGGACCTGTATGAGGAATACCGGCCCTTAAAGGTCTGGGCCGAGGACCTGGGCGGAGCGTTTCTGACCGAGGCTTCTACGATGATCCGTCCGGATATCGTGGCGCTCTTTAAGGAGCCGGCGGACAAGGACCGGAAATGGGGCTTCTTTCTTCTTCTCGCGTTGGATGAGGTGGCAGAGGCGAAGGTGTTCTTCGGCGAAAAGGACTGTCATGAGGAGCTCCGGTACCGGCTGGATGAGCTGAAAAGGGCGAAAAGAGAAAGAAGAAGACGGTATAAGAGCCTTCTGGAGTCAAAGCTGCATGCGGATCCGATGCAGAAGGCGGACGATGCCTGGTACCGGGATAATCTGACTCCGGAGGCCTTCCGCGCGGTGAAAAAGCGGAGGCTCGCCAGTAAGGACGTGGATTACGATGTCTGGATGCGGTACCACAGGGTCACGGAGAAGGAGCTGGCGAAGCAGAGAAAAACGGTGTTCGCCGAGAACCCGCTGATCTCGATTGCCGTACCGGCTTACCGGACCCCGGAGAAGTTTCTGCGCGAGATGATCGATTCGGTTCTGGCTCAGACCTACGAGAACTGGGAGCTGTGCATTGCCGACGGAAGCCTGGATCAGAGCATAGAGCCGATCCTGAGGGAATACACGAACAAAGACCTCCGGATCCATTACCGTACGCTCGATAAAAACTACGGCATCTCCGGGAATACGAATCAGGCGATCCTCCTGGGAAAGGGCGATTACCTGGCCCTTCTGGATCACGACGACGTTCTGACCCCCGATGCGCTCTATGAGATGGTGAAATGCATCAATGAAACGGGAGCGGACTGCCTGTACTCCGATGAGGACAAGGGAGATTTCGAGATCGAGGATTTCTTCGAGCCCCATTTCAAACCGGATTTCAATCCGGATATGCTGATGAGCTGCAACTACATCTGCCATCTCTTCATGGCGAAGAAGGAGATCGTCCGGGAGGCGGGGCCCTTCCGGCCGGAGTTCGACGGCTCCCAGGATTATGACTTTATCCTGAGGTGTGTGCGCAGCAGCAAAACGGTCGGACATGTAAGAAAGGTCCTCTACCATTGGAGAAGCCATCTTTCCAGTACGGCCATGAATCCGGAAAACAAGATGTATTGCTATACGGCGGGCCGCGCGGCGATCCTGGATGACCTTCAGGCCCGGGGCTATGAAGGAGCTGTGGTCAGAAACTATACCCGCCTCGGCTATTATGAGCCGATCCTGCCGCTTACCGAAAAGCCCACCGTGACCATTGTGACCCACCCCGAAAGTGCCGGGGCTCTGGAGCTGGAGAGAAAATCCGGAAGATTGTACGGGAAGGCCCAGATCCTGACCTACCAGCAGAAAAACCTTTCCGAGGGGGATTACCTTCTGTTCCTGAACGGAATCTGGAAGGGTGCGTCCGAGAAATGGATCGAGCGTCTGATTTCCAACTGTATCCGTCCGGAAGTTGGCATTGTGGGGGCCTTAGTGTATAATGAACTGGGCAGGGTCAGCGCTTCGGGGAAGATCATTTCCGAAGAGGGAAGGGTCCGGGACCTGTTCCGGGGACTTCTGAAGGAGGAGCCGGGGTATGCGGCCCATGCGCTGATGCAGCAGGATGTATCCGCTGTCTCGGATAAATGCCTGATGGTAAAGCGTGAGCTTTACGATGCTTACGGCGGCTTTAAGAGGGGGATGCGGGGCGCGGCCCGGCTTTGCCGGGCTGTGGAAAAGGGAGGCCATTTAATCGTCTATACTCCCTTTGTGCAGGTTAAGGAAAAGGAGAGTCCGGAGAGTGAGGATATTGTGATCCCTGAGCTTTCGGAAGGAAAGACGGATCCGAATTACCATCCGGCGTTTGATGCGAACGGTGAAATCTTTACGTTATCCTTATAAAATTTTGATCGCGATACTCCTGGCTGTGGCGGCTTCCGTCATAGTGGAGTGCGCGTTTGGGTTCCGCTCCCTGATCAGTCCCAAGGTGAGTACGCAGGCCTGCGTGTCGGATCTCGAGGAACTGCCGGATCCTACGGGCGGCAGAGAGCGATATCTGGCCAATCCCGAGGCCCTGACCCCGGTCAGCGGAACGGGAAGAAATACCTACGCTGATCCGGTCTATTTAAAGCTTCCTCTGGAGAATGCCTATATTAACCACGTCAGTGTGTATTCGAATACGACGGAGAATATTCCCTACACGGTCCTTGTGGATACCTGGTCCATTTACGGACAGGAGAAATATACGGAAAAGGACGATACGCTGATCGGGAATCTCGGCGTCGGGGTGACCCATCTTTCGGACAAGGTGGAGAACCTCTTTCTTGTGCTGGATAAAAAGGACGTATCTGATCTTACCGTTCTGCAGGCTTCGAATCAATTTGAATTCCAGTGGAGGCGCTTTCTTCTGTTTCTGGCGCTGACTTCTTCGATCTGCCTTTTGGTCTTTCTGCGGGAGCTTTTGACAAAACGGCTGGAGCTTTGCTTTCTGGTCATCAGCCTGACCTTCGGGACAGCCCTGACCTTCTCCCACGGGATTACTCTGAACAGTTGGGATGAGCAGGTGCACTATTCCTGCATCTACCAGATGTCCTATTTCGGTAACGTAGCTCAGACGGAGGCCGATGAGCTCTACTACAGCCTGGCTGTGCCGGGCAGCGATACCGGGGAGGAGCTTTCCGGGATCGCTTCGTGGGTGGACGCGAAAAATACGGAAACCGGACGTGCTCCGGCGGACTATCCCTATACCACCTTCTTCGGAAGGATCGGCTATATCTTCCAAGCCATCGGAATGGCCCTGGCCCGCCTCTTCGGCGGCAGCTTTTCCGCGCAGATTTATGTCAGCAATCTCTTCAATCTTCTGAGCTATTCCCTGATTACGGCGCTTGCGATCCGGCTGTGCAGGCTCGGGAAGGTATGCATGTTTTTCCTGGGGCTTTTGCCGATCCAGCTCGTTCTTGCGACCTCCTTCTCCTACGATGCCTTTGTCAATGCCTTCCTGATGCTGGGCTATGCGATTTTTACCAGGGAGTTTCTGTCGGAGGAGCCGCTGAACAGGAAATGGATTCTCCTCGGTCTGGGGGCCATGGTTCTCGGAATCCTGCCGAAGGCGGTGTATTTCCCGATGATCTTTCTCTATGCCTTCCTGCCGAAGGAACGGTTTTCCGGGAAAAAGGAACGGTGGCTTTACTGGCTCCTTCTGCTGGGGATCGCGCTTGCCCTTGCGGCGACCTTTGTATTGCCGACGATTATGGCCGGGCACGGCGGGGCGGACCTCTATTCCGATCCGAGAAGAGCCGCGGCGGATACCGGGACCCAGCTTTCCATGCTCCTTCATGAGCCCTTGAAATACTTAAGACTTTTGTTTCGGAGTATTTTTGACAACCAGGCGGTCTTCTACCTCGGAAACAAGGTCTGGACCAACTTCGCCTATGCCGGGAAATATACGGGAACCGGTATGTATCTGATCCCGCTCGTGTTTGCGTTCCTGGCCCTGACGGAGGGCGACAGGTCGGATTGGGATGCGAAGAGGCTTCGCAATCTGAAGATCGGAAGCCTGATCCTGATGCTTCTGTCCCAGTGTCTTGTTTGGACGGCGCTTTATCTTGCCTTTAATCCGGTGGGAGCGGAACGGATCGCGGGAGTGCAGGGGAGGTATCTGATCCCCTTCGCCCTATGGATGCTGGTCCTGTTCTTCAACAAAAAGATCAAATGCTCCTTCTCAGATCTTTGCTACCGCGAGATCGTTTCCGGCATCGGGGTCTATATCCTGTTTATGTCGATCTATACAGTTTATTTCGGTAACCAGTGGTGGACGGTGGTATGAATACGGGACTTATGATCGCAGGGATCATTTTCACATGTGTGCTTATATGGGTACAATGCTTCTTCTCCGGGAAAGCGGTGCTTTCTGTTCTGGGGATAAGGGAAGGCGGCTGGGCCGCTCCGGTTGTGACGGGCCTTGGCTTTTCTTTGGCTGTTTTTCAGATCGTTTCGGTGCCTCTGATCTGTCTTAAGGTGCCGACCCATGTGCTTACGATCGTGGCGGCGGTGCTCTGGCTGGGCTCCGCGGCCTATGGAGTCTGGCGGTTTGTCCGTGAAATACGGGAGAGAAAGGGGGAGCAGGAAAAGAAAAGGCTGCCCTGGGTCTTTCTTCTGGTGACGATCCTCGCGGTGGGCTCCGCCTCGCTTTCCATGGTCTACGAACACGAGGACTGGGACGACGCCGAGGTCGTGTCGCTGGTGACGGACGCGGTGCAGAATGACCAGATGCTGCTCCACCACAGGGAGCTGGGGAAGGACGTTCCGCTCTCCTCCAACATTAAGCGGGTCGTATCGCCCTACCAGATGTGGGAGGCGGTTTTGTCCCAGCTCAGCAGGATCCATCCGGCCATCCTCTGCCATACGCTGATGCCCTTTTTCCTGATCATCAGTGCTTTCCTTGTATTTTACTGCCTTGGGATGGAAGTTTTCGGCCGGGACATGGAAAAGACCGGGATTTTTCTGCTGTTTCTGGCGGCGATCTATCTGGTGGGGAGCTATTCCACAAGAAACGGCCAGTTCTTTTTCCTGGTCCGGAGCTGGCAGGGAAAGGCCATGATCCAGGCGCTGGTGGTCCCGATGGTCCTTCACCGGCTGTTTTTTGTCATGCATTATTCGGGAGAACGGAGACGCTGGCTGCTCATTCTGATGAGCGTATTTGCGTCCTGCGTCTTTTCCAATACCTCGTTTCTTACCACGACCCTGGTCGTGGCGGCGGGGACGCTTTATATCATGCTTCGTGAACGCAGGGTATCGCCGCTTCTTTACGGGCTTTTGTCGGCATCGCCCTGCGCCCTGTACGGAGGGATCCTGGCGGGGGTGACGCTGCTATGAGAGAATGGATGGCGGAAAGCCTTGCAAATTATCAGTTTCATATTCCGGCCGTGGTCGGAAGCGGATGGTTTATCTGGCTGTTTCTCCTTTCGGTCTTTGTTCTTCTGTGCTGGAAAAATAAGGACCGCATCGATAAAAATACGGCCGGCTACCTTTTGATCCTCCTGATCCTGGTTTTGAACCCGTTTACCATCCCGCTCTACAACAAGATCATGAACGGGGATTATTGGAGAGTGCTCTGGGCCCTGACCGTGCCGGTATTCATCGCGCTGGCCTTTACAAAGCTGACCTTCCTGATACCGAAAAAAATCCTGCGCTGTCTTCTCATTCTGCTGTTTATGTTTATAATTTATAAGGGAGGCACCTTTACGTACAACGAAGCGAACTTCACCGTCCCCCAGAATCTGTACAAGGTTCCCCAGGATGTGGTGGAGATCTGCGATATTGTGCATGAGAATGTCAAAAAACCGAAGCTGGCTTCGCCCGGTGAGATCGGCTTCCGCGTCCGCCAGTACGACGCGACGATCATTTCCGAATCCTCCCGCTACGGAGCAGGAAATGATAAGCTGGAGGTGCTGATGAATCCGGAGGGAGAATATGACCTTCCTGCGATCCGGGAAAAGGCGCTGAAGCTGAACTGCAACTGCGTGGCTCTCCGTAATGACAAGCTTTTGGAGGAGGAACCCGAGGGCTACCGGCTCCTTGGGATTACGGGGCCGGCGCAATACCATGTTTATGAATTTGTCCAATGAAGAAGCTGACTGATCACAGAAAAGATGTCCTGGGACATTATGCAAGACAACTGGAAAAGATCCTTGTCATCCTGTCGGGACTCATTACCTTCGGCTATTTCTGGTTTACCTTTTTTAACAGCCGGCTGGATGAGCCCTTCCAGAACAAGGGTAATGTTCTGATCCTCGGGCTCTATCTCGTCCTTCAGGTGACGTTTCTCTATGTGGTCGGAGGCTTAAAGATCGGGGTTTACCGGAAACGGAACGTGATTTTGTCCCAGTTCATCGGCTATTTTCTGGTGGACGCGGTCGAGGTCCTGATCCTGATCCTGATGGTCGGACGGATCGCCCGGATCCGCGGACTCATCCGCAGATCCCTTATCATGTATCTGATCCAGGTGGCCCTCGCGGTGGCTTTGACTTTGCTTCTTGAGCTTCTGTTTCATAATCTTTACCGTCCGAAGCAGATGATGATCCTGTATGAGAGCAAGATGCCGCTCCGGCTGCAGGGCAAGATCCAGACCCGGACCGACCAGTTTGAGATCGTAGGTTCCATGAAGGTCGAGGAAAACTGGAGGGAGGAGCTCGGGCGGCGCCGGCAGGAGACCTGGTTTAAGGCCGTGCTGCTGCAGGAGATCAGCTCGCCGCGGCGGAACGATATCCTGAAATTCTGCTATCAGTATAACCTGCAGTGCTATCTGGTTCCGAAGATCTCGGATGTGCTGGTACGCAGCGCCGATGATGTGGAGATCTTTGATACGCCGATCCTGTATGTGAAGGAATACGGGATGACCTATGGCCAGGGCGTGATCAAGCGCTTCTTTGACATTCTGTTTTCGGCTCTCGGGATCGCTTTGACATCGCCGATCATGCTGATCACGGCCATCGCGATCAAGGCCCACGACCATGGTCCCGTGATCTTCTCCCAGGAACGGTGTACGAAGAATAAAAAGACGTTCCGTATCTACAAATTCCGCAGTATGGTGGTGGACGCGGAGAAGGATGGCGTAGCGCGCCTTGCCACGGAGAAGGACGACCGAATTACCTCGGTCGGCCGCTTTATCCGAAAGACCCGGATCGATGAGCTCCCCCAGTTTTTCAATATCCTGAAGGGAGATATGAGTATCGTCGGCCCCCGGCCCGAGCGGCCCGAGATCATCGAGGAATACATGAAAAACTTCCCGGAGTTTGCTTACCGCTTAAAGGCCAAGGCGGGGCTTACCGGCTATGCCCAGGTTTATGGGAAATATAATACAACGGCCTATGATAAGCTCAAGCTGGATCTTTATTATGTACAGAGGTATTCTCTCTGGCTGGATGTGAGGCTCGTTTTGATGACCATTAAGATCATTTTCCTGAAGGAAAGCACCGAAGGCCTGGAGGAAGGGGAGCGGATCGCCGCTTCGGAGCATGAGGAGAAGGGCGAAAATGCTGGAATCGTTAAAAAAGAATCGTAAAGGAATACTGATCATGCTTTGCTCCTCCCTGTTTGCCTGTGTGGGGCAGCTTTTGTGGAAGCTGGGAGGGATCTACGGCGTATGGATGATCCTCATCGGTTTCGGCTTTTATGCCTTCGGAGCCCTGTTCATGCTCTACGCCTACCGCTTTGGGAGCGTTTCGGTCCTGCAGCCGGTCATGTCGATGAATTATGTGATCAGCGTGATCCTCGGGGCTCTGGTCCTGAAGGAGCCGGTGACGATTTTAAAGGTGATCGGCGTGATCGTGATCATGATCGGTGTGATCCTGATCGGAGGAGGGGAAGAAAAGAAGCCGGTGAAGGAGGAGAAGCCATGATGGTTTGGATCGTACTTCTGCTTCTTGCCATGACCTGGATGGGTACCATCGCCTCCGTATTTTTCAAAAAAGCCTCCGCAGCCAAGGGCCTGAAGGCGATGATAACCAATAAATACCTGTGGATCGGAGGTCTGATCTATGTAGGCGCGGCGATTCTGAATATCATCGTCCTGCGCTATCTGGACTATTCCGTGGTCCTGCCTCTGACCTCGATTACCTACATCTGGACCATGCTCGTAAGCTTCCTGGTCTTAAAGGAGCATATCTCCATAAAGCAGATAATAGGGGTATCCCTTATCGTTGTGGGCGCCGTTTTGATCACACGGTAAACAAGAACCCTCTCAGCACCCCGCCGGGCCGGTGTGCAGACAGGGCTAGTGCAGGCACGGAAGGGATTATATAAGAGAGGAATAAACCTCCCGCATGATCCCGGAAACTACGGATCGATCGTAATGCTCCATTTTCTTCTGATTAAAGCGCCCCATGGCTTCCCATTCGTCCTGCCGCCCCAGAAGCGCCTTCAGAGCTCCGGCGGCACCGCCCTCTTCCAGGAGCCTGAACAGCTCTCCGCCGGCTTTTTCGCATAACTCGTTATTTCCCCGGATATCGCTTGCCAGGATCGGCTTTCCCGCCGCCATGGCCTCCATAAGCGCCACAGGCATCCCCTCTCTCGTAGAGGTCTGGCAATAAAAATCCGCCGCATGGAGCAGCTCCTTCACATCCTTCTGCCAGCCCATGAGATGCACCCTGTCCGACAGACCGCAGGATACAATGATCTGCTTCAGCTCTTCTTCATAGTCACCGACTCCGACGATAAGGAAATGAAGACGGGGGTCGTTCAATGCCTGCATGGCCCGGATCACCGCCTCGTGGTTTTTCAACGGCCGGATCTCCCCGACGGAAAGCGCGAGAATACTGTCCGGGGGGATGGCAAGCTTTTCGCATAAGGCCGGCTTCGTGAGCGTTCCTGTTTGAAATTCCTTTGTGTCCACGCCGATCCCCGGCAGCCGGATCACCTTTTTCGCGTGAAATTTCAGGGCCCGCCGGTAGTCCTCCTCGTTGATCGTAATCAGGACATCCGTATAACGGGACAGATACTTTTCGATGGGATAGTAGATCCAGTTTTTCTTCGGACCGCCCGACAGAAAATGAAAGCCGTGGGCCGTATACAGAACCGGCCCGGTTTTGGTCCTGTGGGCCGAAAGCCGTCCGAAGGCGCCGCCGACGGGCATGTGGCAGTGGACGAGGTCAAAACGCTCCTTCTCCATAAGAGCGCAGAGCTCCCTGTAAACACGTCGGTTTTCGGCGGCAAACGGATTTGTCACAAAGGGGAGGTCCACCTTTTTCACACCGAGTTCATCGATCCGGCGCGCGTCCCAGAGCCGGGTCTTTTCATTTCCGCCGCACCAGACGGTAAACCCGAGGCTCTGCAGGAGCCGGATATTGTTTACTTCAAAATCCGAGAAAAATTTCATTTCCCGGGCGATCAAAAGGGCTTTTTTCATGGGGATATTATAGCATGAAGGGGGCGTTTTGCCAAAGCCTCCGATATTGACTTTTACTTATTGTTTAAGCATACTGAATATAAGAATGAAGTATCTGCCGGTTTTTCGGGTGAAAGGAGAAGTCTGCCTTATGATTCCGAAGGTCATTCACCTGTGCTGGTTCGGCGGGGGAGAAAAGACGGAAGAGGTAAAGAGGTTTATCGAGGGCTGGAAAAAGGTCCTGCCGGATTATGAGCTCCGGGAGTGGAACGAGAGTAACTTTGACATCCACCAGAACCGCTATATGGAGGAGGCCCATGCGTGCCGAAAATGGGCCTTTGTGACGGATTATGTGAGACTTTCTGTTTTGCACCATCAGGGCGGGATCTATCTGGATACGGACGTGGAGGTTTTCAAGAGCCTGGACCCTTTTTTGAATGAAAAGGCGTTTCTGGGCTTCGAATCGAAGGATATGGTATCCACGGGGATCATGGCCTGTGAGAAGGGACATCCGCAGTTTCTGGATTTTTTGAAGCTCTATGAGAACCGAAGCTTTTTGAAGGAGGACGGGGAACCGGATCTTACGACAAATGTGCGGACCCTTACCAAACGGCTTCTGGAAAAGGGCATGAAGCCGAATGGCAGGAAACAGACGGTTGCCGGAATTACGCTTTTTGAACAGACGCTTTTCAGCCCGAATACGCTGGGAATGGTGTTTGGCAAACGCCCCCAAAAAACGGTAACGATTCATCACTATGCGGGAAGCTGGCAGGAAAAGGGCTTCCGGAATAAAAGCTTTTCCTATCGGCTCATGCATTATGCCGGCGGGGTCTTAAGAAATCTTCTCGGTACGGACGGCTATGCCGGATTGAGGGAGAAGAAAAAGGAATAAAGGAGCAGGCCTTGATCATAAAGCTCATCCGCGGGATCTTACATCTTCTGTATCTTTTCCCGGTGAAGAAAAGGAAAATCATATTCGAATGCTATCTGGGGAAGCAGTATTCCTGCAGCCCGAGGGCGATTTCGGAATACCTTTCGGAAAAAGAAGGCGGCCGTTATGAGCTCGTCTGGGTCTATCTGGATACGCCTCTTGCCCTGTGCCCCGAAAAGCAGGTAAAGCGCGGGAGCCTGAAATGGTATTACCATATGCTGACGGCGGGGACCGTGATCATGAACAGCGGCTTCTGCCAGCGGATCCCGTTCCGCAGGAGTCAGATCGTCATGAATACCTGGCATGGCGGCGGGGCCTATAAGAGGATCGTGGACAGCCCGGAGCTCATGAATTGGTATAACCGCCAGATCAGCGTGTTCTTAAGCAGCTCAGAGAGGTTTACGGAGCTGGAGATCCGGGGTGCCATGGGCTTTCGGGGAGAGGTCTTAAATACGGGGCTTCCCAGAAATGATGTGTTCTTTGATGCCGCAAAGCGGACGGCGCTTTCTGAAAAAGTGAGGAACGCCCTGGAGCTTACGACCGAGGCGGCTGTTCTCTACGCGCCGACCTGGTTTGAGGGGAAGGAGATGAGGGACCCGGATTTCGGGAAACTTTGTGACGCTTTATCGAAAAGATTTCGAAAAACATTTTCGGTCCTGTACCGTAAACATTATCATGAATCCGCAAAGCCTGTTTTGAGTGAAAACGTGATCGACGTATCGGCTTACCCCGATATGCAGGAGCTGCTCCTGGCCTCGGATGTTCTCGTCACGGATTATTCCAGCTCCATCTGGGATTATTCCTTCCTCGGGCGTCCCATCCTTCTCTATGCGCCGGATATCGAGGAATTCCGGAAAAACCAGGGCTTTTATTATGACCCGGAGGAGTGCGGGTTTCCCCTCGCAAAAACGGAAGAGGAGCTGTGGAAGAGGATCGCCGGCTTTGATGAGGCATCCTTCCGGAGCAATATGGAGAAGCACCATAACGAGCTGGGAAGCTGCGAAACCGGAGAAGCCTGCAGGATGGTGGCGGAGAGGTTAAAAAGAAAGTAAAAAGTATATGATTATGCAAATCCAAAATGATATGTTGGATTTGCATTTTTTTGCGGTTCGATTATAATGGTATTCGAAACAGGAGACCGCAGAGGAAGAGAACATGTATATTGAGCGAAAAATCTCAGATACCATATCCGGGGCAGACAGGTCTTTCCCGGTTGTGCTCGTCACGGGAGCGAGACAGGTGGGAAAGTCTACGCTTCTTTCGAAGCTGGCGGAAGAAGGCCGCACGATCGTGACTTTGGATAATCCGACGATCCGCCACCTGGCAAAGACGGATCCCGAACTCTTCCTGCAGAGATATCAACCTCCGGTTTTTATCGATGAAGTGCAGTATGCTCCGGAATTATTTCCGTATATCAAGATCCTTGCAGATCGGGACAAAAAAAACGGCAGTTTTTGGCTCAGCGGTTCGCAGATGTTTCAGATGATGAAGGGTGTGACAGAATCTCTGGCCGGAAGAGTCGGAGTGATCCCAATGGCGGGATTATCAAATAATGAGATCCGGAAAGAGGGAATGGAACCCTTTGAAATGAATGTCTCCATGCTTTCAAAACGCATGACAGACGTTGCTCCGATGACTGTAAAGGAAGTCTTTGAACGGATCTACAGAGGTTCCATGCCGAAGCTGTATGAAGATCCGGAAGCTGACCCGGAACTCTATTTCGAATCCTATCTGGCTACCTATGTCAGCCGTGATATCCGGGAACTGTCACAGGTGGGAGATGAAACGGCGTTTCTCGGCTTCCTTCGCATCCTCGCCGCAAGGACGGCTACAAGCGTGAATTATGAAGCACTGGCAGCGGAGGCAGGAATCTCTGCTCCGACTGCAAAACGCTGGCTGTCGCTTCTTGTTTCATCCGGACTGATCATTCTGATCCCGGCATACAGCCATAATTTGCTGAAACGTGTGATCAAGGCGCCGAGAATGTACTTTTCGGATACCGGTCTCTGCGCACATCTGATGGGATGGGGGAGCGCCGCAGTTCTGGAAAACAGCATGATGTCCGGAGCTTTTTTTGAAACCTGGGTTGTGACCGAAATCTTCAAAAGCTATCTGAATGCGGGGAAACGGCCCCCTTTATACTTCTATCGTGACAGCAACAAAAAGGAGATCGACCTGATCCTGGAAAAGGATCAGACCCTGACACCTGTCGAGATAAAAAAGGCTTCCGCACCGGCACACGCGGTTCGGAACTTTACGGTCCTCTCCTCATTGGAAAAAGGAAATGTTACCATCGGACAGGGAGCGGTGATCTGTATGGCAGGGGATCTTCTCCCCATTGATCATAAAAACTGGTATGTGCCGGCGTGGCTGATCTGAAAACGGAAAGGAACACAGACTATGTTTAACGAACATCCCCTGTATCTCGAAGATGTAAAACAGGTGGCGGATACCCCGATCGCCTGGGAAAAGCTGCGAGGGAAAACCGTGGTCGTGACCGGGGCCACCGGCATGATCGGAAGCTTTTTCATTGATGTGCTGATGGAGAAGGATCCGGAGCTGTCGGTCAGCGTGACCGCACTTGGAAGAAGTGAGGAAAAGGCGAAAAAACGATTTGCCGCGCATTGGGATTCGAAATTTTTCCGTTTTGTCGAAGCGGATATCCAAAAAGAGATCCCGGAAACCGTCGGGAGAGCGGACTACATGTTTCATGCCGCGAGCAACACCCATCCGAAGGCCTATGCGACGGATCCGATCGGCACCATTACGACGAATGTGATGGCAACGGACCTGCTTCTCCGATATGCCGCCGCGCACGGGACCGAGCGGTTTCTGTTTGCTTCTTCCAATGAGATCTACGGAGAAAACCGCGGAGATACAGAAGCTTTTTCGGAGGACTATCTCGGTTATATCGACTGCAATACGCTGCGGGCCGGTTATCCCGAGAGCAAACGCTGCGGGGAGGCGCTCTGTCAGGCATATCTTGCTGCAAAAGGGCTTGATATTGTGATCCCGCGGTTTACGAGAAGCTACGGCCCGTCGCTTTTAAAAACGGATACCAAGGCCCTTTCCCAGTTCATCGGAAACGCTCTGAACGGGGAGGACATTATCTTAAAAAGCGAGGGAAAACAGTTTTATTCCTATACCTATGTGGCGGATGCGGTCAGCGGCCTGCTTACCGTTTTAGACAAAGGAAAGACCGGGGAAGCTTACAATATCGCGGATGAACGGTCAAATATAACCTTAAAGGACCTGGCCGCTCTGATCGCGGGAGCCTGCGGACGCAAGGTGGTCTTTGACCTTCCGGACGCGGTGGAAGCCGCGGGCTTTTCCAAAGCGACCAAGGCCCTTCTCGACAGCACAAAGCTGAAGGGTCTGGGATGGGAAGCACATTTTGACATCGCTTCCGGTATTCAAAGAACGATGGAGATCCTGCGGGAACAGCCTCCGCTTGACAGAATGTAAATAATAGCAATGATAATATATAAGAGTAATTTTGAGTCTGCTGGAGAGGTGAGATATGAAAACGACAGCCGTGATTATCGCCGGAGGCCATGGAGCCCGGATGGGACAGGATATCCCGAAGCAGTTTATTTCGGTGCATGACAAGCCGGTTCTGATCTATACGCTGGAAAGCTTTGAAAGACATCCCGAGGTGGATGAGATCCTGCTGGTCTGCGTGGAGGGATGGCTTGAGATGGTCTGGGCCTATGCGAAGCAGTTCCACATCAATAAACTGAAATGGGTGATCCCGGGCGGCAATACCGGACAGGAATCCATCCGGAACGGGATCTATTATCTGGAAAACGAATGTGACCCCGAGGATATCGTGATTATCCACGACGGCGTCCGGCCGCTGGTGGATTCCTATGTGCTCTCGGATGTGATCGTGAAATGCCGGCAGTACGGAAATGCGGTGACGGCGCTTCCCTATAATGAGCAGATCTTCGTCGCGGATGACGAAAAATCCACGGTGCAGTATATTCCGCGGGAGACCCTGCGCCGGGTCTGTACGCCGCAGGCCTATAAATACGGGAAGGTTCTGGAGAAATACCGCGAGGCCTATGAGAAGGAGATCGGGATCTACGGCTCCTCCTACACGAACACGATGATGGTGGAGCTCGGCGAGCGCCTGTATTTCGCAGCCGGATCCGATAAAAATATCAAGCTCACGACCCAGGATGACCTGGAGATGTTTAAGGCCTATCTTCGGATGGAAAAGGAAAAACAGGGATGAAAAAGTGGATCAAAAACGCGGCAACCGCGGTATACAGAAGATGCGGGATTGTGCTGTTCTATCTGTTTCGGGTCTTCCCGATCAAACGGAACAAGATCGTGGTACATTCCAGCAACGGTATGCGTTACGGGGACAATGCCCGGTTTCTTGTGGAATATCTGAAAAAGGTCAGACCGGATCTTGATATCGTCTGGCTGAAGGCGAAGGAAGCGGATTTTGCGGTCCCCGAAGGCATCCGCATCGCGCCCTACCGCTATTCCCCGAAAAGAGAATATGAGATGGCCACGGCGAAGGTATGGCTCTGCACCCATTTCTTCTCCTATTTTGACCGGAAGAGGAAGGGACAGTTCATCCTCCAGACCTGGCACGGCGGCATGGGGATTAAAAAAACCGGTCTGGACCATGAGGTCGATGCGGATTATCGGAAAACCCTGATGAACAACGGAAGGCTGCCGGATCTTATGACCTCCAATTGTAAGCACCTGACCGGCGTTTACCGGAACGGGATGCATTACGAGGGCGAGATCATGAAATGCGGGTATCCGAGAAATGATCTGTTTTTCCGGGATACCACGGAGGAAAGGAAGAAGGTCTTCTCGTATTACGGCCTTTCGGAGGAGACGAAGGTTCTTTTGTATGCCCCCACCTACCGTCCGGGACATGACGACGGGATCAACCGCAATGAAGATTACGGAATGGATCTGGAACGTGTAAAGAAGGCGCTGGAGGCCGGATTCGGAGGAAAATGGGTCGTTCTGGTGCGCTGGCATCCGAGCCTGATGGCAAAGAAGGTGTCCGGGAAGGATTTCGGAGATACGGCCATAAACGTGACGCAGTATCCGGATATGCAGGAGCTGATCTGCGCGGCGGATTCGCTGATCTCGGATTATTCCACCTGCCTGTTTGACGCGGCCCTCCGGCGGATTCCGGTGTTTACCTTTGCTACGGATCTGGAGGAGTATTCCAGGTACCCGGGAATCTATTATGACATGAGGTCTCTCCCCTTTGCCTTCGCAGAGTCCATGGAAGAGCTGGAGGAGAATATCGGAGGATATGATCAGGCCGCATCCGATGCGCGGTGGGAAGCCTTTGTGAAGGATCAGGAGCTGATCGAAAACGGCCATGGCACCGAGGAGATCGCCGGACGGATCCTGAAGGAGATGGAAAAATAGAATGAAGAATATCGGAGTCATCTTTGCCGGCGGAGCCGGGAAGAGAATGCACAGCAAGGACAGGCCGAAGCAGTTTCTGGAGCTTTTTCACCGGCCGATCATTATCTATACCCTGGAGCATTTCGAAAAATGCGGGGAGATCGACCACGTCGTTATCGCCTGTATCGAGGAATGGATCCCGTATTTGAAGGACCTGATCTACCGGTACCGGATCGAAAAGGTGAAAAAAATCGTTCCGGGTGGGGAGACCGGCCAGCTTTCTATTTATCAGGGTCTTCTGGCGGCTAAGGAAACCGCCGAAGGAGAGGATGCTGTTGTGCTGATCCATGACGGGGTCCGACCTCTGATTACGCCGGAGCTTCTGAGCAGAAACATCGCCTGCGTAAAGGAAAAGGGCTCGGCCGTTACGAGCGGCCTGGTAACGGAGACGATCGTGGTGGTGGATGAAGAGAACCGGATCGAGCAGGTTCCCACCAGGGACAAATCCCGGGTCGCGAAGGCGCCGCAGAGCTTCTTCTTGAAGGATGTTCTGAAGCTCCATGAGAGGGCGCTTGACGAGGGGATCACAAACTTTATCGATACCTGTACGATGATGCAGTATTATGATTTCCCGCTGACCATGGTGGACGGCCCCTCGGAGAACATTAAGATCACAACGCCCGAGGATTTCTACATCATGCGGGCGATCCTGGAGGAGAGGGAAAATGCACAGATGTATGGAGAATAAAACGGTCCTGATCACAGGCGCTACGGGACTGATCGGACAGGCCCTGATCCGTAAGCTCCTTTCGGATAAGGACCGGCCGGCTAAGATCCTTGCCCTGACCAGAAACCGGGACCGGGCGGAGGATATTTTTTCGGACTTCGAAAAGACCGACAGGATCGAGTGGATCGAAGGCGATGTCAGAAGCCTTCCCGCGATCCCCGGCAGAGTGGATTTTATGATCCACGGCGCGGCGGAGACCGGGAGCAGGTTCTTTGTGGAAACGCCGGTGGAGGTGATCGATACCGCCTTTTCGGGTACGAGGAACCTGCTCGAGCTGGCCCGGAAAAAAAAGCCGGAGGCCTTTGTCTTTCTTTCCACGATGGAGGTTTACGGGGCGCCGGCTACGGATGAGAAGATCCTTGAGACCCACGGGACGGATCTCGACACCATGAAGCCCAGATCCAGCTATCCGGAGGGAAAACGGCTTTGTGAGGCTCTTTGTGCTTCCTATGCCGCGGAATACGCTGTTCCGGCCATGGTGCTCCGCCTGACCCAGACCTTCGGACCGGGAGTCCTTTATCATGACGGAAGAGTCTTCGCGGAATTTGCGCGCTGCGTTATCGAAAAAAGGGATATTGTTCTGAAAACAAAGGGAGAGACGAAGCGGAGCTACCTCTATACGGAGGACGCGGCATCGGCGATCCTTACGGTGTTACGGGAAGGAAGGTTCGGAGAGGCCTATAACGCGGCAAACGAAAAAACCTATTGCTCGATCCGTGAAATGGCGGAACTGGTGGCAGCAGAATGCGCCGGAGGAGAGATCGGGGTTCGGATCGAGGAACAGGATACGGCCGCTTTCGGCTACGCTCCCGTGCTCCATATGAATCTGGATACGGGAAAGCTTGCGGCACTTGGCTGGAAAGCAGAAACCGGGCTGAAGGACATGTTTATTAACATGATCGAGGATATGCGGCCCGGCTTGCTCAACAACGATAATCAGGTAAAATGAGAAGAGGATCGTTTCGGAGCAGATTTCGGAACATTTTTTAAGGGAAACGCTGATTAAAGCGTTTCCCGCGCGAAAATCGCGGCCGCTTGCGGCCTTCCTCTGCGATTTTCTGCGCATCCCGCCGAAGGCTGCTAAGGAAACGCTGATTAAATCAGCGTTTCCTAAGATATATTCGGAAAGCAGAGTAGAGAAGCATGAGACAGCTCAGGGATCTGAAGGAATTACAGAGTATTGAATTGGAGATCCTCCTGTTCCTTGACCGCTATTGCAGGGAACACGGACTCCGCTATTTCCTGTGCGGAGGGACTCTGCTCGGGGCGGTGCGGCATAAGGGCTTCATTCCCTGGGATGACGATGTGGATGTGATGATGCCCCGGCCGGATTATGACAGACTGATCAGAGAGGCGGTTTCGTGGGAAGGGGATTTCTGGGTCCTTTCTCCGGAGAACTATGACGGGACGCTGGCCCGGCCCTTTGCGAAGGTGATCTCAAAAAGAACGCGCTACGAATCCGGGCATTATAAGGACGTGGAAGGATATGGCGTGTTTTTGGATATTTTTCCCTGTGATGGCTGCGGAAAGACCCGTGAGGAGGCGCTCGGCCAGGCGAAAAGGCTTACCTATCTGACCGGCCGGTTTTACGATGCTTCAAAGCAATACCCGCTTGTGGGAAACCCTCTGAAGCGGGCAGTAAAAAAGCTTCTGGCGGAAACCGCGGATCAGAAAAAAATATTCCATAAGCTGGATGCTGAGGCGCACCGGTATGAATTCGATGCATCGGAGTGGTGCGGCTGCCTTGCCGGGGGACTTCGGGGAGAAAAGGAGCTTCTCCCGCGGGCCGCGTTTGAACCGGGAGAGATGGAATTTGAAGGCCATAAGCTTTACGGAATGAAGAATTATGAGTACTATCTGAAAAGCCTGTACGGAGACTTTATGAGGCTCCCTCCGGAGGAGGAGAGAAACAAGCTCCATTATGCGGCAAGAAAAATATGGGTGCTGGAAGACGAAAGGGAACAGGACGGCAGTCTGCCGTAAGAGGAACACGGGATGAAGACTTTGTTCATTCATATCGGAACTCCGAAGACCGGGAGCTCCGCTATACAAAAATTTCTTGAGAAAAACCGGGTGATGCTGAATGAAAACGGGTATATCTTCCGGGAGCTCCCGTTCCGGGATTACCGGAAGGCCCCGTCCTTTGAGGTGGACAGTGAAGGAGATCTGATCTACAAGGACAGCTCGTCCCTGTTTCATAAAAGGATCCCTGCCAGGCGGAACGGCTACTTCCTTCACGGCTGGAGGAGCGAGGAATACCGGGAAAAGAACAAGACACGGTTGTCGGAGGGATTGGAGATCATAAACGGATGGTTTCGGGAGAAGGAGAATGTGATCCTTTCCGATGAAGCGATCTGGTATTCCCTGTTCCTATGGGATTTTATGGACCGGGTGAAGGAGTACGCAAAGGAGCACGGCTTTCAGGTGCGCCTTATGGTGTTCCTTCGGCCGCAGGATGAGCTTCTGGATTCCATCTTAAGACAGCGGATCGAAGCGGCGGGACTGACGGTTTCCTGGGAGGAATTTTTGTCCTGGAAAAAGCACCAGGAAAACTATATCGGTCTGGACTACCAGAAAAAGCTGGATTATCTGGAAAAGCTTTTCGGAAAGGATAAGCTGTGTGTCCATGCCTATGAGCCGGCGGAATGGGCAAAGCAGAATACATCCATCTTTTCGATCCTGATGAAGGATCTCGGTCTGAAGGAGGGTCTCCCCGTAAAGCTTCCCGCCAGAGGGGTGAATGTGAGCCTGACCCATAATCAGGCTGAGCTCAAACGCCTGATGAACCGGCTGACCGATCTGAATACGAAAGAGGGAATGGAGGCGGAGGAGCTGTTCCGAAACGCAGCGCTTGATTGTTCCGCTCTGAAGAAGGACCCGGATGGCTGCCGTTATTTCTCCGGTGAGGAAAGGGCCGCGTTCTGTGCCCGCTATGAGGAAGGAAACCGCAGGATCGCCAGGGAGTATCTGGGACGGGAGGAGCTTTTTCCGGCACAGGGGCGTGAGATCGTGAAATGGAACGCGGACCTTGAGAATATGCAGGAAGACGTTATCCTTTATTTCGGGAAGCTCAGTATGGAGCTGTATCAGGAGATCCTGAGGCTTAAGGAGGAAAACCGCAGGCTGAAAAGGTCCTCCCTCGGCTACCGGATCCACAGCTTTTTTCAGAGAAGGAAAAGCAGGGGATAGGCTGCCGCAGACGGAACGCAGGAGGAGTTATTTTAGATGAAAACGCTGTATATCCATGTCGGTACACCGAAAACCGGATCCTCGGCTCTGCAGAAGTTTCTCCCGAAGAATCAGGAGGCTCTGTTTCAGAGGGGATTTATTTACCGGAAGATGCCGTATGATGACTACGCCCGGGAAACCTTTGTGCTGGATGAGGAAGGCAGGGCCGCAGTCGAAAAAACGCCGGGAAAGCCGGCGATGAGCCGGAACGGGTTTTTCCTTCACGGGAAGGTGTACAAGGGCTATGAGGAAGAAAACAACAAGCGCCTTCAACAGGGACTGGAGCTGGTTCTGTCCTGGTTTTCGGAAGGGGACAATGTCATCCTGACGGATGAGCATCTGTGGACGGATTTTTCTTTATGGGACTTCCCGGAGAAGCTTCGGTCTTTTGCCGCGGCGCACGATATTACCGTAAAGATCATCGTCTTTCTGCGGCCGCAGTATGATTACATGGATTCCCATTACCGTGAGGACGTAAAGAGCCATTTCTGTACCTTTACCTTCCGGGAATACATGGAACGGAAACCGGTTCTGGACGAGCTTTTTGCCGTGGATTATGTGAAGCGGCTGGATGCGATGGCTTCTCTCTACGGCCATGACAACATCCTGCCGGTGGTCTATGATCCGAAGGCCTGGAGCCGGGACGGGAAAACCATCTTTTCGGTGTTTCTCGGAGTGCTCGGGATCGACAGCGATGAGGGCTTCCTTCTGCCCGGGAAGCCAGCCAATGAGAGCCTGACGGACAATCAGACCGAGATCATGCGGGTTACAAACCGGCTGCTTGACCCGGGGACGGAAGCCGGCAATAACGCCAGCCGGTTTTTCCAGAGGGCGGGACTGTTCGCCTCGGCCCGCCGCCCGGATAAGGGAAAGAAAACCTATCTGGATCAGGAGGGAAAAACGGCCTTCCAGAAGCAGTTTGAGGAAGGAAATAAGCGTGTCGCCGAGGAATACCTGGGCCAGGAGGAGCTGTTTCAAAAGGGCGCGGATTCTGCCATAAGGTGGGAGCCGGATGCAGGGCCCATGCAGGAGGAGCTGATCCTCTACTTCGGGGCTCTGACCCGCCAGCTTTATGAGGAAATCCATGACCTGAAAAGGGAAAATGCCGAAATCGTCCGGTATTCCATCGGAAACCGGATCTGCCGTCTTTTCTCCAGGATACTCAGAAGAAAGAAAAGGAAGAAGGGCTGAACCGAAAGGAATAACAAATGAAGACTCTTTATATTCACATCGGGTCTCCGAAAACCGGAACCTCTTCGCTCCAGACCTTTTTCGGGAAAAACCAGTCGGCTCTGTACGAGGACGGCGTAATCTTTCGAAGGATGCCGTTTCCGAAATATCTGTGGGAGGTCCCGGACTTAAGTGATCCGAAACGGCTGAAATATCATGACTATGCTTCCGGCGCAGCGAGCGCGGACCGAAACGGAATGTTTCTGCTTGGCTCACAGAAGGACGGGATGCAGGGGGAAAATGAGGCCAGGCGAAAGCAGGGCTTTGCGCTGCTTCTGTCCTGGTTCAGGGAAAAGGACAATATTCTCCTGACGGATGAGGTCCTGTGGAGGGGCATCGATGTATGGGGGCCCGAGACGGCTGCCTTTGCAAAGCAGAACAACATTACGGTCAAGATCATCGTGTATCTGCGCCGGCAGTTGGAATACCTGGATTCATTGTACCGGCAGGACGTAAAGCTTTTCCTGATGCGAATGAGCTACCGGGAATATGCGGAGCACCCGCTCCTTAAGGAAGACTATCTGGCGGCGGATTACAGGAAGCCCCTGGAAAAGCTGTCAAAGCTTTTCGGAAGGGAAAACCTGATCGTCCGCGTTTACGACATGAAGCAGTGGAAGCGGGAGAACAAAACGATCTTTGACGACTTCCTGGGGACGATGGGACTTACGTTCTCTTCCCGGTATACGGTACCGAAAAACGACCTGAACCCCAGTATTACCCACGATACGACGGAGCTGTTTCGAACCCTGAATGATGTCATTGATGTGCCCGATGAACGGACGCATCATTTAAGTTACCGCTATCGGATGGCGGGCTATTCCGTGGCAGCGCTGCAGGAAAAGGGACCCCGCTTAAGCTATCTGTCACGGGAGGAGCAGGAGGAGGTACTTCGGAAATACCGGGAAGCAAACCGGGCCGTCGCCAGGGAGTATCTGGGCCGGGAGGAGCTTTTTTCGGAGGAGCTGCCGGAGACGCAAAAATGGGAAAATGATCCGAAAAGACGGCAGGAGGATATGGTACTCTTCTTCGGAGAGGTATATCGCAGGCTCCATAAGGAGCTTGGCGAGGTAGGGGAGGAGTGCCGCCGCATACAGAAACGGTCTCTGGGCATGAGGCTTCGACGTCTGTTTCGAAGGGACTGATTATGAAGCACTGGCTTCGTTTTGTGTGATGAGGGAAGAGGGAAGGTATGAGAGAGATCACGGAGCTGAAGGAGCTTCAAAAAATAGAACTGAATATGATCGTGTTTTTTGATGAGTGGTGCAAAAAAAACGGACTTCGCTATTTCCTTGCGGGCGGAACATTGCTCGGAGCGGTGCGGCACAAGGGCTTTATTCCCTGGGATGATGATGTGGATGTGGCGATGCCCCGGCCGGATTATGAACGGTTTCTGGCCGAAGCGCGGGAGTGGAAGGGAAGATTTCAGATCCTCTGTCCCGAGATCCGAGAGGACTATCCCAGAACCTTTATGAAGCTGATGGATACCAGCACCCATATGGAAGCGAATCGGTACGGCGGCTTCGAAAACTACGGAGTGTTCATCGACATCTTTCCGCTGGACGGGTTGGGTAACGATGAGAAAACCGCTCAAAAACAGGGGCTGAAGCTGGTACATCTGAAATCGCGTTACAGTGACGGCTTTCGGCTGTACAAGATCCACGGAAACCGCGCGAAGGTGATGATGAAAAAGCTGCTCACAAGCATCCTTACGCCGCCGAAGGTCTACCGCATGATCCAAAAAGAAACACGACGATACGACTTTGACAGCTCCGGGTGGTGCGGCAGCGTTGTCGGCGGCTTAAGGGGCCCGAAGGAGATCTTTGAAAAGCGTGTTTATTCGGAAAGCATACCCATGGAATTTGAAGGGCATACCTTCTGCGGGATGAAGTATTATGATGAGTATCTGACCCGGATGTACGGAGACTATATGCAGCTTCCGCCGGAGGCAGATCGGAAAATCCGCCATCCCTCAAAGATCTGGGTCAGGGAGGAAGAAGATTAAGGTTCGCTATTCTTTACCTTTCGTATTTTTCCGCCTCTCCCGCCATTCCCGGAAAAGCTGGGGCCAGAAGAAGGGGATGAACCGCTTGATCTTTCTCAGGTCCTCCTGCTGCTTTACAAGTCGTTCCTGCAGCCTTGCCGTAACGAGCGCATAGTACAGGATCACATCATCCAGGAAATCCGGGTTGTTTTTGTTCCATACCGGGGCATCCGCTATGTCTTCCGAAAAGAGGTGATCCAGGTCCAGATAGTCTCTTGCCACATTATCATTGGATTCCCGCACGGCATCCAGGATACCCCGCCGGTCCTCTTTGGATAGAATGGAGTATTTTTCTTTGTCCGGAGAGAGGATGGAGCATCTTTCTCCTGCCGTGTTGAACAGCCGATTCACCTTGAGCTGCTTTTCCGGATCGAGATACGGATTCACCTGATTTACGATCCGCTTGATCTCGGCAACGTTGGAGGACAGGCTTGTGTTCACATCCTTTCCGGGAAGCTTATACTCATCGCTCAAAGAAAGGCCGATGCAGGACAGAAAATCCGCAAAAATGTTGGTGCCCTGCACCTTCCAGCTCTCACGGTCATAACGGCGGACACAGATACTGTCCTTGCCGAAGAAATCAGAAAAAAAGGCAATCTTGGCACTGTAGTCATCGTTTTTCAGCCGTTTTTCGACATAAGAGGAGATGGGAAGGGTATTGATCATATTGCTCTTCATTGCCTGGCGATAGAAGGATTCGAGAAACTCATCCTGCCGTCGAAGGTAAAGCACAAAACAAACTTTAATCCCGTTTTTATCGGCAAAGCTCTTAAGCTTTTCCTCAGCACCCCTCTTTCCTGCTCTGGAATACAGGCCCTCGTCTGAGAGGATGATCTTATCTTTTTCTTTGAACCATTTCAAAAGAGTATCCAGACCAATCTGATACAACTCTGAATCGGTTTCATGAAGGAAAAACCCGTTTCGATTCCGGCTTACGCTGTTATACTCCCTTTGAAAGTGTTCAGGAAAGGGCATGCTTCGGAAAATGTATCCTTTCTCATAGAGTATTCCGGCATTGAGTTGAAGAAATTGCTGAATAGCAGACGTTCCGGTTTTCGGAGAACCGATATGGATATACAGGGTTTTCATGGATCTTCTCCTTTCATTTTAGGGTTTATTATAGCAGATATCCAACTGTAAGAAAACACCTGATTATGTGCTGCCAGACGGTTCCTGCTTTTTAGTCGGTATGCACTTTGAGTGAAAATGCTTGTCCCTGTATTGCCAAAATGATAGAATGGGGTAATCATCAGATTGGAAAGAATTTTTCAGAGGTAGCATCTTATGATCATCAGAATCCTGAAAAAATTTAATAAAATGCTGACCAGGCATCAGAAGGTGCGGGTCTTTGAGCTGATGATCCTTATGGTCATCGGCTCTTTTGTGGAGCTCTTATCCGTATCCATGGTCCTTCCGTTCATCAACGCGATTACAAATCCCCAGAAGGCCATGAAAAAATGGTATGTGAAGATTTTCTGCGACCTGTTCCATATTGAAGATACCCAGACCCTGATGGGGGTCATTGCGCTTGTGATGGCGATCCTGTTCCTCGTCAAGAACGCCTATCTGATCTTTGAGAAAAATATCCAGAACCGCTTTGTTTACAATACGATGTTTGAGGTTCAGAAAAAGCTTCTGCACGATTTCATCCATCGCCCCTATGAGTACTTTCTGGATGTGAAATCCGGAGAGATCATGCGTATGATCGGGAATGACGTGAAGCAGACCTTCGGCCTCCTGGGTTCGCTTTTATCTCTGGCGACGGAGCTGTTTGTGTCCGTGACCCTGATCGTGGCGCTGATCTTGATGTCGCCGGGAATTACGATCGCGATCGCCATCGTGCTTTTGATTGCCGTAGCTATTATTTCCAAATTCTTAAAGCCCGTGATGCGGAGGGCCGGGAAGAAAAACCGGAAGGCCCAGGCCCAGTTGAACCGCTGGCTCCTGCAGTCGATCCAGGGGATCAAGGAAATCAAGGTTTCCCAGCGGGAAAAGTATTTTGAAAAACAGTATGACCGGCATGGAAGAACCCGGGTAAGAACCCTGAGAACCGCCAGGATCCTGACCCTGATCCCGAAGAACCTTCTGGAGGCCGTTATGATGAGTACTCTGTTCTTCATCGTGGCCTTTATCATCTTCCGGGGACAGGACCTTTCGGAGATCGTTCCGATCATGTCCGTCATTGCCATGGCTGCCGTACGGCTCCTGCCCTCTGCGAACAAGATTTCCTCCTCGATCTCCGATGCGGCCTTTAAGGAACCGATGCTGGACCGGACCATTGAAAATCTGGATCTGGTGGATGCGAAGCGGGCGGAGAAAGCGGAAGCGGAGAAGAACAGAGCGATCTCTAAGCTGCCCAAGCCGTTTAAGGAGGAGATTACCCTGAATGATGTGACCTTCCGCTACCCCAAGGGAGAACGGAATGTGTTCGAGCATGGAACGATCCATGTGAAGCGGGGGACCTCCGTCGGTATCGTGGGGCCTTCGGGGGCCGGGAAGACAACGGCGGTGGATATTATGCTGGGGCTTCTTCATCCGCAGGAGGGGGGTGTCCTGATCGACGGCGTGAATATCGAGGACGACAGAAAGGACTGGCTCAGCCAGCTTTCCTATATTCCGCAGCAGATCTTTATGCTGGACGATACGATCCGGGCCAATGTGGCCTTTGGCTATAAAGAGGACAAGATCGATGATGAGAAGGTCTGGAGGGCGCTGGAGGATGCTTCTCTGGCAGAATATGTGCGGTCGCTGCCGGAGGGACTGGATACGCAGCTCAGAGAGCGGGGCGTGCGGCTTTCCGGCGGACAGCGTCAGCGCGTCGGTATCGCCAGGGCTCTTTATCAGGAACCGGAGGTGCTGTTCTTCGATGAGGCGACGTCCTCTCTGGACAATGCCACAGAGCAGGCCATTATGGAATCCATCAATCATCTTCACGGCTCCAAGACCATGATCATCATCGCCCACAGACTGTCTACCATAGAAGGGTGCGATGAGATCTACCGTGTAGAGGACGGCGTCATAAAAAAGGAGCGGTGATCGGGAAAGGAGAGAGGGATGAAGACCTTGTATGTTCACGTCGGAACGCCGAAAACCGGCACATCGGCAATCCAGGATTTTCTGGATAAAAACAAACCTCTTCTGAAGCAGAAGGGCTGGCTTTTCCGGCGGATGAAAATAAAGGATTTTCATCGGAACATGGTGACCGTTGACGGAGAAGGACGGCTCTGCTTTAAGCTGTATTCGGGAACCATGGGAACCGTCGGAAAGAGCAGAAACGGTTTCTTTCTTCACGGAGACAGAGGCGAGTCTGCCGAGGTGAGCCTGGCGGACCTGACAAAGGGTCTGGAGGTTCTGAAGGAATGGTTTACGCAGGCCGACCGTGTGATCCTTACGGATGAGGGGATCTGGACGGATTTCGAATCCTGGGATTACGGCAGACGCCTCAGGGAATTTGCCGACCATAACGGGATTCAGATAAAGATCATCGTGTACCTGCGCCCGCAGGCGGACTATGTGGATTCCTTCTATCGCTCCCGCGTGAAATGGAAATACCAGTCTGAGGATTGGGAGACCTTCCTTCAGGAGGATGAGCTTCTGAATTACTTCGGTGTGAACTATGAAAAACGTTTGCAGGCGTTTTCGGATGTGTTCGGGAAGGAGAATCTGCTTGTCCGCCCCTATGAACCCGCCCTGTGGAAGGCAGAGGGAAGGACCCTGTTCTCCGATTTCGCGGAGGCTCTCGGGATTTCGGACATCAGCGACTGCGTCCTGCCCGAAGCGCTTGTAAACGAAAGTCTGAGCTTTAACCAGACGGAGATCAAACGCCAGATCAACGGCATGGCCGAAGAAAACGACAGCTCTCTCTCCGACTATACCAGAATGACAAGGAACGCCAGTCTCCTTTGCTCCGGGCTGAAGGAGGATGAGGAACGGTATTCTTATTTCGGAGAAGAGGAGAGAAACCGGTTCATGCAGCAGTTCCATGAGGGAAACTGCAGAGTAGCAAAAGAGTATCTCGGAAGAGAGGAGCTGTTCCTTCAGCCTCCCCGCCCATCCCGTAAGTGGAAGAAAGATCCTGCGGCGATGGAGGAGGATGTCATTTTGTACTTCGGCGCAATGACGAGATGCCTCTATGAGGAGATCAGCCGTCTGAAGCAGGAGAATGAAGAGCTGGCCCGCCATTCCATCGGAAACAGGCTGAGGCGCTTTTTTGCAAAGCTGAAGAACCGGCAGCACCGGAAGCAGAACGGTGTGACCCGCTAAATTACAGGCCTGTGAGGATTGTGCATTTTTCCCATTGCTTTTCATCAGTAAAGAGAGTATAGTGTGACTCACGCAGGGGGGAGAGTTGAGGAGAAGGAGGGAAAAATAATGGATAATGGAAAACTGGATTTAATTTTGGAAAAACTCGAGGCTCTGGACAGGATCGAGGAACGGCTGGACAGACTCGAGGAACGCATGGACAGACTCGAGGAACACATGGACAGACTCGAGGAACGCATGGACAGACTCGAGGAGCGCATGGACAAACTCGAAGCACGAACGGATGAGCTGGAGACAGGAGTGCGTGGCATAAAGCTGGAGCTTGAGAATGAGATCAGAAAGAACATCAGTATCGTGGCTGAGGGCCATTTGGATCTGGTTCGAAAGCTGGATGATATTACCAAACCGATGAACAAATTGGAAATGCTGGAGGTTCAGGTGTATATGCTGCAAAGTAAGGTTCACGACCTGGAGCGCAGGCTGAGCGCGTAGACAAATCGATAAGAGAACACTATCAGTACATGGACTTGTGTCTTGTGAATAGCAAAAAGCTTTATAGGCGGCCCTTTTTAAATGCTTTGCATTTAGAAAGGGTTTTTGCTATTCTTATTTAGAAAGGAAAAAACGGATTTCTTTAGGAGGACGTAATGAATCATCTGGAGGCCCTTGAGGCGGAAGCGATCTATATTATGAGAGAGGTAGCGGCGGAATGCGAAAAGCCCGTTATGCTCTATTCCATCGGAAAGGACAGCTCGGTCATGCTGCATTTGGCGTTGAAGGCCTTTGCGCCCGAGAAACCGCCCTTCCCCTTTATGCATATCGATACGACCTGGAAATTTAAGGAAATGATCAAATTTCGGGATGACGTGGCGAAAAAGTACGGCCTCGAAATGATCGTCTATACCAACGAAGAGGGCGTAGCCAAGGGGATCAATCCCTTCGACCACGGCTCCTCCTATACGGATATTATGAAAACGCAGGCCTTAAAGCAGGCCCTGACCAAATACGGCTTTACTGCGGCGTTTGGCGGCGGAAGACGGGATGAGGAAAAATCCCGGGCGAAGGAGAGGATCTTTTCCTTCCGGAATGCGGCCCAGGCCTGGGAGCCGAAGAAGCAGCGGCCGGAGATGTGGAAGGCTTACAATACGATGATCCATAAGGGCGAGAGTATCCGCGTTTTCCCGCTTTCCAATTGGACCGAGCAGGATATCTGGGAATATATACGCCAGGAAGAAATCGAAATCGTGCCGCTTTATTTTGCAGCGGAGCGTCCGGTTGTGGAGCGTGACGGAAACATTATTATGGTAGATGACGACCGTATGCGTCTCCTCCCGGGAGAAAAGCCGGTGATGAAGAAGGTCCGCTTCCGTACGCTCGGCTGTTATCCTCTGACCGGAGGGATCGAGTCGGATGCGGATACACTGGACGCCATCGTTGAGGAAACGCTCGGCGCCGTGACCAGTGAACGAACGAGCCGGGTCATCGACCATGAGGCGGCGGGAAGTATGGAGAGAAGAAAGAGGGAGGGATATTTCTGATGGAGCGCGGTTTACTGAAATTTATTACCTGCGGGAGCGTGGACGACGGAAAGTCGACGTTGATCGGACATATGTTATATGACGCCAAGCTTTTGTATGCGGACCAGGAGCAGTCCTTAGAGCTCGACAGCAAGGTCGGCAGCAGCGGCGGCGGGATCGATTATTCCCTGCTTCTGGACGGCCTGATGGCGGAGCGCGAGGAGGGCATTACGATCGATGTGGCCTATCGCTTTTTTACCACGGATAACCGGAGCTTTATCGTGGCTGATACGCCGGGCCATGAGGAGTATACGAGAAACATGGCGGTCGGCGCTTCCTTTGCGGATCTGGCCGTGATCCTGATCGATGCATCGAAGGGGATCCTGGTTCAGACAAGGCGCCATGCCAGGATCTGTGCGATGATGGGGATCCGGTATTTCGTCTTTGCCGTGAATAAAATGGACCTGGTGCATTTTGACCGCTACCGGTTCGACGAGATCGAACGGTCGGTGCGGATCTTATCGGAGGAGCTGGATCTTCCCCATGTGGTGACGATCCCCGTTTCGGCGACGGTGGGGGATAATGTGACTGCCCTTTCCTCTACTATGCAGTGGTATCGTGAGGAAAAATACCTTGGCCAGTCGCTTTTACAATATCTTGAAACCGTGGACGTATCGGGCCAGAAGGAGCCCGGCTTTGTGCTGCCGGTCCAGAGAGTCTGCCGGCCGGATCATACCTTCCGCGGCTTCCAGGGCCAGATCGAATCCGGTACGATCCGGGTCGGGGATGAGATTTCGGTGCTTCCCAGCATGGAGAAGGCCGAGGTAACCGAGGTCCGGAATACCGATAAAAAGGTGGAAGCAGCCGGAACCGGGGAAGCCGTGACGGTGTGTTTGAACCGGGAGATCGACATTTCCAGGGGCTGTGTGCTTGTAAAGGATACAAATCTTAAGGTCAGCAATATGTTCGCCGCGACGATGCTCTGGATGGACGACGAGCCTCTTGCGGTCGGGCGAAGCTTCTTTATTAAGCTCGGAACAAAGGTCCTGCCCGCGACGGTTATGAACATCCGCTATAAGATCGACGTCAATACCGGAGAGCATGTCCCGGCGACGACGGTCTATAAGAACGAGATCGCCTACTGCCATATTTCGATGACCGAGAAGACCGTGCTGGACAGCTTTAAGACCCGCAAAGCCCTCGGAAGCTTTGTCCTCATTGACCGGGTCACCTTCCAGACCTCTGCCTGCGGAACGGTGGCGCATGCCTTAAACCGCGCGGATAACCTTGTCTGGCAGGAAACCGATATTACGCGGGATTTCCGAGCGGCAAAGCTGAACCAGAAGCCTCTGACGATCTGGTTTACGGGTCTTTCGGGCTCCGGAAAATCCACGCTTTCGAATGCGCTTGAAAAGCGGCTGAATGCCGAGGGCTATTCGACGATGCTCTTAGACGGTGATAATACACGTATGGGCCTGAATAAGGACCTGGGCTTCCGGGCCGGCGACCGGGCTGAAAACATCCGCCGGGTCTCCGAGGTGGCAAAGCTCATGAATGATGCGGGACTCATCGTCCTGACCGCCTTTATCTCGCCCTTTGCGGCGGATCGGGAGAATGCCCGGGATACGATCGGAGCGGACAGCTTCTTCGAGGTCTATGTCAG
Source organism: Lachnospiraceae bacterium (assembly GCA_017450105.1). Lineage (GTDB taxonomy): Bacteria > Bacillota > Clostridia > Lachnospirales > Lachnospiraceae > RUG12461. The sequence goes on along the minus strand of JAFSXC010000050.1, from coordinate 17,163 downwards.
CACACCGATCGAGGAATGTGAGCGACGGGATGTCAAGGGCCTGTACGAGAAGGCAAGAAGAGGAGAGATCAGCAACTTTACCGGTGTCAACAGTCCCTTTGAAGCGCCGCGGGAGCCTGCCTTTGCCGTGGATACGACGGGCCGCTCGATCGAGGAGCTGTCGGACGAGCTCTTTGAAGCCGTAAAGCAGAGGATTGCAAGATCATAAGAACAGGAGAGCGAACGTATGTGGGAGAGAGAACTGGCTGTCTGTAAGGAGACAGCCGTGCAGGCCGGGAAGGCCATTCTGGAGATCTATGAAAAGGACGACGGGAGCGAGGTTACCTATAAAGCCGACCAGTCGCCGCTGACCAGGGCGGATCGTGCCAGCAACGCGATCATCGTGGAAGCGCTGAAAAGGGAGTTTCCGGACTATGCGATCCTTTCCGAGGAGGAAAAGGATGACCGGAAAAGAATTGAAAACGATTTCTGTTTTGTTGTGGATCCTCTGGACGGCACCAAGGAGTATGTGAAGCGGAACGGCCAGTTTACCGTGAACATCGCGCTTGCTTATAAAACGCGGTCGATCCTGGGTGTGATCTATGTGCCGGTGACCGGTGAACTCTATTATGCGGCCGAGGGGAAGGGCTCGTTTCTCCTGACCCCGGACGGGAAGGAGCAGAAGCTTAAGGTCTCCGACAATACGGATCATACGAAGCTGCGCGCTGTGATGAGCAGCTCCCACGGGGCTCCGGAGATGGAGGCGCTGATCGAAAAGTATCAGATCAAAGAGCTGGTCCGGATCGGAAGCTCCTTAAAGGGCTGCATGGTGGCGAAGGGGGACGCGGACGTGTATTTCCGTCATAATCCCACAATGGAATGGGATACGGCGGCCATGCAGTGCATCGTCGAGGAGGCCGGCGGGATCTTCCGCCAGATGGACGACAGTGAGATGCGCTATAACCGCGAGAATTCCCTGAATGATAAAGGCTTTTACGCGATCAATAAAGAAGAAAACAGACTGCGCTGACTTGTTCGGCGCGGTCTTTCTATTTGAAACCGTTTTCACTATTCTGCTTTGACTTGACCATTTACTTGGATAGAATGGAGCTTGTTGAAAGAAACGAACAGTTTTTAAAGGAGGACAAGCTTTCATGAAATCCAATATTCTGAAAAAGATCATCCCTTCTCTGGCACTTAGTCTTATGGTCGTTCTTGGCACCGGGTGCGGCGCCAATAATAAGGCAGACGGCGGAGCCGCTCCGGCAGCCGGGGCCGATGGCGCCATCACCATCACGAACGTATCCTATGATCCCACAAGAGAATTATATGTTGCTTATAATGAAGCGTTTGCAAAGCACTATGAGGAAGAGACCGGCAAAAAGGTCGAGATCATCCAGTCTCATGGCGGCTCCGGCGGACAGGCCCGTTCCGTGGTCGAGGGTGCCGAGGCGGATGTGGTGACGCTGGCTCTTGCACATGACATTACCCTGGTAGAGCAGGCCGGCCTTATCGAATCCGGCTGGATCTCCGAGTTCGAACGGGATTCCTCTCCCTATACTTCTACGATCGTGTTCCTCGTAAGGAGCGGGAATGAAAAGGACATCCATGATTGGGACGACCTTGTAAAGGACGGCGTCGGAGTAATCTCTCCCGATCCCAAGAGCAGCGGCGCGGCCTGCTGGAACTTCCTGGCGGCCTGGCACTATGCGGATATGCAGTTCGGCGGCGATGAGGCCCAGATCAAGGACTTCATGGCAAAGCTCTACGGCAACGTGGTCGTAATGGACTCCGGAGCCCGCGGTGCCACCACCACCTTTGTGGAAAATAAGCAGGGCGATGTGCTGGTTTCCTGGGAAAACGAAGCGATCGCGACAGCCGCGGAATATCCGGGGGAATACGAGATCATCTCTCCCTCCATCAGCATTCTGGCCCAGCCCAGCGTGGCTGTTGTGGATGAGAACGCAAAGAAGGACGGCACCGAGCAGGTTGCCCATGATTATCTTGCCTGGCTCTATTCCGACGAGGCACAGAACATCATCGGCGAATACGGCTATCGGCCTTCGGACGAGGCGGTGCTTCAGAAATATGCCGATAAATTCGACCTGGATATGGAGCTTTGCAACATAAATGACTTCGGCGGCTGGGACAATGCCTACGAGGTGTACTTCAAGGACGGCGGGGTGTTTGATGAAATTTACAGCCGCTAAAGGAAAATCCAATCCGAGGGTGATTCCGGGCTTCGGCCTCACCCTCGGCACAACACTTGCATTTTTATCGCTTCTGATCCTGATCCCGCTGGCGTCGGTGCTGGTCTACAGCTTTTCTCTGACGCCGACTGAGTTTTGGGAAATTTTGCTGTCCGAAAGCGTGGTCTGGTCCTTTGTGACCACGATCGGCTGCGCGCTGATCGCAGCGCTCATCAACTGTGTGTTCGGAACGATCCTTGCCTGGACGCTTGTACGGTATGATTTTCCGTTCAAGCGCCTTTTGGACGGTCTGATCGAGCTTCCGTTCGCGCTCCCGACCGCTGTTGCCGGCATCACGCTTTCAAAGCTTTTTTCCGATCAGGGCTTCTTTGGGGCTCCGCTCGCGCGAATCGGAATCCGGGTCTCCTACACCCATCTCGGGATCATAACCGCCATGGTCTTCATCGGCATCCCCTTTGTCGTCCGGACCGTACAGCCCGTACTCTCAAAGCTCGATCCCCAGTTTGAGGAAGCGGCGTATTGCCTCGGGGCATCTCCTGCCCGGAGCTTTTTCCGCGTCGTTCTGCCCGAGCTACGGCCCGCTCTTCTCACCGGCTTCGGCCTCGCTCTGGCCAGAGGGATCGGCGAATACGGAAGCGTCATCTACATCGCCGGAAACAGTGCGAAGGAGCATACCCAGGTCTCGAGCTACATTATAATGCAGAAGCTGAATTATCTGGATTACGAAGGAGCTACCGCCGTGGCGCTGGTCATATTGATCCTGTCCTTCGGACTGCTGTTGTTTACAAATATTATTCAGATCCGCCAGGCGCGGCGGACGGGGATGAGGTAGGCCTATGAGAAAGCAAAGCAAAACCGGAAAGATAGTACTGATCACCATAAGCACCCTGTTTGTTGTCCTGATGCTGGTGATCCCACTGATCTCCGTGATAGCGAATTCCCTGAGCAAGGGTCTTTCCTTTTATCTGCAGTCAATAACGACAAAAACGGTTCTATCCGCCATAAAGGTTACATTAATAGCCACCGGCATAGCCCTTCTCGTCAATACCGTATTCGGTATCATCGCCTCCTGGCTTCTGACCCGTTATGAGTTCAAGGGAAAGCAGGTGCTGGCGGCTTTGATCGATATCCCGTTTTCGGTCTCGCCGGTCATTGCGGGTCTGTCCTACATTATGATGTTCGGCCGCATGGGCTGGGCGTCCCCGCTTCTGGAGGCGCTGGACATTAAGATCGTATTCGCGATCCCCGGCGTTGTCCTGGCCACGATCTTCGTTACCTTCCCCTTCGTATCAAGGGAGATCATTCCGGTCTTAAATGCCGTCGGGAAGGATGAAGAGGAGGCCGCAGCCATGATGGGAGCGAAGGGCTTTACGATCTTCCGGAAGATCACCTTCCCTCATATCAAATGGGCTCTGATTTACGGTATGATCCTCTGCGCCGCCCGTGCGCTCGGGGAATTCGGCGCCGTAAACGCCCTGTCGAAGACCAGGGGCGAAACCTTTACGCTGCCGCTTGAGATCGATGCTCTCTATCTGTCGGGCTCGTCGGATTCGATCGTTTCCGCGTTTGCGGTCTCGTCCCTCCTTGTGATCGTGGCAGTCGTGATCCTGGTGCTTCGGAGCATCTTTGAGTACCGGGGAAGAAAAACGCAGAATACGAAAGAAGCCAGGGTTGAGGATTAGAATAAGGAATATTTCAGGAGCATAGTATGTACGTAGAAGTAAGAGAAATAAACAAAACCTTCGGGGATTTCAAGGCCTCGGATCATGTCAGCTTCGGGATCGAGAAGGGAAAGCTGGCAGCGCTGCTCGGCCCCTCCGGCAGCGGAAAGACAACGATCCTTCGGATCATCGCGGGGCTTGAGAGCGCAGACAGCGGGGATGTTCTGATCAACGGGAAGACCGTGAACCGGCTTTCCCCGTCGGAGCGGGGCATCGGCTTTGTTTTTCAGAGCTATGCCTTGTTCCGCTATATGACCGTGGCGGAGAATATTGCCTTCGGTCTGAAGGTCAAGAAGCAGCCGGCAGACAAGATAAAGGAAAGGGTGGCGGAGCTGATCGGACTTACCGATCTGACCGGGCTGGAAAAGAGGTATCCCAACGAGCTTTCCGGCGGGCAGCGGCAGAGGGTGGCGTTTGCGCGTGCGCTCGCGCCGGAGCCGGGTCTGCTGCTTTTGGACGAGCCCTTTGCGGCCATCGATGCCAAGGTACGGAAGGAGCTTCGCCAGTGGCTCCGCGAAATGATCCATAAGGTCGGGATCACCAGTATTTTTGTGACCCACGATCAGGACGAGGCAGTAGAGGTGGCGGACCAGATCATGGTCATGGATAAGGGCCGGATCGAACAGACCGGTGTTCCCTATGAGATCTATAAGGAGCCGAAGACGGCTTTTGTTGCCGGGTTTGTCGGGAATCCGGTGATCCTGGAAAGCTTTGAGGGCTTAAAGGGCTTCGAAAAGGGAGAGTTTACGAGGGCCATCATCCGGCCGGAATTCGTGGAGGCCTTTAAGAGCGATAACCCGCATTTCAAGGATATCATCCCCTTTGCACAGGAGGGGGTGATCCGGGATATTCTTTTCCGGGGAAGCTCGCTGGAGCTGAAGATCGATGTGGGCGGCGTGCTGCTGACGACGCACAGGTCGCTTGAGCGCCGGCCGGTGGAGGTCGGAGAGAAAATGAACGTGATCATTTACCGGCTTTATGCGATTCAGGGGAATGAGACGAAGCTGTTGGAGAATCAGGACCTGAAAAAAATCGACCCGGACAATAAGAGGATGGAGTCCTACCTCTACGGGGACGGGGGATACTTTACGACGTAGGCGCCCGTCAGGGCGCAAAGCAACTCTCGCGTTCGATGAGACGGCTCTCGACCTCGATCCGCGCAACATTAATGTGGCCGCCCTCTATGCGGTCCAACAGAAGATAGACTGCGTGCCGCGCCATCTCCTTCTTGTCCAGATGGAAGGTGGTAAGAGCGGGACGGATCACCTCCGCTTCGGCGATGTCATCACAGGAGATGACAGCCACGGCGGGGGCCTTTTTTTTCATCAGAGACAGGTACTTTAAGACCCCGATGGCGGAAATATCGTTGGCGCAGAAGAGGGCAGTAGGGCAGACCCCACTCTCGGTGAGCGTCTGCATGGCTTTAAAGCCCTCGGCCTCGGTCTGGCGGGTCTCGATGATGAAGCCGGGATCCACCTCCAGGGAGTGCCTGGCCAGGGCATCCAGAAAGCCGCGGTAGCGGGATTCGTGATGGCAGGAGCCGATGTAGCCGATCTCGGTATGACCGAGGGCGATGAGATGCTCCGTGGCGGCAAACGCGATCTTTTCGCCGTCGCAGAGAACCTCGTCCACGGCGTAGTTCGTCGAATTGCGGTTGATGGAGACAATGCTCGGACTCCTTTTTTGCAAAAGAGAGAGAACGGAAGACGCGCATTTCCCGATGATGAGCAGCCCATCATTTTTATCCCCGGCCTCCGAAAACAAGCGGTCGATTTCCTGCCGCAGGTTCATTTCCCTGCATTTCCGCTCGTCTGAGAATTTCGTTTCATGCCAGATGTTGTTCAGAATGCAGAAACGGCGATGGAATTCCCCTTCCAGCGCGCGCAGGAGCTCGTCAAAAAACGGATCGGTCCTGGCGCCGTCGGTTCGGGTGATCAGAATATTCAGGTGAAAAACCCTCTGCTGCTCCTCGGATCGCAATGTTTTTAAGTTTTTGGCGGCAAGATTCGGAACATAATGAAGCTCCCTTGCCGCTTCCCAGATGCGGGTCCGGATTTCCTCCGACCGGCAGCGGTAGTCCGGGTCATTTAAGGCCCGGGAGGCCGTTGCCGGGGACACGCCGGCTCTTTTGGCTATTTCCTTTAAGGACATGCTTACTCCTTCGGTTTGCGTTATTTCACCTTTACCTTCACGGGCGAGGACACATCGGTGTTGAACTCCTTCCCCTCCAGGCTTAAAACCGCCTGAACCGTAATGAAATATTTTTTTCCGGGCTTCAGCTTTTTCAGGGTCAGCTTCGTCGCTTCGGTTTCCACGGTTTCCACCGCTTTTGTCATTGCTTTGTCCCGGAAACAGGAGACGATATACCGGCTTGCATTGGCTGCGGGCTTGATGGAGAGCTTGATCTTTCTTTTTCCCCCTTTTGCCTGAAACGCGGGAGCTTTGAAATCTATGTTTTCAAAGGGCTTTATATCCTCCTCGGTTATGGAACGGGTATTGATTGTGCGGCCGTCCGTCGAAGTGGGAAGGGAGAGAAGACCGGCGTTGACAAGATTTGCCGCCCGTTCGTGCTTTTCCTTATCCCAGGTAATTCCGGTGAGTCTCCAGTTCTCTTCCAGATCCGGGGTAACCACTCCCTTGTAATGATCCTTCGTAAACCAGAGCTCAATGAGCTCACGGACTTTCGCGCCGGCATTGACATCCTTTTCCAGAAGAATCGGAAGCTCATCTCCCTCCGAATAGACGTATCCCGGACTTAAAAGCTGAGCGTCGGCACGATAATTGTTCACAGCAACGGTAAGGACGTCACTGTCCTGAATCGGAGTTCCGTCCTCCCTGGTCAGGTTTTCGATCCGGTTTCCGGGGTCTTTGCTGATGTTGATGTCGTAATTGACTCCCAGAAAGATATCGTATAGGTAGATTCGCAGATTCGGGTCGAAGGAAATGGTAAGATCCCCCTCATGCAGGGTGTTATAATAGCTCGCAGAGCTTTCCATAAACTGTTTCAGTTGTTTTCCGGTCATCTGAAGCTTATAGAGGGTGTTGTCGAATTCATAGATTTTGGCAAGATCGCACCTTCGGATACGGCCCTCCTGGATGTTGGCGTTCTTGCTCATTACGGCAGTGGCGGATACGTCGGCATCGGCGTAATGGCGTTGAACCGAATTGATGAGATACGTCAGGGAGGTCGCCTGAAGCTGAGACTGAGGAATGCCCGCTATCTCGTTTTGCGGCACCAGGTCTCCGCCGGTAAGCTGGGCGATTTCGGTCAGAGCATCGTCCCTCGCCCTCTGATCGTAAGGTGAAAGGGCGGCGGCAAAGGCTTCGTCTGTCGGATAATCCTTCATGGAAAGCTGCTCCGCTCTCTTTTCCTTTACCTTCCATCCGCCGTTTCCATCCGGCTCCAGGGTGATGTCCACGTCCGTCAGGGTTTCGCCCTGATCCTTATTTTCCGTCAGCAGAATGCCATTATCCGTGGTTTCGATTTGCGGTTCATGGCCGTGAGCCGCCAGAATCACGTCGATATCCGGGCAGACCTCGGCGATGTCGTATGCGTTGGTACCATACATATCAAATTGTCTGTAGGTACCCGCATGATAGGCAAGGAGGATGACATCGCTCTGAGGCTTCAGCTTCTCTACGAGCTCCGGCAGGATATCCGCCGGATTTATCACCTCATAGGATTTCAGCTTTTCCGCGTCCCAGCGGACAATACCCGGTGTCACCATACCGATCACGGCAACCTTGACGCCGTCTACTTCTTTTATGTCCCAGGTAAGGCCGATGGGGGTGCCATCCGATAAAACATTGCCGCACAGGAATTTCCCCTGAAACTGTCCGGCAATACGAAGAAGCGTCGGTACCCCGAAGTTGAATTCATGGTTGCCGGCGACCCAGTAGTCATAATCCAGAAAGTTCAGACCCTCGATCATCGGGTGCTTTTCATCCTCCAGAAAGAGTTCGGCGGAATTCCCCTGGATGATGTCTCCCACGTCGATCAGAATGGTGTTTTCATCCCTTCTTTCCCTTATGGCGGAAGCGACCTGCGAAAGAGAGCCATACGGGTGGTCGGAAAGGGTGGCGTAGGTATAGGGCATGAACATACCGTGCAGATCACTGGTCTGAAGGATCTGGATCTGCTTTTCTTGGGCCGGGATTGTCTCCTCGCCGGCCACGGCTGCGGGAGCATACGAGATCAGGGTGACTGCGGACAGGAAAAGAACCGCAGCCTGTTTCCATATCTTCATAAAATAACCTCCTTAAAATAATTCGTTTTCTAAGGAAACGCTGATTAAATCAGCGTTTCCCTTATCATCATACACTCTTTTTTTTGAACAGGCAATGGAGAACTTGGCCCGTCAGACAGTAGAAAAGAACGCCTCTCTGGTGTATACTTGTTAAGAAAGCGAAAAATCGGAGGCTTTTTTAAGGCAAAATGATCGGAACCTGTTTGTATACGATATTTATCTATCCTCTTCAGCTCTTGTTTGAAACCGTTTTTGACATCTTCTATTCGATCGGGGGGAACCCCGGCGTGTCGATTCTGTGTGTCAGTCTGGTGGTGAATTTCCTGGCGCTGCCCCTGTACCGACGGGCGGATTACTATGCGATGGAGGAGCGGAAGAAAAAGGCGGAGCTTCGGCCCTGGACGGATCACATCAAAAAAACCTTCCGCGGCGACGAGCGGTATATGATGACGAACGCCTACTATAAGGAGCAGGGGTACCATCCCTTTTTTGCCCTGAGAGGGTCTCTGTCCCTGCTGCTGCAGGTCCCGTTTTTTACGGCGGCCTACCGGTTTTTATCCCGCCTGTCGATCCTGAAGGGGACGGGCTTTCTGTTCCTTCGGGATCTCGGGGCGGAGGACGCGCTTCTGGTGATCGGAGGGACCGCGGTGAATGTCCTCCCGATTTTGATGACCGTGATCAATCTGATCTCCGGGGAGATTTATTCCAGAGGCCTTCCGTTTCGGCAGAAGCTTTCGATCTATGTGCTGGCCGCTATCTTTCTGGTCCTGCTTTATCATTCTCCTTCGGGTCTGGTCTTTTACTGGACTTTGAACAATCTGTTCTCTCTGGGGAAAAACATCGTTCTTCGGTTGATTCCCATAAAAAAACCGGAGGAGGAGCTTTCCGACAGGGCCGCAGGGAATTGGGCGGCGAAGCTCTTCTTCGCGTCCCAGACGGTTCTGGCTGTGTTTTCCGGACTTGCGCTTCCGGCCATGGTGATTTCATCGGATCCAGTCTCCTTCGCGGATGCCCACCGGTATGTGGACCCGAACCGGAATCTGGCGCTGACGCTTTCTCTGGCGGTGGGAGTGTTTCTGTTTTGGGGCGGTGTGATTTTCCTCCTTTTGAAACGGAAGCACAGGGAAAGGGCGGCCCTTCTCTCCCTCGGGTTTTTGACGGTTAGCCTCATCAACGCCCTGCTGTTTCCGGCTGCCTTCGGAACGCTTTCCTCCTCCATGGTATTTGAAGGGGAGGTGGCCTTCGGGGCGCCTGAAATCATCGGCAGCCTGCTTTTCGCGGTAATTGTTTTCGCGGTGCTGTTTGTATTCGGGAAACAGCTGAAAAAGCACCTGAAACGGATTCTCCCCGCCGGGCTCATGATTCTTAGCGCCAGCTTTTTTATCCTTGGCGCGGTGCGGATCGTAAGGACCGAACAGGTCCTTGCCAGGGAGGGGTACCACAGGAATGAAACGGAGGCGCTGCCCGAAAAGCCGCTGAAGCTGAGCCGGAACGGAAAAAACGTGGTGGTCATCATGCTGGACCGGGCAATCGACAGCTTTGTGCCCTATCTTTTCGCGGAAAAAAAGGAGCTGAGGGATTCCTTTACCGGCTTCACCTGGTATCCCAACACGCTGTCCTATGGAGGCCATACAAACTTCGGAGCGCCGCCCCTGTTCGGCGGTTATGAATATACGCCGAAGCGCATGAACGAACGGAGCGCTGAGACGCTTCGGGATAAGCATGACGAGGCGCTGCTGGTTCTGCCGACCCTGTTTTCGGAGGAGGGGATGAACGTGACCGTTGTGGATCCGCCCTATGCCGGATATCGTGAGAATCCGGACCTTTCGATCTATGAGGGGCTTGAAAACGTCAGCGCCTACAGTCTGTGCGGGGCTTATGAAACAGAGGAGAGTGAGAAGATCCGCGCCTCCTGGAAGGAGAGAAGGGTGCGGGAGCTGTTCTGCTATTCGCTTTTTCGGCTTTCCCCCAATCTCCTGCGAATGCCGCTTTACGATGAGGGAAATTACCATGATCCGGAGAACTATCCTTATGTGGATCCGGTGCTGGTCAACTACTATCCGGTGCTGGAGAGGCTGAACAGGCTTACGGAAATCGAAGAGGGAGACGAGGGCGCTCTTCTTCTGTTCCAGAACGGAACCACCCACGCTCCGTCGCATCTTCAGCTTCCGGGCTACACCCTGGCGCTGCGCGCGAATAACGAAGGGATTGATACGAGTAAGCGGGTCGGTTTGGACGGGGCGGTTTTAAATACCGAAAACGGACGGAGGGAGCGGCATTACGAGGTGAACATGATGGCCTTCCTGGCGCTTTCTGACTGGCTTCAGATGCTGAAGGCGGAGGGACTTTACGACAATACGCGGATCATCCTTGTGGCGGATCATGGCTATGACATCGGTATTCTCTCAGAGATCGAGGCCGGGGACAAGACCTACGACACCACCTTCTTAAATCCCCTTCTGATGGTGAAGGATTTTGGCGCCACAGGGGAGCTGAAGGTTTCGGAGGAGTTTATGACCAACGCCGATGTGCCCTCCATGGCGGCAGCGGGAGTGCTGGACAAGGCGTTGAATCCCTTTACCGGAAATCCGCTGGACAATCAGGCGAAGGAAGAGCCGCAGATTGTTACCACGAGCAAGCGCTTCTGGATTACGGATCGGAAAACCTTCGACACCCATGACGGCCATTGGTTTTCGGTATCGGATGACATTTTCGATCCTTCTTCATGGAAGGATCTGGGAGAGGGGGAAGACTGATGCAGGCATTGATCCTTGCGGCCGGCATGGGAAAACGGCTGAAGGACCTGACAAGGGAAAACACGAAGTGTATGATCCGGGTCAACGGAGAGACTCTGATCGAGCGGATGCTGTCGCAGCTCGACCGCCTCGGACTGTCCCGGATCGTCCTCGTCATCGGCTATCAGGGAGAGAAGCTGAAGGCTTTCTGCGAAGGCCTTCCCGTAAGGACGCCTCTTGTTTTCGTGGAAAATACGGATTATGAGACAACGAACAATATCTATTCCCTGTATCTGGCCAGAGAGAGGCTGTGTGAGGACGACACGCTGCTTCTGGAGTCGGATCTGATCTTTGAGGACGGGATTCTGGAGGCGCTGCTTTCCGATGAGCGGGAAACGCTCGCGCTTGTGGACCGCTACGAAAGCTGGATGGACGGCACCTGCGTCCGGATCACGACGGATGACCGGATCGAGGCCTTTATTCCCAAAAGCCGGTTCCGCTTTGAGGAGATCGCGGACTATTATAAGACCGTGAATATCTACAAATTCAGCCGCCATTTTTCCGCGACCCATTATGTCCCGTTCCTGGATGCCTATTCCAGGGCTCTGGGGAACAACGCCTATTATGAGCAGGTACTCAGGGTCATTACGATGCTGGACGAGCCGGAGATCCGCGCAAAGCGCCTTTGCGGGGAGCTCTGGTACGAGATCGATGACGCGCAGGATCTGGATATCGCTGCCTCGATGTTCGTGGGCGATGAGGACGGGAAGGTGGACCGGATCGGTGGCCGCTTCGGAGGCTATTGGAGGTATCCGGGGCTCCTCGATTTCTGTTATCTGGTAAATCCCTTCTATCCGCCCCGCCGGCTGATGGATGAGCTGAAGGCCAATTTCGAAAAGCTGGTGACAAATTATCCCTCCGGCCAGGAGGTGCAGTCGCTTCTCGCCGCCAAGGACTTTGATCTGAAAACGGAGCAGATCGTGGTCGGAAACGGCGCTTCGGAGCTGATCAGTGCTCTTTTTCAGAGGCAAACGGGAAAGATCGGCTTTATCCGCCCCTCCTTTGAGGAATATAAAAACCGGTACCCGGAGGACAAATGCGTTTTTTTTGACGTCCGAACGAGCGGCTTTCGCTACGGGGCCAAAGAGCTGACGGACTTTTTCCGGGATAAGGAGCTTTCGGCCCTTGTTCTTGTGAACCCCGACAATCCCTCCGGAAATTATTTAAGCGCCGCGGAGACAAAAAAGCTCCTTACATGGACCAGGGAGCAGGGGATCCGCCTGATTCTGGACGAATCCTTCTCGGATTTTTCGGAGGAAGGAAAAACGTTTCTGGATACGAAGCTGCTGGAGGCGCACCCGTCGCTCATCGTGATCAAGAGCATCTCCAAATCCTACGGCGTACCGGGGCTTCGGCTCGGCCTTCTGGCCTCCGGGGACCGGGAGCTCATAAAGCGGCTGAAGAAGGAGGTCTCCATCTGGAATATCAATTCCTTCGCCGAGTTTTACCTTCAGATTGAGGAGAAATATCATGACGACTACGAGGAGGCGCTGGATAAGCTGAGAGCGGAAAGAGAACGGTTTTCGGATAAGCTGAAGGCGCTGCCAAAGGTGACGGTTTTCCCCTCGGAGGCCAATTACCTGATGGTGGAGCTAAAGGAACCGGGAGGCGCCCGGAGGCTGACCAGAGAGCTGCTGACGAAAAAAAGCATTCTGGTAAAGGACCTGACGAAAAAGACGGGAGGCGAATATCTCCGGCTGGCGATCCGCCTTCCGCAGGAAAATGACCGACTGGTAAAAGCAATGAAGGAGCTCTTATGAGAACAACGGTGATCGGAGGGGGAAATATCGGAACGGTGCTGGCGGCCCTGCTGTCGGAACGGGGAGAGGAGGTACGCCTTCTTTCTTCAAGACCCACGGAGGTGTCGGAGGAACCGGTGCTTACGGATGAGGAGGGAACGATCCTTCACCGGGGCCACAGGGTCAAATCCTACGATGACCCGGAGGCGGCGTGTGCAGGAGCAGACCTCGTTTTTTCCACGGTTCCGGCCTTCCGGAATGAGAAGCTGTTGGAAAAGATCCGGGGGATCCTCGATCCCGAAACGGTATTCTGCTTTGTGCCGGGTAGCGGCGGAGGTGAACTTGTATTCCGGGAAGAGCTTGAACGAGGGGTATATTTATGCGGAATGGAACGTGTTCCGACGATTGCACGCTCTGAAGTTTACGGAACAAGAGCCAGGATCGGAACGATCCGGGAAAAGCTGTTTGTGGCGGCGGCGGATCCTCTTCACACCATGCGCTGCTGCGGCCGGATCGAAGAGGCGCTCGGAATCCTGACGCTTCCGCTTCCGAATTACCTGAACCTGACGCTGACGCCCTCGAATCCGATCCTGCATACCAGCCGCCTGTTCTGTATCTTCCGGGAGTATAAGGAGGGAATGGTTTACCAATCCCTTCCCCTGTTCTATGAGGACTGGGATCTGGAAAGCGCAAGGACCCTGTTAAGGATGGATGAAGAGCTTCAGAACGTCGTAAAGAGTCTGCCGGAGCTGTCGCTTAGCGGAGTGGTAAGTCTGAAAAGACATTATGAGAGCCGAAATGAAACGGAGCTTCAGGCCAAGCTGTCCCAAATCCGCTCCTTCCGGGGAATCCAAACCCCGGCGCTGCAGAAAGAGGGCGGCTTCGTCCCCGATTTCTCCTCGCGTTATTTTGCGTCCGACTTTCCCTACGGCCTGAAGGTGCTGCTGGAAACGGCTGCGCTGACAGGCACGGATTGTCCGGTTATGAAGCAGGTTTATGAATGGTACAAGGGCGCAGCCTCCCCCGAAAAGGAGTTTTCTTTTGCAGAATACGGAATCAGAGACAGAAATGACCTGGTGAGATTTTATGGGAACAATACTGTTATACATTGACCCGGGAACCGGCAGTATGCTGCTGGCAGCGATCCTGGGAATACTGACGACCGTTGCCTTCGCGGCGCGGGGGCTGCTCCTGAAGCTGAAGTTCTTTTTTCAGGGCGGCAAAGCACATGCAGAGGAGAAAAAGACCGCGGAGCTGGTCCTCTTCAGCGATCACAGGCGTTACGCCTCCACCTTCCGGCCGGTGCTCAGAGAGCTGGAGAAAAGGAAGGTCAAAGCCCGGTTCCTGACGGCCTCGAAAGATGATCCCCTGCTCTCGGAGAGCTTTTCGGGGATCACAACCGAGTTTATCGGGGAAGGAAACCTGGCCTGGGCACGGTTAAATAAGCTGCAGGCGAAGGTGGTCCTGTCCACGACCCCCGGCCTTTCCGTATACCAGTGGAAGCGGTCGAAGGGAGTAAAGACCTATGTACACATCCTGCACGCGGTCGGGAGCGCCCTCGGCTACAGGATGTTCGGCCTGGACTTTTACGATGCGGTCCTGACGGGCGGTCCGGTGCATGAAAAGGAGATCAGAGAGCTGGAGGAGCTCCGCGGGCTGCCGAAAAAGGAGCTGCGCTCCGTGGGCTGCCCCTATCTGGATGAGCTGAAAACCAGATATGATGAGGTAAAAAAGAAGGAGCCGCAAAGAAAAACCGAGGGAAACGTAACGGTCCTGCTTGCACCCTCCTGGGGCAGGAGTGCGCTGCTGTCCCTGTACGGAGGGAGGCTGATCAGAGCCCTTCTGGAAACGGGCTTTGATCTCATCATCCGTCCGCACCCGCAGTCTTTGATCACGGAAAAGGAGATCGTGGAGCCCTTGATGAAGGAATTCCCGGAATCGGAGCGCCTGGCCTGGGATCTTTCGGATGATAACTTCCCGGCGCTGCTGAAGGCGGATCTGATGGTGACGGATTTCTCCGGGGTGATCTTCGATTTCTGTCTGGTGTTTGATAAGCCCATCCTCTATGCCGAGGATGTTTTTGACCCGGCGCCCTACGATGCGGCCTGGGTGGACCATCCCCTGTGGAAGTACGAGATCCTTCCGAAGCTCGGGATCCCTTTGAAGGAGGACGATCTCGGAAGAATGAAGGAGCTGATCAATACAGCCCTTCATGAGGAACAGTACGCTTTGGGAAGGAAGGAGGCCAGAGAAAGCGTCTGGTCAAACCCCGGTCTGGGAGCGAAGGGAACGGCGAAGGCCCTGGTTGATTTTTTAAGGCAGGAAGGATAAACTTTTAGGTATGAATAAGCCATTTTCCGCAGAAACTGAACAGTGGATCAGGGAGCAGCAGGCCGAGGTCCCCGCAGAAACCAAGATGGTGGCGGATGTCCGCCTGTTTGCCAGCGACTGGGAGATCAAAAACTTCGACGGTGTGGATAAGGATTCGATCAGCCCCCTGTATGCCGGACAGTCGGACCGGATCAAGGCCATGAAAAAAAAGTGGTACTGGCCGGTTGTGAATCCCGTATACCGCCTGTATGCGAATGTCAAGGTCCGGACGATCCTCTTTGCGAAAATGGATAAAAAGACCGCCTTCGTAAAGCTGAAGAATAAGCTCCATGTAAAGTGGAAGAACCGCGCCACGCTTCGGATGAAGCGGAACAAGGCGTTCTTAAGGAGCATCGCCCTGACGGAGGAGGAACGGAAGAAACAGGAAGGGACGTCCTTTACAAAGCAGATAAAGATCTCCGTCATCGTTCCTCTTTACAATACGCCGGAGCGCTACCTTCGCGATATGATCGAATCGGTGCTTTCCCAGACCTATTCGAACTGGGAGCTCTGCCTCGGCGACGGCTCGGATCAGGCCCATGATTACGTGGAAAGGGTGGTCCGGGAATACGCAGCCCGGGATAAAAGAATCGTCTACCGCCGCCTCGAAAAGAATGAGGGGATCTCCGGGAATACCAACGCGGTACTCTCGTTTGCATCCGGCGAGTACACCGCCCTTTTTGACCACGATGACATGCTGCATCCCTCGGCTCTCTTTTACGTCATGAAGGAGATCGAGGACTACGGCGCCGATTTCATCTACACCGATGAGATGACCTTTGAAAAGGATAAGATAAAGCATATAGCGACCCTCCATTTTAAACCGGGCTATTCGCCGCTGAACTTAAACGGAGTGAACTATATCTGCCACCTGACCGTGTTCCGGCGGTCCCTTCTTGAAACCAACGGACTCTATAGGGACGCCTACGACGGCAGCCAGGACCACGACATGGTCTTAAGACTTACGACAGCGGCCGGGGTGGTGCGCCATATCCCCCGCGTCCTCTATTTCTGGAGAGTCCATCCGGGCTCCGTTTCGGATAATATAGAGGCCAAGCCCTACGCGATAGACGCGGGCCGCCGGGCCGTTCACGACAATGAGGCAAGGCTCGGAAGAGAGGCAAGGATCCACTCCTCCTGTATCTGCGCGACCCATTACCGCCTGGATTATCAGATCGAACCGGAGCCGGTCCGCCTTCTTATCACCTGCCGGGACAATGAAAAATCGCTGGTCCGCCTGCTCTCCTCTCTTCAGGAGCGTACGGAATGGGGAAGGTACGCCGTAACCCTGTGTGACTGCGGAACCGGAAAGCCCCTTGAGATCCCGGGACTGAATACGGTACACGTCGCCGAAGAGGAAACCCTGGCCGCGTTTTTAAATCGAATAATAAGGGAAACCGCAGAGCCTTATATCTGTCTTCTGGACGCGGAAATGGAGATTTTCGACGGGCTGTTTATCAAGCGCCTGCAGCAGTACGTCCGGCAGGACGATATCTATGCTGCCGCTTCCCGCATTACCGACCGCTTCGGGATGGTGGAGGAGGCCGGCTATATCCTCGGACTCGGAGAGGAGGGCCTCGTCCTTCCGATCGAACATAAGAACAATTACAGCGCCCCGGGCTACATGGGACGTATGTACTACACTCATAACGTATCCGCGGCCTCTGCCTACGGGATGATGCTGAGGAAAGAAGAATTCCTGAAGCTTGAAGGCTTTGCCCCCGAGCTGGACGACCCCTGGGCCCTCGGCCTTGATTTTTCGATGAAGGTAAGAAGGGAAGCCCATCAGGTGGCCTTAAACCCCTATGTGATCAATATGCTGCACGGACCGCTCCTGAACGGATACGCCGACGAAAAGAGACAAAGGGAGGCAAAGCAGCTCCTGCACAAAAACTGGGATAAAATGATAGCGGAGGGCGACCCGTACTATAACCCGAATCTGAGCCGTGACGGCTCCTTCACCTTCGAAATGTTCCGGTAAACCCCGTGACGGCCCGCCAGAACTAACTTCAGGCCGCAAAACCAAAACCGAAGGCGCGGCCCGGCCAAACCCAACCTCGGGCCGCGAACGGAGAGTGTGGCTGAGAAAAATTTCCCCTGTC